>CAZMHE010000098.1:0-9869 GCA_964566015.1 uncultured Sangeribacter sp. | reverse complement strand
TCGGCATCGGCTGCTCGGAGATGACCCTCGAGGAGATCGGCGAGAAGTTCGACCTTACGCGCGAGCGCGTGCGTCAGATCAAGGAGAAGGCGATCCGCCGCCTGCGCCACTCGTCGCGCTCGAAACTGCTGAAATCGTACCTGGGCTAATCCACGCCCGTCCGACACCCACCACCCCCGAACTGCGGTTCGGGGGTGTTTTTTTATGTCCTGCCGCCACCGCGCGGCGGGGCCTTCTTCGCGGTCTCCCGACTACACGTCTTCCCGTCCTCGGTCCTCGGTCCTCGGTCCTCGGTCCTCGCGCCCTCCCGTCCTCCCGCCCGACAATATCCGCACGCCTTTGTTTGAGGACGGATCGTATATTCAAGCCGTTTTTTGTTATTTTTCCGCTTTTTGCGCGATACTCCGCAACGTGTTGTTCTTCGAAGCGAAAATTTTTCTATCTTTGTCACTGCCTCGGGCTGTGCCCGAAGCAGACATATTTGATGAAAGTGTTTTCGCTTTTGTCCTTACGTGAAAATGTGGAATATTTAATACGTCAATCTATAATCACCTGAATAAATGCAATTTATTACGCAATAAATTGCAAATCGTAACACATCCGTAACAAAATGTAATTTTATCCGAGATTGCCTGAATTTTTGTTACTATATCTTTGCATCGCCTGTATTTATTAGCATTCTTTCAGTCGTTATTCTTATCTGTCCTCTCATCGAGATTCCATTGGCGACAAGAATTTTGCAGCTAAAACTTATTGCATCCAAAAGAAAAAGATTGTCTGATAAGGTTGCATTTACATCTCTGCAACCTTATCTGCATACGCAGGTATAAACACCTGCATATATACTTTATTTTAGATTAGCATATATATAGGCTAATAGGGTAAAGTAAAGTGTTTTTGAGGAAAGCAACACAACAATAATACAACCTGCCAAAAGAGAAAGCCGGGCAATCTGTATTTTTCTTTTGGCTGCGAAAATCTTTCCGTTTGGAGTAGTTTACAGCCTGTCGATTCGACCGGACAATACTATTGGCTTTTGGTGGCCATATGAAACGGATATAAAAGGACACCGGAACTATTCGAGGAATACCGGCAATTATAGAGGCTAAAACACATCGTTCCCGACCAAATATATTGGACAATATCAAAACATTTCTCTTTTCGCTGGCAAAAGTCGTTGCCAGTTGAAAAAACGATACAGGCTTGCCTGTTGTACGCTTGTATAGGCTTGTGGGAGCCTAATACCCCAATTGATTGAAATCAATAGGGGTTTTGGTCAATCGCCATGCAAGCAAAGTCGATTCTTATATGCAATATTCATTTAGCAAGAATCGGCATTCTCATAAAATTACGATTGATATAATTAAATAGTAGCATTGTCTATTGCAGACATCAGAAGACTCGCTAAATGTAGTTTTCTTATAGCATCCGTTCTGTCTACGACAACTCTTTCATGAGCTTTCGGATTGCGTATGCATCGTACACTACCAGCAAATAATTCCAGGTAATGATGCCAAAAATGGTTGGTGGTATTAAATATAAACAGTTCATATATTTGTATTTACGGAGATAAAACAGTAGTTTAATGAAACGCGTTTCATTAAACTACTGTTTTTATGTCAAAAAATCACCCCAAACGCTGTCCTCATTGCGGCTTTCTCGATATCGTCAAATGGGGCAAACGCAACGGTCGCACCCGTTACCATTGCAAGTCTTGCGGCGGTTATTTCACCGACCGCAGAGAGCATATTTCATCGAATAATATGTTCGTATGGTTCGAGCGTTGGATATTGGGTAAACAAAGCATCGTCCAGCTTTCCCGGCAGAGCGGATACAGCGAAAGAACCTTAAAACGATATTTCTACAAACAGCTTTCGACCTGTCCTCAATGGCATGTCCAACGACGCGAAAAAGTCAATCTCTTGATAGACGGAACATACTTTACGAACAAAGTATGTCTTGTCGTATACCGTGATGCCAATATCAAGATGACGATTCTTTACCGGCTTACCGACGGAGAGCGGTTTCGGGAGCTGAAAGAGGACTTGCGCAATATCATCCGGCTCGGAATAGAGATAGAGAGCGTAACGTGCGCCGGTGCAGCCAATATACTCAAAGCGGTGCGAGAGGTGTGTCCCGAGGCTGTTTTGCAACGATGTACCATTCATATAGCACGCGAAGTCGAGTCGTGGATTACGCGCCGACCACAAAGCGCAGCCGCACGGGAACTGCTTGAACTGGTTCGTTTGCAGGGATGTATAGAGAAGCACGATGATGCCCAATTATGGATGCGGGCATTTATCGACTGGTATCGGAAACACGAAACTTATATCGAGGAAAAGAGTGTGGATCAGACAACCGGCAGATGGTGGTATACGCACAAAATGTTGCATCGGAGCATGACGCATATCAAGCGGGCCTTGCCGTATATGTTCAGTTATACTCGTTATCCTAATATCCCTAAAACATCAAACTCGATAGAAGCATTTTTCGGCCACCTGAAAGACAACCTGCGAATCCACCGGGGGCTATCCGAGGAACATTTCAAAGACTTTGTGAAATGGTATCTGTTCTTACAAAGTAATCTCGGTAAAACCACAAAAAAATAGGGAGAAAATAATGATGTTTTCTCCCTATTTCAATTAATGACCAGCAGTAAAGTTTGGCATCATTGCCGTTTCATGTATCTGATCAATAATACAGTTCCCATTTAATGATTTGAGTCATCAATAAATTTAGAGAATTGTCCAAAAATTCACAATATAAATGTTAATGTATATATAATCCCTTTATATCATTGTATAATTCCACCAAATGTATGACCGACATATCAATTAAGGGTTCATACATAAATGCATTCACATGAATATTCTCTGGAGTCATTAGGTTAACTCTATCTAATATAGATGCAATTTCTGTACGATTAGGAAAATGGCTATTGTATGCATTTACAAGTTCTCTTGTTTGATTAGACTTTATATTTTCTGTATCTATAATGCCATTTAACTTATCAATTAAATATTGTTCAGTTCGTAATCTAATCGCAATTGATAAAACTATTTTATTCTGCAATAATATCTCATCAATCAAAGGATTTTCATTCGCGATATTGTCGGCAGAGTCTAAAATCAATTTAATGATATTCTCATTGCCAAAACCAATATTAATATCTTTGCAACTGTATATATGAGATTTATATATTGCACATATGTCATTTGCCGATATTCTCGCTGAATCATTTTTAATATGTAAACAGTTGGTCAAACATTTATACTCCGGAGAAGCATCTCCTTTAGAATACTCTATGATATTTCTGACAAATGGCAATAATCCTATGAACATACATTTTTCTGAAGCATGCTGAGAAAAATGACGGAATACATCTTTTCTATATTGCCCAAAATTGAGCAGTATACCGCTATTAGTGTCGTGTATAGCCATATAGACAGATCTTCCTAAACCCAACCTTGAATCGATAGTGCGGTAGAAATCAAAATTATGCGTCAATAGGAATACCTTAAATCTTGTATTTTTATGCAAATCTGCCAAGTATTCTATTATTGCATACTTATTCTTATAGTCAAAAGAGTCTGCAATATCGTCTAATATTATTAGACTATCGGAGTTGGAATTTTTACGAGCTTCTATTTCAAACAATAGTTGTAGTATATAGAACGCCCGTAATTCTCCTTTACTCAACACACTTAATAAATTGTCTTTATGTTGTTCAATAGGTTCCCCTGTTGCATCTTTATACTTAAAGACCAAATTTGCTGTATCTTCTTTAAGAATAACATCTGCTTTATTCTTTATCTCTACGATAAAAGGCACATTGAATCTTTTATTATAGAGAGATACAATTGTCTCCCAAGTACTATTTTCTTTGCGTGCTTTTTCTAATAACTCAGTAAGTATCTTAAATTTACCTTTATAGGTGTTAATTAAAGTATTTGCGTCATCTATTATACTATGAATATATCCATACCAAACGATCTTCTTAAACTCGTCATAATTTGTCAATAGAGGTATAATTGTATTATCTTTTTCTATGACAGCCTTAAACAATCGTAATTCACTATTAGCTCCAATTGCTTTATCTATTTTGTTAAATGTATTTTTAAGTTTCTCATCATCTACAATCTTTTTTATTTCTTCATCAATAAGAGTTTTTAACTGCTCTGATGATGTGATTTCTTCGCCATTGCTTAATGTTATTTTATGCTTGGCAGCAAAGAATGCTTCATCTGAAACAGAATCGCTTAAACAAGATGCTTGATATGTGCCAAATGACGCTCCTTCGGTATTAGACTTAAAAAATCGAGAATTGTTTAATAATTCTTGATAATCCGTAAAATATTGTTGGATAAGCTTCTCGTGTTTTTCTATAAACTTTTTGACATTACCTTTCTTGTCAAACACATCATTATATCGAAACTCAAAAAGCCGTTGTGCTTTACAAACTTGTTCTTCAATAGAGATTAGACATGAAAAAACAGTGTCGTCTTCAGCAGATCGGAATGTTGAGAGAATCTCACCCTCACAATCAGTACTTTTTGAAATGGACTTAAGTTTTGTGATAAATTGCCCTTTAATAGTATCTAATTCTTTGTATATATCATCGTATTGTTGTTTCAGATCTTTGCTAGCCAAGAATGTAGTAATCCTGTTGTCGGTTGATAGTTCTGATTCTCCATTAGATACAAATATGGCGGCAGGATCGATCGGATTGTCATCGTATAATACTGAATATTCAGGCACTCTATCTGTATAGATTCTATCACAAGGCTGTTGCTTTTTGTCATTCTTAGCAATACAGTCAAACGTTTTTGCAAAAGAACTCTTCATCATGCCATTGGGGGCATATATCAAAACAAAGTTCCCATTTGCAAAATCAAATTCATGATCGAAATTAGATATGCCAAAACAATTTTTTAAAGTTACTTTTAGTTTCTGCATAGTCTAACATGTATTATTGATATAATGCCCCTGATGATTCGAGGTAATTCACAAACTCTGTAATCTTATACGGTCTAATTGCAAGCTCTTTTCTATCTTTCACCCAATTTATCTGGTCGTATGAATCGGCAAATATAGATGGGGCCACAAATACGCATTGAGAGTCTTCCGCTTCATATTTATCCTTAAATTCTTCTAAATGGCGAGCAATCGGCCACACTTCCATCATCGTTTGAGTGCGGCCCTCTGCCATTGTAACTTCAAGCAGTATGGTATTTGGATGCTCAATGCACTCAATATCGCCTTTATTACCTCCGGCAGTTGATGTGGGCAATCCCGTGTCATCACACGAATAGTTCGGAATAACTCTTACTTCAGGGAGTTTCGACTTAACTGCCAATGCTGTAAGAAATTCCAGCCGCACAGGATTCGGCAAGAATTTCAGCACTTCGTCTTTTGATGTTTTCCTTTCAGCCAAATTGTTAAGTTCGTGTTTAATTGAGTCCCAATTATAGGAATCGAGCCAATTCTTCAACAACTCTTCACTTTGATTCGGCGTAATCTCTGCGGCGTGTATATCGAACAGATTGCTGTCGATTGCCGCCATATAGTCAAAGTATTTTCGTTCTGTTTCATACTTGCTATATGTCGCATAATGAGACAATACATATTCAACCTTTTCATCTTCCATATGGTTGATGTCAATGAATCGGCCTGCACCACGCAACGAAATCAATCCCGTAAGTCGCATTTTACGAATAAACTCATCAGGGTATTCATTCATTATGGATTTTGGCTTGAACTTTTTGAATTCACCGCCCATTATCTCTTTTGTGCAAATGTCGATGATTATTTCATCACTCGGACTGTAACCGTGTTCGGCTCTTAACCTTTTTATTCTTTGATATAGGGCCTCTGCGTCATTATTTTTCCAGAATATGAGCAGAGGAAGCTCTCGACGAGATATACCCGCTCCGTTATATTCCGGGTCTGCATTGAGTCTATTGATTGTCTGAAGCAACAATATTAACGGCACATTATCATTCAGCACTCGTACAAACGGATTGTTCCTTTGATACTTGCACATTGCCTGCAAGAAAGCCTGCTGCTCATATTCCGGATGTTTTTCCTCTGCAACTATTGAGTCGCCCGCAATCTCAACTGAATATATTTCCGCAAACATTGTACCTAATTTCGAGAAGAAAATAGGCTCATTCGGAGCATAGTAAACAAATCCCAACTCTTTTGGAAAATCGTAGAATGTTGCAAATCGGGATGGAAATCCCTTTGCAAATCCAGCCTCTTTATGATTCTGAGGATTGTGTTTCAAGATATACTGTACCTCTTTGTCTGTCAAAATATAATCCGCAAATTCACCTTGCGGAGATGATGCCCATTTATCTTTTATGGCAACAGTCATCTTCATTGGTCTATATAATCCATACCGGATTATTTCAGCAACAATCTTTGTCGCCAAATCATCTGTTAGAACTTGCCTGTCAAACTTCTTGAGTACCCACAATAAAGCTTTCAATCGCTGGGGATTGCGGACAGTAGTTGTAAACAGCAACGGTTTGTATTCAGCGTTTCTCGGCATAGCTAGTAGTTTATTACTAATACTTCGTTAAATTCTTTGATTGTGTTGTCGTGATAACTAATATAGTTGCTCGTTATGGGATGAACTTTGTATTTGGAGCACCAGTTTGTAAATATAGTATTTTCTCGTCCTTTATAATGCGTTACATTGGAAATCGCAAAACGGATTCCGCTCTCATTCAACTTATCCAACAAAGCAAGCAAAACTTTCTCGTTTTTTTCATTCCATAGCTTGTTGTACTCGCTAAATGTTATCAGATAAGGCGGATCTAAATATATAAAATCCCGTTCCGACAATTTTAATCCTTTTATAAAAGCCTTATAATCTTTATTATACCACGAAGGATGTTTTAATGTAACCTGCTCAAAATATTCATTCAGTGTAGCGACAACATTGGTATTAAAGTCTACATTCCCCACAGGAAGATTGAAATCTCCATTCTTATTGAAGCGCAACATACGATTGAATCCGTAGATAAGCAACAAATACAAAAGAGTCATATCTTTTTGAGATGCATGATTGAAGTCATCACGCATCTTGGTATAGGCCTCTTTATTGAACTGCGCAAAATAAGTCTTCTTAAAAGTCTGTTTTAATTCTTTGGGAATTACATCCTCTTTGTAAGAGCGTGATAGCCCATATTTACACACCAATTTGTCAATTAAGGCAAATAACCTATCCGGATTATTGGCACATTTACACAAATGCTTATGCAACTTAATAACATAGGAGTCTATGTCATTAAGGCAATATGCATTGGCTTGCACATTCATGAACACAGAGCCACCTCCCACAAAAGGTTCTACGAAAGTATCAATCTCTTGTGGAAAGTATTGCCTTATCTCATTGATAAGTTTGTATTTATCTCCCACATAAAAGAATGGAGATCTCAATATTTTATCATTCATCGCTGCACTTCTGTTATAAACAAAAGCTCTTTGTGGTCTATAAACTCCGTTTTGCCTGTATTAAAACACTTATGAGCGCAATCATAAATTGTCGTCTTGCCCCTTTGCTCTAAAATTGAACGAATTTCTTCTAGCGTAATCTTGTTTCTGGAAGATCCGCTTTTAGAGTCATAAGTGTTGTTGTATGATACAGCAATATATTTGACCTGCAATTTCATAATGAGGTCTCTGAACGCTGCAACCGCACTTGTCGTACAATACGCGCTCATATTTTGAGGCTTTGGTTTCATTGCCACACCATACAACTCCGGCTTTTCCCAAGTTATCAAATTCTCGTAGATGTGATAGAACCGACTGTATTGACGAGAGTTGTATGGTGGGTCTATATATGCCACATCTGCCATTACGCATTCTGCCAGCAAATTAGAATCTTCACGATATATCTCTACCAACTTTGGCGATAGTGGTTTTACCAGCTGCAATGTCAAAGGGCGATAAAGTATCGACTTCTTGATATACGCATCGAAATGACCGACAGTATTGGCTATCTTGTCAATACTATATATTAATGATGCCAATAAAATCGCATATTCCTTTTCCGTCAATGACTTTCTACGTCGCTCTATATCCTCTCTAATCCAGCCAATAAGTTTGGCATTCTTATAATCAAAGAACTTATCTCCAAAATTATCCGAGAAATAGTTATCGGGGACATCATCGGGATTTATGCTGTTGTATCGCGCAAGCAGACTTGACAATTTTACATCATCATAATCTCCCGCACCGAAAAATGCCTGATATATAATGTGATTGGAGAAGAGAAAGTCGTTCATAATGATTTTATCGGCATACGGTATTACCGCCTTTGATACAGAGGCTGTGCCGGCAAACACATCAAAAAAGCTATGAAAACCGCCAGTATGTTCCAGGATGATAGTCAGAATCCATTGTGTGAGTTTTGCCTTGTTCCCTATATAGCGGCGGCTCTCCAACTCGAATCGTTTGGCATTATCATCAGAAATTTCGGGAAATAAAGATACCGTTTTGCCAAATCTTATTTTCTCGGCAGCTACTTGTATTACCTCCAACTTATACTCATTGTCTCCGTCTAAAGTAAATAAAATCTTTTCGGATCCGAGCAATACCAACGATTTGTGTTCATCGCAACCATACAGACGAACCAAATGGATTACTTGGTCTTTTGTTGGAAGCCGCCTGCCGTTTTCAATGCGACTGAGCAATGTGGTATCTATATTTGTCTGCTTGCAAACCTCTTGTAGTGGAAGGTTTAACCCCTCCCTTACTCCTTTAAGATATTGTCCTATCGACTCCATTTATCTAGCGCTTGACATTTTTTGTCAAAATTAGAAGAAAATTTGATTATATGCAAACTTCTCAACAATAAAAAACTGGAGAGGATGCCATTGCTACAAATTATAAATTAGATGTTTTTTGCATAAAAACAAGAATCATTGCAACGATAAGGCCTCCATACTTAATCGGATAAAGGTAATTAATATTCTGCAAAGTACGTTTGCCATGATTACCATTAATTATTGGTAGAAAAATTTATCTATTGTACAACCCGATAGTATTCGGGGTAGCCTAATCCCCCTGTTGGCTGTTGCCGTCGGGTGTGTTGCCACTCAATCTGCAAGCAGAGTGGGATGTATTGTGCAATATGAAAACTTGGGGCGAGTGGCAAATGCGTGGTAAAGTTTACTACTTGTTCTGTCGCTCGACAATGCGCCACGATATGGAGAAGATTGGGCGATATGAGGGAAAGAAGAGAACAATAATGCCGTGCGAGTTTGTCAAGATTGATATCGCGAAGGTCTGACGGACGAAGTGCAAGAGCAAAGATTTGCCGCTAATTCCTGTTACGCCCATCGTATCGCAATAAGGTTAACCGGATTCTTCGCAAACGAATAGCCGCCCCAAATGCACCTCCGAAAAGCGATAGATATATTGCCTTCTCGAAGGTGCAATATCCACTTATACTGCCAATGCGATGGACACCCCGACATCAATTTCGGCAGCAACTACTCCTTCGATTCCTCGCACATTTTCTCGCCTCGGCATAGCCCGAACAAGTTCGGCTCTGCGCTCGACTTATCGAAAACGTTCGCAAAATCGTTTAATTTAAGTTGCGCCCATATATACCCACCATAATAAAGTAAACCGGTTTTTATACTTTACTTCCATTCCTCGCCCATAGGCACCTATAGTAAAGTAAAGCGTTTCCCGAAGTGATTTTCTCCTATGTCAGCTGAACACCGAGTTCACCAGATTGACCGCATCATTCTTTTTCTGATTTACGATTTTTGCATAGACCTGCGTTACCTTGACGTCAGAATGACCGAGCAACTTGCTCACTGTATAGAGGTCTGCACCCAGCGTCAGCATCA
>CAZMHE010000097.1:0-10123 GCA_964566015.1 uncultured Sangeribacter sp. | reverse complement strand
CCTCTTAAACAAAAAAATCCCAAAATAATTTGGAATTTAACATAGAATACGTGAGCCGTCTATGCCATGTCTTGAATGAAGGTCGTAGGAAAAACCATGAGAACAGATATGGTAATAGCTGCCCACGCTATATGCGTGAGAACCACTATGCCATTCGTGTTCTCAAATGAAAATTTCCTACGTTTTCATTCACGAATGAAACATAACGTTTCTTTTGAATATCAGATATTAAAAATTACCCTCCGGTAATTTGGATGCAAAGATATGCAAATTATTTCATTTAAACAAAAATGTTTCATGGTAGTGTCTTAAAGTCTATCTCAGATGGCTGAGAAGGATTTTTAGTCATCGGCGACGGAGAGGGGGAGGGTGATTATGAAGGTGGAACCTTTTCCGAGTTCACTTTCAACGCGGATGTTGCCACGGAAGATAGTGACCATCTTCTTTACATATGCAAGTCCGAGTCCGAAACCCTTCACATCATGACGGTTTCCTGTCGAGACACGGTAGAATTTCTCGAATATCTTCTTAAGGTCATCCTTACGTATGCCGATTCCGTTATCAGATATCCGGATTTCAAGACGGTTGCCGCTGATGTCGGCTGTGTGTATCGAGAGTTTCGGTTCCTCATCCTCACGCATATATTTCACTGCATTGTCAAGCAGGTTGTATATGATATTGGTGAAGTGCATTTCATCAACCGTCACCTCTGCATCGATTGCGTCCAGATCCGTAGTAAGGGTGCCTCCGAAACGCTCAACCTTGATCTTGAAGGTATTGACAACGTTTGAGATGATGGCATTTGCATTGACTTCCGTGAATTTAAGGCCGCTGCCCGAATTATCGAGTACTGACATCTGAAGCACTTTCTCCACCTGGAATCGGAGGCGTTTTGATTCATCCATGACAACCTGTGAGAGATGGTTGAGTGAGGAGGGTGATTTCCTCACCGAATCATCATTGAGCATCTGTGCAGCCAACGATATGGTTGAAATCGGTGTCTTCAGTTCATGAGTCATATTGTTGATAAAATCAGTCTTCATCTCGGTGATCTTCTTCTGACGGAAAGCCAGGATAATCGTGTAGAGGAAAATCACGAGGAGAATAAGCGTAAAGGCAAGGGTAGGGATGATGAATCTTACGGTTGAGAAGATATAGTTCTCTTTGGTCGGGAACTCCACATTAAGCCTTAACTGACTGTCAGTGTTAGGAAACAACAGCTGGGTGTAACGGTCTCCGTCATCCTCCCCGGAGTAACTGTCGGAAGCATACACGATTGCATTTTTCGGAGTTGTCACTGCAAATGCGAAAGGCACATCAAGACCATAGTTGTGAAGTTCGTTAGTCAGGTAATTCTTGATAACGGTTGAGTCGGCACGCTCGAATGCCGGTCTGCTTCCTGACTCCCTCAATATGGATAATATCACTTCGTTGAGAAGGCCTTTCTGGTAGAGATACTGACTTCTGATAACTTCCTGCATCTCCTTGTATCTGCCTTCGATTCCACCAACAGGGGAGGGATAGAAGTTCTTTGGGGATGAATCGGAGGCGTCTTTCTCAGTCTCGGCGGCAAGGGTATATTTCGTCACCGAACCATCTGTGTTCTCAACGGTATAGCTGATGTTCTTTTCCGAGTTATGAGCCGGATCATCATAAAGTGTAGACTCGATAATGTTGACATCTTCCTCAAGGAAATGCAGTGTCTCCTTCTTTTCAAGAAATGATGAGGTGGATGCAAGACATCGCATTACCGTCTCGGTGAACTGCGCCTCCCTCATTTTCACCATATTCTCGAGATACATTATCTGGAAATAGAGCAATGTCCCGAATGTCAGCGACATCACAATTGTAAGGAGCCATATGATAGATTTTTTCATCAGCTATTTAATATACTTTAAGAAGAACCTAATTTTGTTACGATTATTTAACAATTATAACGGAATTTCGGTTCAGGGAAGATAAAAACCGGCATAATCGGATTGCGCGATTATGCCGGTATATGATTTGCGTAATATGAGTTTATTCTTTTGTGAGGTGAACATCGAGCTGAGGGAATGGGAAGGAGAAGCCCATCTCAGGGAGTTCCTTGTAGAAACGCTCGTTCATCTCGAAGAATAGTCCCCAGTAGTCTTTTGCGGCTACCCAGGCACGCACCGTGATGTTGATGCTGCTGTCTGCCAGTTCACCGAGGCCAACAAAAGGTGGACATTCTTTCTTGACTCCCAAAGTGCCGGATACACTTCTTGATTTCGTTTCATCCTCAATATACTCAGTGATGACGCGGGGGTCGCTCTTGATCATCTCAAGAATTGCTTCGCGGGCAGCTGCGTAATCAGTGCCATATGAAAGTCCGATCTTCCAGTCAACCCTGCGGTATGATTCCATGGAATAGTTATTGATGGAGCCTGTTGAGAGACCGCCGTTGGGGATGATGATGGCCTTGTTGTCTGTGGTGTTGATGACCGTGTGGAAGATCTGAATCTCCTTGACAGTTCCTGTGAATCCCTGTGCCTCGATAAAGTCGCCGACCTTATATGGCTTGAGGAGAAGGATGAGCACTCCGCCTGCAAAATTCTGGAGTGTGCCGCTCAATGCCATACCGATGGCGACACCGGCAGAGGCAAAGAGTGCGAGGAATGAGCTTGTCTCTATTCCGAGTATTCCGACAATCGTCACGATAAGGATGAAATAGAGAACAATCCTTACCAATGACAGCACAAACGTGCTTAGTGAAGCTTCAATCTTACGCTTCAGCATAATGGAAGCAACAAGATTGTAGATCTTCCTGATGATGATCTTTCCTAAATAAAGAAGGAGGATTGCGATGAGAAGACGGAAGGTGAAATGCACGAGGCCGTTGGCGATGTTTGAGAGTGCATCGTCGATGCCCAGGCCTTTGAGGGTTTCAAAGGCTGATCTGGCATTTTCCGGGGAATCCGGTAGTTCCACTACCGGAAGGTCCTGGGTCTGAATCATTTGTTTAAATTTTTAGATTGTTAGTTTGGATGGAAAGAAGGGTATTACTCATACACTCTCTTGAACCAGTCGAGAGTGCGGTAATATTTCGATGAAGCACTGTTGTCGGCAGGTTTATACAAGTGACAAGAGATGCCGCTGAAGTTATCCTGATCGATGATGTTGCCTGAGAAGTCTCGCTTCGTGGCTCCTTTATATATTATGAATTTCTGCATCGCTGCCTCAAAACCGGACATATCAGGAGCAGAAGGATTGAGATCGGCTTTGATTCGTGTGTATTGTCCAAAGTCGTAGAACGGGCCGTTGCTGCCGCGTGAATACTTCTGAAGACCGAAGGCTGAGGGAACCTCAGAACCGGAATATGCATCCCTGCATATGGAAGCAACCGGTTCGATCTGCGACATGTCAGCAACCGCAATAGTGGCAACATCCCAGTCGACATCCTTACCATCCTTATAGTAGTTGAAGAATTCCTCTGCTGCACTGATGCAGTCAGGATTGGCGTGCATGAGATAGGGGAGACACTCATCATACGGCATACCGTTGCCGGCATCCTCGGTCGGCATACCTACAAATGTGTTGCATTTGTTGCGCAACTGATAGATTGTCTCTATTCCACCCATGTAGCAGACGTCAAACCATATGAACTCAAACATCTTGTCGGGGATTGCCGATGCGAGTTCATCGATGTCACACCTGTCAGTATAGTTCTTATCGCGGTCTGTATCTTTGTCAGCGCCGAATGCGTAGAAAACGGGAGCATTCGCTGCCTCTTTGTCGCCGTGGTTGGAGAATGATGGTGACCATCCTGTGCCGTGGCTCCAGAAAATCACACCCCTTTGATTAGCCTCTTCAAGATTCCGGAAATCTTCGATGACAGCAGCTATCCTTTCCGGATCTGTAGAGTAGAGGGCACGGTCATAAGTCTTGACGCTCTTCCAGGCTCCCGTTCCCCCCTCATTTGTCAGCTTAAGGAGCTGAGGTTGCCCTGACTGATAGACCTGATAGAGATAGAAACTATTGTTCTTCAGGTCGAGAGATGGAGCCACGCGGAGAATCTCCTTCTTGTCTGCGTCGAGAGGGAGATCTGAAGCAATGGCATAAAGAAGGATCGACATCCCCTGGGGTGTCTTTACCTCCGGAACCGGTTCATCTTTATGACATGATGTGACAGAAAGGGAGAGGAGAAGGAGACTAAGTATCGTAAGGAGATTTTTTGCAGGTTTGAGAATGTCTGTTCTATATTTAGGGATTCTGATCATAAACTAACTGAAATTGAGAGATATTGATAACCGGTTATTAATCAACCACCGATTTCACTAAACATATAACGAAAAATAACCCTTTTTATTAGATTGCGAGGGGACCCTAATTTCCGAATGAACTTTTGTATACTCCCGGTCGTTTTAAAGATGAAAACAAAATAATTATAGATTATGGAAAGCTTTGATGAAATTATCAAATCGGATAAACCGGTTCTCGTAGATTTTTTTGCCACATGGTGTGGCCCATGTAAGATGATGCACCCTGTTCTTGAGGAACTCCATGAGAAAGTTGGAGAGAAAGCAAGGATCATAAAGGTGGATATCGATAAGAATGAAGCTCTTGCGGCTCAATATAATGTAAGGTCAGTGCCTACGCTGATCCTCTTCAAGAATGGTAAGCCCGAGTGGCGCACTGCCGGTGTGACCCCCATCGCTACCCTCGAACAGGTAATCGAACAATATCAATAATAGAAATTACGAAATGTAAGTATGAGGAGTTTTCCGGTCAACCGGGAGACTCCTTAAACTTTATAGTGCTTTCTTTGTCAGAATTTAAAGATTTTCAACGTTATTATAAGTGAAGATTTTAACCGATTATGCGTATGATATCTTTATCCAGACATTTTATTATCCTGCTTTTGGGTGTTTTTTCCCTATTTTCGTCAGAGGCATATGCACAGACATCCGGCGCGGCAAATTTTGCCAATGAGAGTCTCGACTATGTCATTTCTTATAAATGGGGCCTTATCCACAAGGATGCCGGAGAAGCTACACTAAAACTGAAGAATACCGGTGACAGGTATGTGATGACACTTACGGGTAAAACCAAACCGTGGGCCGATCGGTTCTATCAGATCCGCGACACGCTCATATCGGAAGTCTCCAAGAATGGTTTCCGCCCCCGCTCTTATTCCAAGATTGCCCATGAGGATGGAAAATTCAGCCGCGACGACATCATTTATTCCTATTCGGGTAAAGAAGTCGGAGGCCACTCCACGAGAACGAAAGTCAGCAAGAAGGGTGAGAAGAGCGTGACCGAGAAAGACTTCACTGCAACAGGTCCTACTTTTGATATGCTTAGTGTTTTCTACTATCTCCGCACGATCGACTATGGCCAGCTCACTTCAGGTAACACTCTGAAATCAACCCTTTTTTCCGGCTCAAAGGTGGAAACTCTAACTGTGAGGAGCGAAGGGAAGGAGAATCTTAAGATGCGCAACGGCACAACACGGGAAGCTTACAAAATCAAATTCAACTTCACCACTGAAGGGAAGAAGAAATCGAGCGATGACCTCACCGCCTGGATCTCCACAGACAAAAGCCACATCCCTCTTCAGATTGTCGGCTCTCTTCCCGTCGGGCAAGTGAAATGTTATTATATGGGAAATTAAAGGGAGGAAAGAGTATTTTTTATTAATTTTGCACCTTATGATAGATACGATTAAGAAATATTTTCCCTCCCTTACGCCCCGTCAGGTTGAACAGTTTGAGACGATGATGAGGCTTTATCCGGAGTGGAACGAGAAAATCAATGTAATTTCGAGAAAGGATATCGGTAACCTCGAAGTTAACCATCTCCTGCATTCCCTCGCCATAGGAAAATTCATATCTTTCAAACCCGGATCTGAGGTGATGGATCTCGGCTCAGGGGGAGGCCTCCCCGGCCTGCCTTTGGCCGTGCTTTTCCCTGAAGTGAAATTTCATCTCATCGACAGGATAGCCAAGAAGATTCGTGTAGCCTCAGAGATAGCTAAGGAAGCCGGAATAGAGAATGTGACATTCCAGCATGGAGACTCCGGAGAGTGTCGGAAACAATTTGATTTCGTTGTGAGCAGGGCAGTCATGCCTCAGAATGATCTTGTCAATCTCGTTCGACGGAATATATCGAAAACGCAGAGAAACGGTCTGCCGAATGGTGTGATCGCCCTTAAGGGTGGTGATCTTCATGCGGAGATTGAGCCTGTGAAGAAAACTACTGAAATCGTTGAAATCAGCAACTATTTCACAGAACCATTCTTCGACACAAAGAAAATCGTCTATACCGGTATGTAACCTCATAACCTTATAACCTATAACCTTATAACCTATAACCTTATAACCTATAACCTTATAACCTTCTATGAAAGTCGCAATTTTTCAATTCAGTCTCTTCGGAATCAATACATATGTTGTGATAGACCCCTCAACCAAATGTTGTGCCATAGTCGATCCGGGCATGATGCGTGAGGAGGAAGAGGAGGCAATGACCAATTTTATCGAGCGTAACGGGCTGAAGCCTACTCATGTCATCAATACACATCTTCATATAGACCATGTGGCCGGCAATGCATTTCTTACAGGAAAGTATAATATCCCGGTGATGGCATCACAAAAAGATGAGCCATTAGGTTGGAATGTGAAGCAACAGGCTGCAAGATTCGGACTCCGTAAGAATTTTGAGGATGTCAGCATCACCGAATATCTGAAAGACGGCGATAAGATCCACATCGGGGAGGGTGAGCTCGAAGTGATAGAGGTGCCCGGTCATTCTCAGGGGAGCATAGCCCTTTATGATCGCAAGGATGGCTTTGTGATTGTCGGTGACGCTCTGTTTCAGGGGAGTATAGGAAGAACAGACCTCCCCGGAGGTGATCATTCACAGTTGATAAGAAGCATCCGTCAACGACTCCTCACACTTCCCGACTCAACTGTGGTTTATAGCGGACACGGCCCCGCCACGACAATCGGCGAAGAAAAAGCCTCAAATCCTTTCCTCATTTAAGAGATTATAGCTTCGCGTGAAGAAAAATTTGGTTAGGAAGAATGAATTTTGTAATTTCGCGAGAGCAAAAAGCACTTTTTGTTAAGAAATAACGATAACAAGATAATATAATGGAAATAGAAGGTAAGATCATACAGGAGCTTCCGATGCAGTCCGGCACATCCAAAGCCGGTAATCCCTGGAAAAAGAGAGAGTGGGTGCTCGAGACATTCGGTTCCTATCCCCGTAAAGTTAAGTTCCATGTGTTTGGCGACCGCAGTGACACAATAGGCATCGAGGTGGGACGTTCCTACACCCTCTCGGTGGATGTGGAGAGCCGTGAGTTCAACGGAAGGTGGTATACCGACGTAAGTGCTTATGCAGCCCGCGACATGGCTCAGGCTCCCGGTGCCGGTGCTCCCTATGGAGCTCCCGGTGTTGCCCCCGCATATGGTGCACAACCTCAGCCCGGTTATGGCCAGCCTGTTCAGCAGGCTCCGCAGCCCGGATTCGGTGCTCCCGCGCAGCCTAATTTCACCGCAGCTCCCGGAAACGACGAAGATCTCCCTTTCTGACCGATGACGTCCCCTTTTGAGGAGAGACGTCCGGATTGATAAAATAGGCCCGATTGCAGATTTCTGCGGTCGGGTCTAATCCGTCATTGTAACATAGAGGAATAATGAAGAAAAATGTAGGTTTTAAGGTCAAAAAAATACTATTTAATTCTAACAACCGTGAAAAGTTGGCACATCTTACGCCCTAAAACTTGCCTAATTCCCCAAAAATCCGTAATTTTGCAGTCTGAATTTGTGAGCACCCGCAAAGGCGGGGCTTAAAGCGAGACGTAAAACATATTGTGAGTCCGCTACAATTAAACAATAGATTGAAGACTATGAAGAAAGTCAATCGACATGACCTTGACTGCATAGGTCTCCTGATGGAGACAAGCTGGGAGGTCTGTAACAAAATCGGTGGAATATACACCGTTTTGTCGACCAAGGCACGTGTGCTGCAGGAGAAATTCGACGACAGATTAATCTTCATCGGCCCGGATGTATGGACCGATTCCACCCCCTCCCCATATTTTATTGAGCGCAAGACGCTCCTCAAGTCAGCCGCATCCAAGATGAAACTTCCCTACGGGATTTCAATCCGTACGGGACGTTGGGATATTCCCGGATCGCCTCAGGTCGTGCTTGTCAAGTTTGACGGAGTTTACGCCGAGCTCGACAGGATTTTCAGCATGATGTGGGATCAATATGGAGTTGATTCACTCCATGCCTACGGTGATTACCATGAGGGATGCGCATTTTCCATAGCGTCTGCCATCGTGATGAAGAGCCTCGCTGACCACCTGAAAGTGGATGAAGCCGGTGTAATGGCTCATTTCAACGAGTGGACAACAGCAATGGGACTCCTTTATCTCAAGAGCACCGCTCCGTTGGCACGCACTGTCTTCACTACACATGCCACAAGCATCGGACGCAGCATCTGCGGCAACGGCAAACCGCTATACGATTATTTCCACGGCTATAACGGCGACCAGATGGCCCGTGAGCTGAATATGGAGGCCAAACATTCCCTCGAAAAGACAGCCGCCCATCAGGCCGACTGCTTTACCGCGGTGAGTGATGTGACAGCCGATGAATGTGAGCAGCTTCTCGACATACGTCCTCAGGTAGTGACTCCCAACGGATTTGAACCTGATTTTGTTCCGGGAGGGAAACGATATGATTCACTCAGAGCCTCCGGAAGAAAACGTTTGTTGTCGATAGCCGGTGCTCTCAAGGGTAAGAAATTTTCTGACGATACAATGATTGTGGCCACCAGCGGCCGCAACGAATACCGCAACAAGGGTCTTGACCTTTTCCTCGATTCATTGGCTACACTCGAGTGGTTTGATCCGGCTAAGGATGTACTCGCACTCGTTCTTGTTCCGGCTTGGGTCAAGGAGCCCTCGATGCCTCTTTTGACAGCCATGAAAGAGGAGAGTGGTGTGGCTGACGCGCCTGACTATATGACGCACAGACTCAACAACGAGGATTGCGACAGCGTGACACGGAGGATTGCAACCCTCGAAGGTGAGGGGAAGCTCCTCGGAAAAGTCAACGTCGTTTATGTCCCCTGCTATCTTGACGGCCACGACGGTATCGTTGACATATCTTATTACGATCTTCTCCCGGCGATCGACATCACGGTATTCCCATCATATTATGAGCCCTGGGGTTATACCCCACTCGAGAGTGTGGCGTTCGGAGTGCCTACGGTGACGACTGACAAGAGCGGTTTCGGACAATGGATCCTCAACAACTTTGTAAACTCGATCGAGGCTTGCGGAGTGAAGGTAGTTGGCCGCTCCGATTCCAACTACTGCGAGACCGCCGGTGAGATTGCCCGACAGCTCAAGGAATTCGCCGCCAAGAGTGAAGAGGAGAGAAAGCAGGCCGACAAAGAGGCGACAGCAACCTCGGAAAAAGCAGACTGGCGCTTCTTCATAAAAGCATATGACGATGCCTTCCGTATAGCCACACAAAGGCGTGATGAACGGACAGGCAGATAAAAATAATAGGAAAAATTTTTGTAACAACTATAGTTTTAAACAATGAAACTTCAGGTAAGCAACACAAACGAGCCGGTATGGCGCAACCTTACCATCAGCTCAAATCTTCCCAAGGAACTCAAACCCCTTGAGGAACTCTCTAAAAACCTCTGGTGGGTATGGAACAGCGAGGGTAAGAACCTCTTCCGCGACATTGACCACGATCTCTGGCGTAAGGTAGGTGAGAACCCCGTAATGCTTCTCCAGCAGCTCAGCTCAGACCGAGTAAAGGAGATTCTCGCAGATGAGAAGATGATGGAGCGCATCGCCGCCACCTACTCCATGTTCAAGGAGTATCTTGCAAAACCTATGCGCAGCGATATCCCCTCTGTGGCATATTTCTCCATGGAGTATGGTCTCTGCAACTGCCTCAAGATCTATTCCGGTGGCCTCGGTGTGCTCGCCGGTGACTATATCAAACAGGCGTCTGACAGCTGCGTTCCGATGACGGCAGTCGGTTTCCTCTATCGCTATGGCTATTTTGCTCAGTCCCTTTTTTCTATGGATTGTCTTGCATATAATGCGTTATATATCATAACTTGC
>CAZMHE010000096.1:3605-10136 GCA_964566015.1 uncultured Sangeribacter sp. | reverse complement strand
TAGAGCAGGTGAGGATGCTTGATGGCTTCGTCGATTCCTATTTCTACCCCGGCGTCGGACAAATCATATTGCAACGGCCCGAAGCAAGTCTTGGTCTCGTTAAGGTCATTGCTGAAGCCGACCATCGGGTCTTTACGTCCCCATTGATAATAGGTGTTGTTGCCAATCCAATAGGTAATCAAATGACCTCGCTGCTCCACGTCGAGGGAGCGGGTATAGTCGGAGGTAGCATAACTCTCCTTGCGAGGTCTGTCCTGCTCGAACTTGATCTTGCCGACACGTTTGAGATAACCGATATTCTTGGCATCACACCATCCGAGGTTGCGTGGTGCCGCAGTGAAGGAATCCACGAGTGGTTCGCCATGCAGTTCGTCCTTCATACTCTTGCATTTTATCTCATTCTTGGCAGCTTCCGGATGCTGACCCAGCACAAGATCTCCGTTGACCAAGTAGTCAGAAATCCAGACATGCCAGCTCCAGATGATATTGGCCTGCTGATCGATAGGGGTACTGCTCTTCTTATTGACCTTCCCGTCAAGGATGGCGACAACGGCATTGGCCTGAAGAAGATTCTCGCGCTTTATGTGGAAGACCACAAAGGGTTCACCATTGATATTGCGCAGTTCGACTTCGTCATTCGAGAAAATATCTTCACCGTCAGTCCAGACAAGGGTAGCATCTTTTGCGCCCTCGATTTTAGCCTGCTTGATAGGCTTGCCGTTGTAGTCAACGAAGTTGACCAATGCGTCATATCCATGCTCGGCGTGGGCGACACCGTTATTGTATTTATAGGGCTCATCGGTCTCCACACCGTTCTTGACGGTGCAGCCATAATAAAGGGGGATCGCATACCACCCCGTCTTGTTGACCACATAGCAGTTGGCGGTGTTGCGCACACCCAATCCTCCGTTCCTTTTCGACAGGTCGATAGGGTTCTCGCGGTCGTTCCCGGTCTCGGGAGAGGTGGCGCGCATCTGCCAGTCCCCTTCGTAGTCGGTGGCGATATACTGAGATTTGAAATTCAGATCAAACTTGGTGAAACCCACGGATCCGTCGCCACCGAACGAGTCTTTGGTGCCATCTTCATTGGTATCCTTGGTGAAGGTGTGATTGGGAAACCATTCCTCGGGTGTATAGGTCATCTGGATGCCATCTTCATCACCGGGGGTCGATTTCCCATATTTGGTGATTAGTGCCTGAATGGCATCGTTGTCGCTGACATTGACGCCATAAGCCAAATCCTGACCCTTTTCATCCTGAACCGTGCCGGTCCATTTGACAGGCTCCTTAATAGAGGGTTTGTTGGTGCGGTAGCGATAACTCTTCACCTCGTAGAAAGCACCCTCGGTGACGGAATAATTCGCCACAATACCGGAGGCATACGATTCAAAAGGCTCCTCTTTCGGCTTATTTTCATTCACTTTCTGCTTTGAGCCTTTCACGTCGAATACATAGGTCCAGTTCTCCGAAGAGGTTGAGATGGTGTAGACATACTCCTTTCCCGCTTCCCATTTGGTCACATTATTATCCTTGATCTTTCCGCGGAACACAAGGTCGCCCTTGCCGGGGAAGACAGTCTGGGTCATGACGACCTCGATCTCGGCATCGGCTGAGATCTCCTGTGGTATCATCATGAAGGTGGCTTCCGGTTTATGGGCTGTTATGGAGTAGTCGCCATCTTCATCGCGCTCGTTATTGCGGATGTCGTCCTCATTCTCGGAATCCGGGACATCCACATTGAAGACCTGCCTGAACTCTGTCGGCTCAGACTGGTTTTCCCATACATATTTTCCGGTGCGGGTATAGATATAATACCCTGATTGTTGGTCGAGATTGAGGGTATATGTGCAGTCGCCCGTCGATTTGATGTTACGGAGGGTGATGCTTTTCACTGTGCCCTCGAGCACATCCCTGACAGCGAATTTCACCGCTGCGAGAGGGTGGGTGAACTGGAGCTCCACCAATCCTTTGTCAGTTCTTTCCGGTCTTTTCTTGCTTGCGTCAGTGATGGCGAGGAGCAGATCTTTCTGCACTTCGGCATCCGACTCACCGTCGGCCGATTTCTGAGCGGTATATGAGAAGGACATAGCTCCGTGGGTCTTTGTCAGACCGGCAGAGGTCATGCCTGTCGTTGTCAGGTCGGCGGGTGCCCATGCATGGAAAGAGAGCATCCCGTCGTTGGCCGGCCAGTAGACTCTGTTCCCTCCTGTCCAATCCACTTTCCATACTTCAGAAGGAGTGTCTCCGGTGTCTGGAAGGGGAGTGGCTGTGGTTGCGTCGATCAGATCGAACGCATCTGTCTGCCTCACCTCGATGCCGAAGATATTACCGTGTACATTGCGGAAAGAAGCCATGTCGTTGACCTGCAGTCCGCGTGTGGAGGGTGCGGAGGGGGCGAGGGCGGGATCGAAACTGTTGTCGCAGACGTAAGTGTGCAGATAGAGTCTCTTCCCATCGCTGTCGAGAACGAGGGGGTCAAGGTCACGGGGATCGTCTCCGCCGCGTGTGGTCTTGACGGGAGTGCCGACGAAGGTCTCAAACAACACCGCGTTGCTGTCATAAGCCGGCGTACTCCCATCATAAAGCAGGTCATCCTGACAGGCCGTGAGGCCTCCAACCGTCAGACTGAAAGCCAAAATCTTGGTTATATGTCGTTGCTTATTCAGTTTCATTACCATTCAATATGCACCTTTCCTCCCGGACGCCATTCCTTGACCACCGGCTTTAGCTTGAAATCAGAAAGTCTTATTGTAAATTCGTATATGTGATTTCTCACGACGTCGGTGATGGTGGCGTCTTGTTCGAAATCGATGTAGTTGGAAAAATAGAGCGTGCCCTTTATGTCGGGGCGGTCTTCATG
This sequence comes from uncultured Sangeribacter sp., assembly GCA_964566015.1. Lineage (GTDB taxonomy): Bacteria > Bacteroidota > Bacteroidia > Bacteroidales > Muribaculaceae > Lepagella. The sequence goes on along the minus strand of CAZMHE010000096.1, from coordinate 7,276 downwards.
AAGCGACACAAGGGTCACTTCAAACTCGAAGGGATGTTCGGCCACGGTCAGGCTTTCGGAAACGTAGGTGTATTTCTCGAAGTCGGTCTTGCTGATGAAATCAGGATTCTCAAACTTCTTGAAATCCTCGCCGGTCTTTGGATCGAAACATCCCTCCCTGCCGAGAGTGCGGGTCGAGGTCTGCGTGAGTGCATCCTTCGGCAGCGTGTACCCTTCGGCGTATAGACGGGGAGAACCCGGTGACATCGTGATCGCACCTAATTTATAGTCGGAGCGCACATCTGTCTCCGTGTCGAGGTTGATGATGATTTTCGATACGGAGCGGAGCATGTAGATCTCGCGGTCCAGTTCGGCGATCTCGTCGCTCCGGAGAGTGACGCCTGTATAGCTTTCGATTCCCCACATCGGTATCGACCAATCCTGAAGCGAGCCGGTGAAGTCGAGAGAGTATGGTATTTTGGCCGTGGGCCAGTTGGAGGGTGCGTTCACCGGCGAATCGAGGTCGTCGACATTGGCGACAGCCATTATCCTGCCGTCGAAGGTCACCTCCTGCCGGGCTTCATCATATGTCACGCCCGGTGTGTCGGCCGGTAGTTCCAATATATAGGTGTAACCGGAAGTGAAGGGATCCTTCTCGGCCTTGACCTTAGTGGCAACCTCCCTCCCTGTGGCGAGGATATATATTTCCACCGTAGAGATGCGGTTTTCCAGAGGGGAGCCGAAGATGCTGTTGTAATCATCACCCCAGTTCTCACCTTCGGCACGTGTCATCTCGATGTCGGTCGTGAGCTGAAGGCGGAGCTTGAAGATCCTCACCGGCGACTGAACTGGCTCATCGTGGCCACACGCAACCAGTGCCATACCACCCAACAGGGTGATAAGGACACGGATTAAAGTATGTTGCAGATAAGTCATATTCATTTCTTGATGTAAGTCGCTTTATAACTCCACGTTCTGGATGCGCTTGCTCCATGAGAGCACCTTGATCTCGACGGCGATCCATTCGTCGCCCTTCAGGAAGAAGTCGAGGCGGTAGTCGTGTTCACGGTCGAGGTATTCCTGATGGCCGTAGTTCTGGATCTCGTAGGCCATACGACCCTGTGAGAGTATATAGGGGAGATTGACCTCGGCCACGAGTTTGCCGGTCTTCTTGTTGTGAATCTCGAGGAGAGCGTTGTCGGAGTTGTCATCCACGTTGTGGATGAGACGGTTAAACATGATGTTGTAGTGGGCGGTGCGCTGAAGCACATTCGGCGCGTCGGCGTCGGCCCTTACCTTGGCCTTCGCCCCGCCATATTGCCCCGGGTTGCCGGTGTGGATGGTCTCGATCTCGACGGTGTTGTCGTCGAGGAGGCGAGATGTCCAGCTGGCATAGGGTGTGTAGCGCACCGAGTCGTGGGTGAGCACATTGTTGTCGTGGGCGAGATGGGCGTTGTTGTCGATTATCTTCACCTCATAGTCATCAGCGAAAGCAGTCTCCGGGTTGTCAACATGCCGGAGGGTAAGGTTGAGGTGCTTGGTGTCGCGGATGAGTGAGACCGTGGCGTAGGTGGCGTGGTCTTTCTCCACGCGCACGAGCTGATCCTCCTGAGGATAGATTGAGAATGGTTTTGCAGTCTTGTCCATGTCCGGCACGACGAGGCCGTCGGCAGGGAGATGGGGGATCACCTTCAGCGTGTGCCAGAGGGTGTCGAGGGGAGCGGCGGCGCTGACGGGATACTGTTCAGTGCCCGCGATCTGCTCGTTATGATGGTCGAGAGATATGGTAAGGCTCTCGGAATGTTCGGTAGGGGAGGCGGAATGCCTGTATTTCGCACCCTCGGAAGAGAGCGCATCATCCCAGTCGCGTTGCATGGCTACGGCCTGGAGGCGGTAGGAATGACCTGCGGGAAGCTCCTGCTCGGTGAAATGCATCGTGTAGCCGTAGCGGGAGAGTGGAGAATCGTCGGCGGTGTTGCTCACGCTTCTCTGTGCGGCAAGTTGGCCGTTCTCATCAAATATATAGAGTTGCACGTGGCCCACATGATCCTTGAACATGTCGGCGCGTTGCGTATTGTAGTCGTAGATGAAACGAACGTAGAGTCCTGTGGGGCAGTCTTCGAGATCCTCGTGCATCATCGTGCAGGATGCCGAGGTCACCGCAAAGAGACCTAACAGAGAGCCGGATATGATATTGGAAAGTGAACGTTTCATTTCAGTAGGTTTAGATAAGAGAGAAGAGAGGTGAAAAGGGAAAAGAGGAAAACGGAGAGGGGGCATCCCTAAAGGGGTGGAGGCCCCCTCTCCGGTTATTCAGGTCGTGATCAGCGCAGGGGCTGACCGGGTTGTTAGAATTCTACGTTCTGGCTTCTCTTAGCCCATGAGAGGACGCGGAGCTCGACAGCGATAAACTGATCCTTGTTGTCGTCGGGTTTGCCGGGCCATGAGGAATCCCACTTGGCGGGGTCTTCGGGATAACCGAGGTTCAGGATCTTTGTCACCTTGAGATCATACCAGTTGTTGCGTACGATACCGTAGCGGCCGAGATAGTTCTTTTTACGAGTTGTAGGATTCTCGCCGTATGATTCATTAATGGTAGTTGCGCTTACACCGGTGGGTACCCATGGAGTGAGTTCGTCACCGAAGTGCTTGATGCGTGTCTCATAGAATACCTTACCGCCGGTGTACCTGTAGAACTGTCCGAGGTTATTCAGTTCAGCGATGATGTTATCATTGAACTCAAAGTCCGGCTTGGAAGCAAAGTATCCGACATTATCATCATTATGATAGATAGCATTGAGAGCCTCCACGCTTTTGAATTCGATGCCTGTGATCTCGATTGAACCATCCTTATCGCCGTTCTTATTCGTAACCTCGTCATAGGTATTGTAAGTGATCTTGATGAGATCCTGAAGGCGAATGTTTTCGACAGAACCGCCTACTGATTCATCCTTATCAAGAGCTGCCTTAATAGCCTCCCACAATTTCTCGTATTTCTCTGTGTCTGAGAGTGCAGCGAGTGCTCGGTTTGTAAGGGGATCATATCCATCTTTATCATCAAGATATAGAGTGGTCTTATCCATTCCATTGATGTAGAAGTTCACATCCTTGCCAATTGAGGGTGCATCGGTCTGGCCGGATACAGGAGTGAATTTGAAGGTCACCCAGAAACCTACACGGGTCGTGTTGGCATATTTCATATACTCCACGGGGAATGTATTCTCACGGGGATAGAATGCACCTGTGCTGGAGAAAGATGAGGTGCCTGTCATGGCCACTGCATCCTTGGCTTCCATTGTATCCTTGATGAAATTCTTATTCTCGTAGGTATTGGGATCTTTATCGTCATTCGCATTCCCAACTCCATAACCGGGTACCTGGCAGAAATAGGGACGGAAGAAACTTTTTGTAGAAGATACCCAAGTAGACTCGTCTCCTTCATTCTCACCGGGCTTGAGTTCATTTACCAAAGAGGAAAGAACCTCATGACCGAGCATTCTGTAATTTGCGGGAGTCACATAGTCAGAGGCATAACTCCAGCTCCAAAGGTTTGTCCCATCTGTGGCTCCGGCGAGCTGACGGCGGGTATTTCTTACAAGATAGGTGTCACCCATGTCCTGTGCCATATCCCAGCTTACACTCTCAACCTCAAGTTTATACTTAAAGCCATCGATGGTAACCTCCATAGCTTT
>CAZMHE010000096.1:0-3505 GCA_964566015.1 uncultured Sangeribacter sp. | reverse complement strand
TTATTAAGAACATATTCCTGAAGTTGCTGAATTGTCTTCCCGGGCATCCATGAAGCCGTGGGCTGGGCCTGTGTGTACAAGCCATTAGCGACACCATTGACCATAACCAATGCATAGAGATTCTGTGAGAGGGTAAGGCCGTTTACATTGGCCACGCGTACGGAGTGACGTGTCACTTGACCGCCGTCATAAACCGGTTCTGCCTCCTGAAGTGTGTATGCTCCTTTGCATGTCGCGCTTGCCTCGTCAGCTCCTTGGAAAAGGAGGAGGACTGCATCATTGACGCTATACTCGGTGAGTTCACCGTTTTCGAAATCGTCGTTGTAGCCACGGGTGCCTTTGGTTGTCGGCAACTGGATGTTGATGCCGATGTAGCCCTGTCCCTCCTCGGCGGGTGCGCCGCCGTCGGGTACGTTGCTGATGTCGTCGGAGCAGGAGGCCATCATAGCCACTGCGGCTGCTCCAAGAAACCATTTGTTCAGTTTCATACTTTAATGAATTGTTAGTTTGTTGATTATGTTATTTATTTGTTATTCTATTATTTAAGCAATTCAAGGTTGCGGTCGGAGTCTGTCGTGCCCGCTTTCTCGAAGTAGCTCTTGGCGGCGTCGTAACGCTCTTCAGCCGTGGCGATGATGCCGAGGAGGTTATAGACCTCCGGGGTGTTGTTGACACGATCGAGCAATTTCTTGGCCTCGTCATATTTGCCGTTGAGCACTTTCGCCGTGGCGGCATTGATGATCGCTATCTCATTGTTCGGATAATACTTCAATGCAGTCTCGATGACCTTATTGAATTCCTCGCTACCCGGTGTGTAGAGGTTGGCGACGCGGAACATCTGGTTGAGCGACATCTTCTCCGGTGTGATCTCTATCACCTCCGCAAGTTTCTCGTCATCGAGCGGTTTGAGGCGCGTGTTGATCACGAAGGTCGTGGCACGCAGACGCGGGAACCATTCGGGGAGTATCTTCTTCCGGTAGAGGTCGCGATACCGCTTGTCGGTCTTGAGGGTCTTCTCCTTGGCATCAAACTCCTCGGGCGTAGTGGCGGGGGCGTCGATCAGTTCGAGAAGAAGCTTGCGCTCCTCTTCGGAGATCTCGTTGCTCACCAATACCTCCTCGCGGAATTCTCCCCAGTTCTCCGGCACCGATGAATATTTCACGCTACCTTTGGGGAGGTTGTATCGCTCGGCCAAGTGCTCGGCGAGAGCCTTGCTTCGACCCGATGACAGCTCCACATTGTGGAGGTAGGGTGACTCGGGGGAGGCGTAGCCGCAGATCTCGATGAACGCGATCTCCACGTTGGGGTCGGAGAGGGCATATTTTACGGAGTCGTCGATGATGGCCAACTGCTCGCGGTTGTCGATAAGCTGACCGCTCTTGCAGCGGTAGGGCTGATCGTGCAGCTCGGTGCGGTCTACTTCAAACTGCACCCTTGCGCGACCGCCATGTTTCTCGATCGGAACCTCCATCAGGGCCGGCGCGGGCAACATGCGTGCCGTCATGTGCGGCACGGGATTCTCGAACACCGGTATCCCCGGGCCGATTCGTTTGCCGAAGCTTGTGCCGCAGCCGCATGAGTCGTAGACGAAAGCCATCCTCACGCTCTTCGACTTCATCCAGGGCTCCACGAGAATCTTGGTGGAGTAGTCGACGCGCTGGTATTTTCCGTTCTGTCGCTCTACCTCCTGACTTATCTGGGCATTCTTTATAAGCGGGAACTTATTTAGCACGCCACGCTGATAGGAGAGGTGCATGTTGCGTCCGCTGACGAGCACCGAGGGGAGGTCGACGGTGGTGCTGTCTCCTTCGATCACCGGGGTGATCAGGATCTGATGGTTGGAGCGCAGCTTGAGACTGTCGAGGATGAGCTGTGCGCTGACATTGAGATAATCTCCGGCGATACGAACGTCTTCATTGGCTGTGCCGACATTCTGGGCCGAGGCTCCTGAGGCGAAAGCCGCCGCAGTGAGTGCGCTGTAGAATACTTTTATTAATGAATTCATCCGAAGTCCGTTTTTTAGAAGATGTAAACTACACTCAGGCCGAGCTTGGTGATGCCGGCATAGTTGGTTGTGCCGTTCGCGATTTTCGCTCCACATTCATAGCATGGATAGCGTTCATACCATACGAGGTTGTATCCCACACCTACTTCCGCCTCGATGTTCCAGTGGCGGTTGAGGATCCACTGGTAGCCGTAGGTCACGCCCAATCCGGCGAAGCCACCCTGATAGCGGGTATCCCTGACTCCGGAGCGGATGTTATCGCCGCCGAAGAAGAAACCGGGGAGGGGGATGTTGACACTTGAGGCGTTGTATTCGCCCCCCATGAGGTGAGCGCCGATGAAGTGGCCGTTAAACTTTGTACAGAGCCACCATCTGTATTCGGGCATCAGCATCCAGTGTCGGGCGAAGCGTTCCCCGTGGGTATCAGACTTGAACTTCCAGGGGTTGAAGCCATAGAAGAGCTGAAGGGTATTCATCTTACCCACACCGACCTCGATACCCAGGTTAGGGGTTGTAGTGGCGTCATAAAGGAGATTGGTCTTTACGGCCACTTCCTGAGCGTTGGCGGTATGAAAGATACCTGCAAGGAAGATTGACAGCAGAAAAATAATCCGTTTCATTTTGCTGTGTAGGTGGTGATTGAATAAGTTGGGATACATCTATCGGTCTATCTACTTGAACAATGGAGTACGTCGGGAGTCACACCGTGTCAAAAAAGAGATTATCCAGATACCCCGATATCGATTCCGTGTATTCCGTGTTTTAATGCATCTCTTCTTTAGAGATTTGGATGAAACGCATAATTCTTATAATTAAGGTATTACAATGGTCAAAAATTCGCTTTAGCCAAACATTTTCCGGGGCTTCAGGCCAAAACTTCAGGTTTTCGCATATATTTTAGTATTATTTCACACAATGAATCAACTATTTATTTGGAAATGCCGTTATATTGTTGTAATTTTGCACTGAAATTAAGTATCTCTAAAGAAGAGATTTGGATGGTCGCCAAACATTTTCGCTGAACGGGGTCTGAAAAGCCGAAAAATCGGTCTCTGACACCGTAATTTTTTATGTCCGCACGGTTCGTTTGCCCCCGCCTGCACCTCCCCGCCTTCCCCACTCCTTATTAATATAGCACCATAAATCCGGCATCGCATTTGCGGACATCGCACGCGATGTCCCAATATTTTTTTCGCGGGATTTCTGGTTGAATGTATGTCTTTGGGTGATAGGGAGATGATGGGAGGAGAGAAAAATTTTTGTGAATTTTTTTGCTGAAAAATTTGGAGGGAATTAAAAAAGTTCGTAATTTTGCATCGCTTTAATCAAGAGCCCCCGCTTGGAAATGAGTCCTAAAGCGAAGGTATCAGTCAGCCGAATGTGTCTGACATGAGCCGCAAGGTTCCCCCACCGATACCGGTTGGCCTTGATGAAGCAAATTTTTACCTCGGGGTGTAGCTCAGCCCGGTTTAGAGTACGCGTCTGGGGGGCGTGTGGTCG
>CAZMHE010000095.1:0-10243 GCA_964566015.1 uncultured Sangeribacter sp. | reverse complement strand
GCTCCGGCTCCCTTATGGGATGGATCCGCTGGAGCTGCTGGATGCGCTGCGCGATGTGGAGCGGCAGATAAGCCCTGCATCGCACCGCACAGCCGGGGGAGGCTATATCGACCGCCTCATCGACATCGACATCATAGCCATCGACTCGCTCGTGCTCGATCATCCGCGGCTTCAGCTGCCGCATCCGCGCATGCATCTGCGCCCCTTCGTGCTGGAGCCTATGGCCGAGCTGCGCCCGCAGTGGCGCCATCCTCTGCTCGGGCTGACGGCCGGCGAGCTACTCCACGTGTGCTATCACGGCGGCCTCGGAGCAGAAGGCTGAGCGGCGCAGGGCCTCAAGGGCGCGCTCCGCATCATCGCCCCGCACCACCACGAGCATAGAGCCGGCACACGGCATATCGCAGGGATCGAGGTCGAGCATACGGCAGGCGGCCTCTACGGCGGGATTCACGGGGATAGCATCCTTACATACTATCACTCCCTCGCGGCGGGCGCGCAGTGCGTCCAAAGCGGCGTTGATTCCGCGCTCGGGGAATATGATGCAGCGCACATCGGGCACCACGCGCAGCAGCTCGTGTATGCCGTCGGTGAGCGCATTGCCGTCGGCCGCCTCTATCACGGCCATCAGATTGCTGCGCGCAGCCGTCACCGCGGTGCCGAACGTGCCTACCGGGCCGGTGCATATCACTACGTCGCCCGCCTTGATATTGTCGGGGTCAAGCACCAGGTCGGGGGGCATCTCGCCCACCCCTGTGGCGCTGAGTATCAGCCCGGAGCCACCGGGGAGGTCACGGATTATGGAAGCCTGCCCGGAGGCGAACTCCATTTCGGCCTGCACGGCGGCATCGGCCATCGAGGAGTCCACTACCGAGATGAGTGATGTGGAGGTGTCGGAATCCACGCTCGCCCCTATGGAGAGGTAGCGCGGAGTGGCGCCCATGGCCAGGAGGCGGTTGGCCACGATATTTACGGCCGCACGGCCTATATTGCCCGAGCCGAATACGAGGGGTACATTGTTGATTACGAGGGTGGTAAACGCCGGTGCGCCGTCGATCGACGGCTTGATGCCCTGCAGCGGCGCGGTGCCGTGAGAGCGTATGCCTGACAGGATGGAGAATGTGGTTGCCATAGTGGATATTATAGATCTTTAGGTAGAACTATAACATCCGGCGGGGCGCTAAAGTTGCTCCTGGAGGTCGTCGTAGCGGTCGAAAAGGAAGTCGTTGTACGGGAAGCGGCGCATATGTATCTCCTTGGCCTTCTCGTAGATGCGCTGCTTGAGAAGGTCAATGTTGATACCCTTCTTGGCGGAGATGAACACGGCATCGTCGCCCAGACGGCTCATCCAGCTCTGCTCCAGCTCCTCCAGAGGTATATTCTCGCGGGTGCGGGGGGTGAGGTCGTCGGCATCCTTGGGGGTGTAGGTGAAAGCGTCGATCTTGTTGAATACCATAATCATAGGCTTGTCGGCGCCATCGCACACCTCGGCGAGGGTGCGGTTCACCACCTCTATCTGCTGCTCGAATCCGGGATGCGATATATCCACCACGTGTACCAGCAGGTCGGCCTCGCGTATCTCGTCGAGCGTGGACTTGAATGATTCCACCAGGTGGGTGGGCAGCTTGCGGATGAATCCTACGGTATCGGTGAGCAGCATTGGCAGATTGTCGATCACGATTTTGCGTACCGTGGTGTCGAGGGTGGCGAAGAGCTTGTTTTCGGCAAATACATCGCTCTTGCTCAGCAGATTCATAAGTGTGGACTTGCCCACATTGGTGTAGCCTACCAGGGCTACGCGGGTGAGCTTGCCGCGATTCTTGCGCTGCACGGCCTTCTGCTTGTCGATATCGCGCAGCTCGGCCTTGAGGTGTGCTATCTTGTCGAGGATGATACGGCGGTCGGTCTCGATCTGTGTCTCACCCGGGCCACGCATACCGATACCGCCACGCTGGCGCTCGAGGTGGGTCCACATGCGGGTCAGGCGGGGGAGCAGGTACTGATACTGGGCCAGTTCGACCTGAGTTCTTGCTGTGGCTGTCTGGGCGCGCTTGGCAAAGATGTCGAGGATAAGGCTCGTGCGGTCGAGAATCTTGACCTTAAGTTCCTTCTCGATGTTGGCCACCTGCTTCGGGGAGAGGTCATCGTCGAAGATTACGAGACCGATGTCATTGTCTTCTACATACTGGCGGATCTCCTCCAGTTTACCTTTGCCGACGTATGTGCGTGGGTTGGGGTAATCGAGTTTCTGTATGAATCGTTTTTCCGGTTCGGCGCCGGCCGTGCGTGCGAGGAAAGCGAGTTCGTCGAGGTATTCCTTCACTTTCGCCTCGTTCTGGCGGAGAGTGACCAGACCTACGAGGACAGTACGTTCATTCGCTTCCTTATTGATTATATTATCTTCGATCATTTGTCTTGGGCTATATTGTTTATTAAATAGAACGTCCGTTGCGGAGCGGAGGTTCTGTGCTCACCGGAAGTGGCGGAAAAGAAAAATTCAATCCGACGGGTCGGCAGTCTCATTTCAGGGAGAATCGCCGGCCCGTCGGAATAAGGTTGACAGGGTGGAGTGGTAGATGATTATTTCTTCACCTTGTTATAACGGGCATTGAGACCTTCAACGACCTCTGCCGTGATGTCGAGTTTCGGATCGATGTAGAGGGTTGCGGCCTTGAAGAAGATGGCATCGTAACCTTTCTTGACGTTATAGTCCTTGATAAAGGCCTCGATGGAGTCGTTGACCGCCTTGTGGGCTGTCATGGCAGCATTCTCGAAGTTGCTCTGGAGTGAGGCTACGGCACGCTGTGCGTTTGCCTGCATGTTGTTGATTTTCTCCTGATCGGATTTGTAGGAAGCTTCGGAAAGATAGCCGTTGTTCTGAAGCTTGTTCTGCATTGTGTTGGCAAACGACTGGATGGAGTTTTCGTGACGTTTCACTTCACTCTCCATGTTTGTCTGCATACGGAGCATCTCCTCGTTGTAATCTTTGGCGAGATTGTATTTGCTGAGCACCGTGTCAAGATCAACATAGCGGTAGTTGGGGAGCTCGGGAACCTTGGCATCGCTTTTTACAGCAGCTGTGGTGGAGGCGGGGGCTGCGGATTCCTTGGAATCATTTGATGAGCAGGCTGCCCCGATGAGGCAGAGGAGAAGAGATAAAGCCGAGACTTTTAGAAATGATCTTTTCATTATTTCTGATTATTTTTTATTGTCACCATCATTGAGTTTCTCGGCTTTACCGGTAGTGTGAGCCGACTTGCAGGCATGCCCCGTGAGGAAAGAGTGTTTCCGTGAGAAAATCACCCTTACCGAGAGGAGGATGAGCGCAAATGCACACAGGATGAGCGTCAAAACTGTCAGTTTCACGTTGTTTATAATAAGGATCGATTCTCCGATGAAAGCAGCCTGATTCCGACTTAGCCGGAGAATGGTCTGCAAAATTATGAAAAATCACCTTTAATACAAAAAAATAAGGCGGGAAAATCGCGAGAAGTAGCCACGGTTTCTCCGCAGGTTTGCCCGAACGAAAAAAAATTATTACTTTTGGGGGATGATAAACGTCACTTTTCCTTTCAGGAAGTGGAAATGACGGACCCGTATTATTTAGACAAATTATTAAAAAAGAATTGATATGGAAATTAAAGACCTAAAGCCGGAACTTATCTGGCGTTGTTTCGACGAGATCACGAAAGTGCCCCGTCCCTCCTGCCATGAAGAGCAGATAAGGAAATATCTTCTCGACTTTGCCGAGAAACACGGAATAGATGCCAAGACTGACAAGTGTGGCAATGTAGTGCTGTCAAAAGCAGCCACTCCGGGATATGAGAACGTCCCCACCGTCGTTCTTCAGGCTCATATGGATATGGTCTGTGAGAAGAACAGCAATGTCGAGCATGATTTCATGAAAGATCCCATCGACACCTACATCGACGGGGATTGGGTGAAGGCTCGCGGCACGACGCTCGGTGCCGACAACGGCATCGGCATCGCGGCTGCTTTGGCCGTGATGCTCGATAAGGATCTTCGCCACGGTCCGGTTGAGGCTCTCTTCACCGTAAACGAGGAGATCGGCCTCGAAGGTGCCCAGAACCTCGGCAAGGATATGATCAAGGGGAAGATTCTCATCAACCTTGACTCCGAGGATGACGGCGAGATTTTCGTGGGCTGCGCCGGTGGTATCGACACTACAGCCGTATTCCATTACAAGCGTAGTTTCGCTCCCGAGAATTTCTCGTATGTGAAGATTAAGGTGAGCGGTCTTCTCGGTGGACACAGCGGCGGCGACATCCATCTCGGACGTGCCAATGCCAACAAGGTGCTTGCGCGTTTCATGTGGGAGTGCTCACAGAAATGGGATATCGAGGTCAGCAGCTTCAACGGCGGAAACCTGCGCAATGCCATTCCCCGTGAGGCTGATGCAGTATTCGGCATTCACAGCGACCACAAGGGGGAGATAGAGCGTTACCTCACCAAGTACACCAAGGATATCCTGAATGAATATAAAGGTATCGAGCCCTCGATGAGCCTCACCGTGGAAAGCGTTGAGCGTCCGGAATATTGTATTGATTCCAAGACATCACTTGCTCTTGTGCGCGCCCTCTACTCGGCACCCCACGGAGTCTATTCCATGAGCCGTGATCTCGAGGGTCTCGTGGAGACTTCCACCAACCTGGCGGCAGTAAAGTTGGAGGGTGATGATAAGATAAAGGTCACCACATCACAACGTTCGTCGGTAGAATCAAGGAAAAATGACATCGCCGGTCAGGTAGAGGCACATTTCCAGCTTGCGGGCGCGGAGGTGACACACTCAGACGGTTATCCGGGATGGGCTCCCAACATGGAGTCGCCCATCATGAAGGTGTCGGCAGAGGCATATGAGGAACTTTTCGGGGTTAAGCCGGCCATCAAGGCTATCCATGCCGGTCTCGAGTGCGGTCTCTTCCTTGCCAAAAATCCTGATCTTGACATGGTGAGTTTCGGACCGACCATGACCGGTGTCCACTCACCTGATGAGCAGCTTCTCATCCCCACCGTGGAGAAATTCTGGAAGCATCTCGTAAGGGTGCTTGAAAAAGTGGCTGATAAATGATCTTCGCACTCAGGAGGGTAATCCACCTCTCTGCGCTGTTGACGATACTGACGGCAGTGTCCGATCCGTTTTCGCTTGTTGAAAACGGATCGGGTGCTGACGCCGAACCGGCGAGTCTGATGGAGATGGCGGCAGATGCTGTCAAGGAGTCAGACAAAGAATCCAGATATACTCATCTCACTGAAGAAGACTTCAAGGCGGTTGCCGATGAAATAGGAGTCGAGTTGGCGGCGATCAAGGCAGTTGTCGTGATAGAGGCCGGAAACCGTATGAAGGGTTTCTGGGCGCCGGGTGTGCCTGTGGCCAACTTCGAGAGAAGCATGTTCACGCGATACAAGTCAAAGTATCCGGGTCCGGGCTCGAAGAGTGAGAAGGTGCCCGCGGGGCTGAGCGGATATGCACTCAAGGAGTGGACGCAGCTTGTCAATGCCAGAAAAACGAACGTGACGGCGGCAAATATGGCCACCTTCTGGGGAATGTTTCAGATCGGAGGGTTCAACTATAAACGGTGTGGGTGTGAGACGGTGGAGGAGTTTGTTGACCTCATGTCTCAGTCGGAGTTCGAACAGCTTGAGCTGTTTGTCCGTTTTATAGTAAACAACGGTATGCTTGAAGATCTGAAAAACAAGAACTGGTCCGGTTTCGCAAGGAAATATAACGGTGCCGGTTATGCCAAGCGCGGCTATCACACCCGCATGGCTGCAGCATACAAAAAATTTAAGGAACAATGAAAATTACCGAACTTGAGCCGAAACTTGTGTGGCAATGTTTCGATGAAATAACAAAAGTGCCGCGTCCGACCCATCACCTCGACCGTATGAGGGAGTTTCTTGTAGGATGGGCTGACCGTCACGGCATAAAAGTGGCTACCGACGCTGTCGGAAATGTCATGATGTCTGCCCCGGCAACTCCGGGTCATGAGGACGCACCCACAGTGATTCTTCAAGGCCATCAGGATATGGTGGCTGAAAAGAGGGGTGACAAGGTGCATGACTTCCTTACCGATCCGATCACGACCATTGTGGACGGGGATTGGGTGCGAGCCGACGGCACGACGCTCGGTGCCGACAATGGTCTCGGGTGCGCGACTGCTATGGCTGTGCTTCTTGACAAGGAACTCGTGCATGGTCCGATAGAATGTCTCTTCACGGTAGATGAGGAGCAGGGACTTATCGGGGCCAACGGTCTTCAGCCCGGTTTTGTGACCGGTTCCATTCTCCTTAATCTCGACTCTGAGGAGCATGGCTCACTCGTGATCGGTTGCGCCGGAGGAAAAGTGACGGAATGTACGCTTAAGGTTTCACGGACAGCCGCTCCTGAGGGATTGACGTATTACAAGGTTCATCTGAATCATTTCAAGGGTGGACATTCAGGCATGGAAATCAATCTCGGACGCGGAAATGCCAATCAACAGCTTTGCCGTTTCCTTTGGGAAGAGTGGGAGAAGAGCGGTCTTGAACTTGCATCAATTAATGGAGGTGGTCTTGCCAACGCCATCCCTCGCGAGGCATGGGCGGTTGTTGGCGTTCCTTCCGGAAAGGAGAAACAGTTTGAGGAGAGTGTGAAGCTCTTCTCGGATACCCTTCATGCCGAGTTTGCGCTGACGGAGAGTGCTGAATTTACTTTTGATGCAGTAGCTGTGGCGGCTCCAGCCGATGTCATGGATCGGTCGAAGGCCAAGGAACTTGTGGCTGCAGTCTTCTCCTGTCCGAATGGTGTGCAGGGGATGTCGGCAGCTGTAGAGGGTCTTGTCGAGACATCATGCAATCTTGCGAGTGTAAAGATGGAAGGCGAGACTGTAAAGGTCACGGTTCACCAGCGTTCATCAATCGACAGCCGTCGTGATGAAATAGCCGACAGGGTCAAGGCACTCTTCGAGATTATCGGAGCGGAAGTAGTATTTGACGATGCGTATGTCGGTTGGGCTCCCAATCCCGATTCAAAAGTTTTGGCTACTGCTGTGGAGAGTTTCAAGTCGCTTTTCGGAAGCGCTCCGAAGGTTGAGGCGCTTCATGCCGGACTTGAGTGCGGTCTTTTCCTTGAGAAGATGCCCGGGCTCGATATGGTTTCGTTCGGTCCTACGCTTAAAGATATTCACTCGCCGGGTGAGAAAGCCAATATCAAATCCGTGCAGGAATTCTGGAAATTCCTCTGCGATATACTCAAGCGTCTCGCCTGATGCGACTCGTGTAGGTGTAACAAAATTATGAAACAGATTCAAATATGTTAGGATATTTATCAATAGGAGTCTTTATAGACGGCGGTTACTATGCAAAGGTTAACCGTGCTTTGAAAGCAATCGAGAGTTCGATAATAAGGGTAAGGTCGTTGTTCGACTTCATCAGTCTCAGGCTTGCGGCGACCGAAGGCGTCGATCCCGCCAACTGCCAGATCACGGAGGCACATTATTTCCGTGGTCGCTTCAGGGTGAAAGAGGCATATGACAAACACCTATTATATAATGAGAGGAAATTCGAGGATACACTCATCGAAAACGACGTCATCTTCCATTACAAGCATCTCCGCGAGATGGAAAAGGATGGAACCGTGCAGGTCGTGGAGAAGGGTGTCGACGTATGGTTTGCTCTCGAGGCTTACGAACTCTCAGTGTTCCGCAAATTCGACTATGTAGTGCTCATTACCGGGGATGCGGACCACGAGATGCTTGTGCGTAAGCTCAAGGCACTGAAGATAAAGACAGTGCTCCTGACATGGAATCTCGCCAATGTCGACGCCACTTCGCCGTTGTTGAGGGAAGAGGCCGGTCATCACTGGGAGCTTTCAAACATCATTAAGGAGGATCCATCGCTGAAGCGTCAGCTTCTCTACAAATTGAGGGATTCAGCCTTGAATCCGCTCGGCGATGAATTCTGAGGCTACCTGTTGACAATATCACAATAAAACGTAAGCATAGACGTTACCTTAATACAGACACCCTGCCCGGGTCTCGGGAGGGTGTCTCTTTCTTACTAACCAACGTCTCTCCATCTCTTCTCTTATTGATTGCCATAGGGGAGACAACAGCTTAAAAATCAAACAATATGTGTGGAATTGTAGGTTATATTGGAGACCACAATGTCTATGACGTACTGATAAAGGGACTTCATCGTCTCGAATACCGTGGCTATGACAGTGCCGGAATCGCCCTCGTCAATAAAGACGGACGTCTTAGTGTCTATAAGTCCAAGGGAAAGGTGAGCAATCTCGAAGATTATTGCAAGGATAAAGATCTGACGGCTCGGGCCGGTATCGCACACACACGCTGGGCTACACATGGTGAGCCAAGCGACACTAATGCCCATCCGCATTTCAGCGAGGATGGGAATCTTGCGATTGTCCACAATGGCACTATAGAGAATTATAAGGTGCTCAAGGATGCACTCACGGAACATGGTTGTACATTCCAGTCGGAAACCGATACAGAGGTGTTGGTGCAGTTGATAGAGTATATCCGTGTGACAAATAATTGCTCACTCATCGATGCGGTGCGTCAGGCCCTCAAGCAGGTTGTCGGTGCATATGCTCTGGCTGTGGTTGAGAAAAACAACCCCGACTGCATCATAGCTGCCCGCAAGAGCTCACCTCTTGTAATCGGCATAGGTGACGGGGAGTTTTTCCTTGCCTCCGATGCCACACCGTTTGTCGAATACACTAATGAATGTGTGTATCTGAAAGATGAGGAACTTGCTGTGATCGAGCGGGGAGAGCCTTTGAAGATCCTCGACTTCGACAATCAGGAGAGCAAGATAGATGTAACAACTCTTGAGATGTCGATCTCTCAGCTGGAGAAGGGTGGCTATCCGCATTTCATGCTCAAGGAGATTTTCGAACAACCTTCCACATTGCAAGACTGCATACGTGGCCGCGTAGTTGAAGGTGGCCACCGTTTTGTGCTCAACGGAGTCAATGACAATATTGACAAATTCCTCAAGGCAAAGCGTATCGTGATTGTTGCGTGCGGCACTTCCTGGCATGCTTCCCTGCTCGGTAAATATCTGATTCAGGATATGTGCCGCATACCGGTGGAGGTGGAATATGCCAGCGAATTCAGATACTCCAACCCGGTGCTGGATGACAGGGATATCGTGATCGCAATCTCACAGAGTGGAGAGACGGCAGATACACTTGCAGCAATCCAGATTGCCCGTAGGCAGGGTGCCTTCGTCTATGGTATAAGCAATGTTGTGGGCAGTTCGATTCCGCGCGAGACTGACAGCGGTACATATATACATGTTGGTCCCGAGATAGGTGTGGCTTCCACAAAGGCTTTTACCGGTCAGGTGATGGTGCTTACGATGCTTGCCGCTTCGATAGCTCAGGCTAAGAAAACCTTGACTGAAGAGGAGCTTGCCAAGCTCGGAAAGGCAATGCTGGAGATTCCCGGTAAGGTAGAGAAAGTGCTGAAAGATCTTGCTGACAAGATTGAACGACTTTCCGCTATCTATACATATGCGCGCAACTTCCTTTATTTAGGACGAGGCTATAGTTATCCGGTGGCCTTGGAGGGAGCATTGAAGCTCAAGGAGATTTCATACATTCATGCCGAGGGTTATCCGGCTGCCGAGATGAAGCATGGTCCGATTGCCCTTATAGATGCGGAGATGCCCAGTGTGATCATAGCGCCGAAAGATCATCTCTATGAGAAGATCGTGAGCAATGTGCAACAGGTAAAGGCGAGGGGAGGATCGATAATCGCCATTGTGACCGAAGGGGATACCGTGATCCACAATATAGCCGACCATGTGTTGGAGGTGCCGGATATGCCCGAGTGTCTCACTCCGATTATCACCAGTATTCCGCTTCAGCTCCTCAGCTATTATATAGCGATCAACAAGGGGAAGAATGTGGATATGCCGCGAAATCTGGCGAAATCTGTGACAGTCGAATAATCTTACATTATTCCGGGAATGTCTAATTCAAAGAGTAAAAGAGAATTGGATATTCCGGGGATAAATAAGGATCAGAATAACGTAAATTTTTTAAAGAAAATTTGCTGAAAAATTTGGAGTGTAATTAAAAAAGCTGTAACTTTGCACTCGATTTCGGGAATGGCCTACGCGGTGTCTCTGAAAAGAGATGAGAAAGGCCGGACTTGAGAAATCTTCGGGCGAATACCAGAGTGGCCAAATGGGGCAGACTGTAAATCTGCTGGCTTAT
>CAZMHE010000094.1:5189-10362 GCA_964566015.1 uncultured Sangeribacter sp. | reverse complement strand
TTGGCTGAGGCCGGGCAGGTGCAGTTCAAGGAACGCATCGTAAGCAAGGAGGATAGGTATGATAACGGCTGTGAGATGGTTGAGTTTAGCAATTCTCGTGACGGAGATCTCTTTCTGGTCCCTTACTCTCCTATTCACCCCCGGGTCGATGGCAAAGGACACACAACGCGCCTCGTCATGAACATGATTCAACGTCAGTTAGGTCTTGTTCCCTCAATCGTAAGAAAAGATGACAAAGGGGAATATATCCAATCCTTAGTTGACAGCCACGAAAACGAAGACTCTTCCATCGCGCAGGATACAATGCTTCGTCACCACATAGCCAACCTCAACCGCCGAGTTTTGGAATATAAGGAAAGTATAATGAAAGACTATTGAATTTTGTCACCGCAGTAATTATTACCACGGTGACAAAGTTTTGCAAAAGACAATCTGATAAATCCAAGCACTGAGAAAAGGAGTGTAGCGATGACAAACGAAAAGGTTATAAAAGCAAATAAATATCCATGACAGATGTGATGACACCCGAGCAGCGGAGCCGTTGTATGGCGGCGATAAAGGGGAAAGATACCAAGCCGGAGATGATCGTGCGGAAGTATCTTTTCTCCCGCGGACTGCGTTATCGTGTCAACAATCGTAAGCTGCCGGGGTCTCCTGATATTGTCCTGAAGAAGTATAAGACTGTCGTATTCATTGACGGATGTTTCTGGCATGGTCATGAGAATTGCAGATATTTCCGGTTGCCGAAATCAAATGAAAGATTCTGGCGCCACAAGATAGCCATGAACATTTCGCGTGACTATGCCAATAATGTTGATCTCAGACTTGCCGGATGGAAAGTAATACGAATATGGGAATGTGAGATTAAGACAAAAGCCAACCGGGAAGAAAACCTCAACAGACTATATGCGTGCATTACCGGAACTCGAACCCCCGAACAATATCAAACAACTGAAAGTGATGACGTCTCGGTAGCAGCAGAACCATACACAGCATATGGTGAGGGTGAGACGGTTAACAACCTTTGAGATAATCTCTAAATTCAACCCATTTAATTTGAGAGATTCAGACGGTCCGATTGTCAACAACGGTTGAACCGGGTAGACGAACAATATGGGTGGGGAAAGGGTTATTTTAATATAGAAAAAACTTAAAGTTATGTCAAAATCGTTTTTAAGAAGTGCGTTCTCCGCACTTCTCATTATGTTTGGAACAATACTTATGAAAGCACAAAATTCTTATATCTTCCTCGCGCCAGGCGTGGAGGAGGTGGAGGCCACCGCAACCATCGACGCGCTCCGCAGGGCCGATATTCCTGTTGTGACGGTGGCAGTATCTGACAATCTTCAAATAAAGGGTGCCACAGGCCAGACACTCGTGGCAGATTCATTGATCTCGGAGGTCAACACAGATGCCGCTGATTGGCTGATAGTGCCCGGTGGTGACCCCGGAGCACAAAACCTGTTTGCCAACAAGGATGTCAAGGATAAGATATTGGCTCATTACGCGAAAAACGGGCGTATCGCTTCCATCTGCGCAGGACCTGCAGTGGTGCTCGCCCCTCTTGGCGTGCTTAAAGGAAAGAAAGCCACCTGCTATCCCGGTCTTGGCGACGCCATCAATAGTAATGGCGGCGAGTATGTAAAAGAGACTGTAGTGGTGGAACCAAATCTAATCACTTCCGAGGGACCGGGCACCACACTACCCTTTGCTATCGCCATTATACGCGCCACAAAAGGTGATCAGGCCGCTGCGGCCGTTGCTTCCGGTATGCTTGTTAATTATTGATACCTATGACGGATCGCGAAGGCGGTCACTGAAATGTGAGTTGCGCTTCGACTCGCGGTTGTTCTCAACCGCCTGTCGGAGCGCTTCCTCTTCTCCGACAAGCACACAAAGCCTGCGGGCACGGCTCACAGCTGTGTAAAGCAGGTTGCGATACAGCATCGGTCGATGCGTGACGGTCAAAGGCATCACCATATAGTTGACCTCACTCCCCTGAAGCTTATGTACGCTCGTGGCATACGCAAGTGTAAGCTCACTGAGTTCCGGACCATTGTATACCGAATGGCGATCACCTGAAAACTCCACAGTAATTGACCGCTTATCCGGATCCACTTCGACTATTCTTCCTATTTCCCCATTATAGAGTCCACGTCCGCGGGAATTTGACCGCTGCATCACCGGGTCACCCAGACGGAACTCGGTCGTGCCGCGTCTCACCGCCGGAGCATCCGGATTGATGCGCTGCTGCAGATCAACGTTCAGCTGCCTCGCACCTAACGGTCCGAGTTGCTGTGGCGACACCACCTGAATATCGGTCGGCAATATGTGAAACTTTTCGGGCAGTTCCCTGCTGACAAGTGCAAGTATTCGCTCGTGAATTGCCGCAATCCCCTTTTCTTCAATAATCATGAAATCTTTCTCAGGGCTGTCAACAGGCATAAGACCCTGATTAATCGCGCGGGCATTGGCCGCTATGACACTCCCGGACTCCTGACGGAAATTTTCGTCAAGACGTGCCACCGGAATAGTTCCGGACTTGATCATCTCCCTCATCACGTCACCCGCCCCAATGGCCGGCAACTGATCGACATCCCCGACCATGATGACTCGCGTACCCCCCTTGACAGCCTCAAGAAGATGGTCGAAAAGCACCTGTTCCATCATCGAACCCTCGTCAATGACCAACACATCGGTATCGATCGACTTGTTATGATACCCTTCACCCGGCCTGTAACCGAGCAGATGATGAATTGTCTGAGCCTCATAACCGGTGAGCGCCGACATCCGTTTGGCGGCACGTCCGGTGGGAGCCACAAGGGTAAAAGTCAATCCCTGACGGTCGAAATAATCGAGAATACCTTTAAGCACGGTTGTCTTGCCCGAACCCGGTCCGCCGGTAAGCACCATGACCGGATTTTCGATGGCGAGACGCATTGCCTCCCGCTGTTTTGGTGAATAAGTATGACCGCTCATGTCAGTGAGCGGCAGATCGGATTCTACAAAACCTGACACCGGCGACGACGCCAACGCCATGAGCCGCCGTGCCCCGTTTCGCTCAGCGTTATAATACACAGGGAGGTAAAGCCCTCCCCTGCTGCTGACGATTCGCTCGTCAGCAATAAGTGAATCAATCACACCGGCAAATTCACCGGCCGGTACGCCTGTTATTTCCGAGGCATAATCAAGTGCCTGGTCGGGAGTGGCGAAAAGATGCCCGTTTTCTGCATAACGCTTGATGGCGGTCAATACAGCTCCCCGGAGCCGCCTTGTATCGTCTGCGGGTATACCGAGGGCTTTGCCGATCTTATCGGCTGTAAAGAAAGAGAGTCGCCATACATCCTCCACCATCTGATAGGGATCGTAAATGATGACGTCTTTCGTGTGATTACGGTATTTGCCAAATATCCTGTCGATATATTCTTCACGGATACCACAGGAATATAGGAATAGCAGCAGTTCTATCGGACGTGTTATCTTCCTTATACTCTTCGAGGCAGACTCGATGCGCGATGCCGGGATACCTTTTATTGATTCCGGATCATCGCGTAAGAGCCCGGCAACCTCCGGGCCATATTCCGAAACTAATTTATGCGCGTATGCAGGCCCGATCCCTTCCACCAGTTCTCCGGCAAGGAAGGCCTCCACACCCTCCAGGGTGACCGGAAGAGACGCCGTGCTGTTGTTTTTCATAATCTCGTTCATACAAGTAAAACGACCGGCACTTTCCCGGAGTTCATACGGATAGGAAGCACCGACGGCACATGCAGATTAAACAAAACAGCACGTTGAAATGTATTATTATAAATACTTCATTGCATTTTTGTAAAACTATAAACTTATCGGTATACTATGAAAACAGGAATTGCACTCCTCACCATCCTTTCACTCGCCCTGTCCTTACAGGTTTCGGCAGCTACCAAGACAGGCACTCAACGACGCTACATCTCGCCTCAGGAGGTGCACGTCACCGTCTCCCCCGCAGCGCAGCAGAAAGCCGACGCCCTCTATGAGTCGGTACGCAACGCATATACAAAAGGGGAACTATCGGCTGACGGCGTAGTCGAGAAGGCTCTCTATCACAATGTCTGGAGTCCCGAGCTTGCCGCCCGCTGCCTGCAATTGGTGGCAGACAGGAATAACAACGCCAAGGCGGAACTCGGTCACCTCTACACATTCTTCAAGACGGCCTATCTCTTCCCGGGAAAGGAAGCGGAAGGTGTGCGTCTCCTTGAAGCAGCCGCCAACAGCGGCGTCCGCAAAGCTAATGATTATCTCGGCATATACTACAACGGCAAGAACAATGGCAAGAAAGCCTGGAAATACTTCAATGCGGCCGGTCAGGACCACATTCCCTACGCCCTCACCCTCATCGGGGGGATGTATGAGGATGGCATGGGAGTGAAGAAAGACCGTCCGAAGGCCCGTGAATATTACAAGCGTGCGGCCATGCTCGGCGACTCGAGCGGCGCCCAGAAATATGGCTACTCCCTGCAACGTGGATGGTTTGGCAAGGTCGATATGCCTGATGCGTTTTTCTGGACATACGTCGGCGGAGATCTCGGCAGCGATTTCGCCCGCTCCAACCTCATGTTGCCTATACGCGGCGAACGCTTCGGCGACGACGTACGCACAGCTTTCATGCGCAACGGCATGACACTTGCCGATGCTTGGAACGACCAGTATGGCGAGAAACTTAAGGCAGAGCCTATATATCAGCAAGGGTATAAGGTCGGTCTGCCGGCAAGAACCAAATCTGCCGAAAAGGGCGATGTCTGGTCGCTCTTCTATCTGGGCAGCATGAGCTACAACGACGAATTTCTAAATCACTCCGGCGACTTCATCCTGAAATGCTACGAACCCGTCATCGCGAGCGGGAAACTACCCGATTCCGCGCTTGCACTGGTCTACGAACGTCTGGGCGAGATATACCTTAAAGGAGACGGCGTGAAGGCCGATGCCTCCAAGGCCAAGGAATATACAGCCAAGGCAGCCCGTCTCGGCAGCCTGAACGCCTACAAGACAGTAGAGAAAATCCCCGAATAAGCAACTCAACCCAAAATTTAGAAATTACAGTACGTACACCTGTCCGGAGAGATCACTCTCCGGAGGGGTGTACGTCTTTTAGGTCGATGAGGCGGTTGATGATGGCGAAGATGGTGAGGCCGGC
>CAZMHE010000094.1:0-5089 GCA_964566015.1 uncultured Sangeribacter sp. | reverse complement strand
AGCGAGTTCTCCACCTCGAAATGCGCCATCATATCCTTCTCACACATGATGATGTCAAAGAGCGTGGCACTCAGTCTCATGTTGTCTCCCTGATTGAAATGATAGATGAATATATCCTTAAGATCCTGAAGTTTGGTCGCCATATGTCCGTGGTTGGCAGTGAAATCCGCAATCTTGAACTCACGGTTCAGATTCCCCTCGAGAAGCTCCTCGACATAAGCGAAGATCACATCATTCTCGTGGTTCATATGCCTCTCCACTTCCTGGACATAGTCGTCGAAAAACTTCATAAGGAGGAAAGAGACATCGTTCGACTTCTTGTGGTTGATAGCCTCGATCAGATGATGCCGGATCCTTGGGAGCAGCACGTCTATGAATGATGTGTGGGCGCGCTTAAGATAGTCTATCAGTATCTTGAGTGAAACCACTTCGGGATCGGCCGTGCCGAAACTAAGAAGATTGCATATGGCGAGAAAGGTGTTCACGTCTACGTTGTTTGAGAGGCAAACCTGCGCCACGGTAGAGTCGCCGAATCCGAAAGGGATATTGAAACGGCTGAACACCATCAGCAACATGTTGTTGTGACGGATAAGATCCCGGATATTGTCACCGGAATTATATCTGGTAATCGGAGTTTCCATAGTAATGCCTGACCGTGGGGGTCAGAGTGACAGTTGGATTGAGAATTTCAATGAGCGTGGTTGCGATGGACCGTAGATATAACCCGAATCACGCAGATAACCCAAGTCGAAATCCTTCTGATAGGAATTGAGAAGATTCGTAACTCCCGCCGTGACGTCGGCCGTCACCCTCTTCAGTATCTTGAAACTGTACACCACACTGAGGTCTGCATCGAAAAAGACCGGGGTGTTGACCGCGACATCCACAGGAGTGCCTGACCCCTCGAGATGCTGCACTGTCATCGGTCCCGTCAGCGTACCGTTCAGTCGGGCCTTCCAATGTCTGTTGATGTTATAATTGGCCGTCAGATAACCGTATACGTCCGGAGTGCGGAACATTTTCCTGACGGGTGCCACATCAGGATTGTCACTCCAGTATTCCGGGGCCTTGTATCGGCTGCGCTGGAGCGTCACCCCCGCCTGCATGTCGAAATGATTCGAGAAGAATGCCTTTGCCTCGATATTAAGTCCGGCAACCGTCGCGCCCGAACCGTTGTAGCGTTCAAGCACTGCATTGCCCATAGCGTCGGTCTCATCGAGCTGACGGAGCGCGAACACGTCACGAAGGTCAGTATAGAACCCTTCGACAAGGAAATTGGTCTGCACGGATCCGAAAGTGAGATAGATGTCAGCGGAAGCACTGAAACTGTTCGAACTCTCCTGCTTGAGACCGGGGGCAAGCACCGTCACTACTCTCTCACCGCCGACGATTGCCACATGGAAATCCTCGTCATACGCCTGCGGCGAGCGGAACCCTGTGGAGTAAGACACCCGGAAATTAAATTTATCCGAAGGATTGAAGCGGATGTTGGCGCGAGGCGAGACAATCACGTTGTGAATGAGCGAATGTTTGTCGAGACGCGCACCGACCAGGAATCCCCAGCGGCTGTTTCTCCATTCATTCTGGGCATAGGCGCTGTAGATATTGACATTCTGCAATATATCATGCGCATACCCGACGGTTACGTCATGCAGACGGTTGTAGGAATACTCCACACCGCCGACAAACTGCGAGGGCATGAAGAGGAGACGTCCGAAATTGTGGGTGTATTGACCACCCGCCGTCACGACGAGGTCTGACGTGCGACCGTAGGCGTCGGGATCCATCTCCGAACCGTAATAGCTCTTTCGCTTGATAGCCTGCGTGGCCGCGAATGCAGTGAGATGTCCCCGGCTGTCGTTGAGCCAGAGATCATAAGTGGCCTCTCCGCCGTGGATATTATGTTCCGTCTGCTCGGCCACCATGGCTAAGTGAGGCGGCTGGTCGAGATTGTCACCCCCGCGGCGGTATTCGTGAGTGGTGTGATACTCCATCGAGAGTCGCGAACTGTCTGAAGGTCTGGCAAACATCCTCGCCCCGATTGTCTGGCTG
Source organism: uncultured Sangeribacter sp. (assembly GCA_964566015.1). GTDB lineage: Bacteria > Bacteroidota > Bacteroidia > Bacteroidales > Muribaculaceae > Lepagella. Next base: position 3,037 of record CAZMHE010000094.1, on the reverse strand, counting down.
TTGAGGGCGGCAATCTCCGTGTATCCGTCGCCGTTCGCGTCATAGCCGTCGCGGTTGCGGCTCTGCCCGTAGGCCATGAGTCCCGCCTTGTGAGAGTCGGCAACGACCGAAGCGTTGAAGGTCGTGTTGTTGTCGAGACTACCCGACGGACCGATCGAGGAGAGCGTGTGGCTTATCTGGGCCGAATTGACAGCAGGGTCTTTGGTGATGATGTTGATTGTGCCGCCGATGGCAGAAGAACCGAACAAGGCCGACCCGCCGCCGCGCATCACCTCGATACGGTCGATCATGTTGGCCGGAATCTGCTCCAGACCGTAGACACCTGCAAGCGCCGAGAAGACAGGGCGCGAATTCATCAGTATCTGCGAATAGTGCCCGTCAAGACCATTGATGCGCACCTGTGTGAAACCACAGTTCTGGCAATCATTCTCCACCCTGACGCCGGGCTGGAAATCAAGACCGTCGGCAAGGGAAGCGGCACCGACCTCAGTCAGCAGTTTACCGGTTGTGACATTGACAAGGTTGGCGCTCTCCCTCCTTTTTGTTTCACTCTTGGAGGAAGTCACCACCACCTGATCGAGCATGAAAGTGTCCGGATCGAGTTCAAACTTCACCTCGACCGTCTTGTGAGGCACGACCGAGACCGGAATCTCACGCGTGCGGTAACCCGCGAAAGAGGCCTCCAACACATAGTCGCCAGGTTTGATGTCATGGAGTGCATAATGCCCGGAAGCATCCGTCATACCTCCGGTATTGGTATTCTTGATTTTAACGACGCAATAAGGAAGATGCTCACCTGTAGAGCGGTCGATCACGTGCCCCACGATATGGGCATCATCATCAGCGGCATAGACATCTGTGCATATGCCGGCAAAGACAACGGCGAAGACCGTTGTCAGGATATTTTTTATAAATGACATTAGGGGATGGGGTTTGCCTGCCGGCAAACCGGTTAAAAGGTTATGGCATTAGGGATTGCCTGACGGCAATCCGGTTATTGGGTTGGAGGTTATAGGTTATAAGTTGGAAATTTGCGGTTAAAGTTCAAGGATACAGATTTAACCTTATAAACTTATAACGTTATAACCTCCTAACCATCGACATTAGCAATGCTAAAGTCGATTCTCACATCTTAACCGGCGGAGCGCGTAATCCCCTTGACGCGCACCAATTCTGCTTGTGATATAATGTAGGGAGTGATAAGATCAGGGCACACGCTAACACCACCGACGCGGCAAAAGCCATCGCTACCCCCGTAAAGGAGGAAGCCGCGCCGTTGAAGGCGGCGATCAGCGTCAGCGCGTTTCCGCTGTGGGAGTGTGCACCCGATGGATTAAACGGGTGAGAGTGGCATACAAGTGAGCCATCAGCAAGCTTGTGCGAGTGTATAAAGACACTGTTCGCGAACATAAAGCTCACGAACAGTCCGATCAGTGCGACGGTCGCAAATCTTGTGAATCTGTTCTCACTTAGCATTTACGCCGCCAAAATTACAAAAAAAATTTTTCATTTTTCATTTTTCGAAGAGATTCTTGATGCTTCCCAAGCTCGAGAGGACACCGGTGGCCTCATAGGGCATGAACACGGTCTTCGAGTCAGGGCCCGTGGTCATGTCGCGGAGAGTGTCGATATATTTCATGGCGAGCATATATGTGGCAGGATCAGTCTTGCTGGTAGCCACAGCCTCTGCCACGCGAAGAATAGCGTCAGCCTCAGCCTGGGCATTTAGGATGATGGCCTTTGCGGCACCCTCTGCACGGAGTATGTCGGCCTGCTTCGTGGCCTCCGCCTCGTTGATGCGCGAAGCCTTCTCACCCTCCGAACGGAGAATAAGACTCTGCTTCTCACCCTCGGCATTGAGGATCTCGGCCCTTCGGTTGCGCTCTGCCTGCATCTGCTTCTCCATAGCCATCCTGACGCTCTCCGGAGGTGTGATGTCCTGCAGCTCCACACGGTTCACCTTCACGCCCCACTTGTTGGTGGCGTCATCAAGAATCACCTGAAGCTTCGAGTTGATGGTGTCGCGAGAGGTCAGAGTCTCGTCGAGTTCGAGCTCACCGATCACGTTGCGGAGCGAGGTCTGGGTCAGTTTCTCGATAGCATTCGGGAGATTATCGATCTCGTAGACAGCCCTCTTCGGGTCCGTGATCTGGAAATAAAGGAGAGCGTTTATCTCGGTCGTGACATTGTCGCGCGTGATCACCTGCTGGCTCGGGAAATCATAGACCTGTTCACGCAGGTCAATCACGGTAGTTGAGGTGTTGTTGGCGATCTGTCTTCCTGAGGAAGTCACCGACACATTGCGACGATAGATAGATTTCGGACGGTCAATGAAAGGGATGATGAAATTGAGGCCGGGAGGGAGCACGCTGTGGAAACGTCCCAGACGCTCGATGACGCGGGTTTCCGACTGCGGCACCACCTTGATGCCCGACCATACGACTGTCAGCGCAAGCACGACAATCACGGCAATCAGTACAAGTGTTGTGATGTTCATGATGAAAGGTTTTCTTCAGCCAACCGGCTGAACGGTAATTATGATAGAATTATAGGAGGTTACCACGGCCTCGGTGCCACGGGGAATCACCGTGTCGGTGCCAGGGGCGACAGCCTGCCAGCTGTCACCGTCGATACGTACCCTGCCCATGTGCCCCGGTTTGATCTCCTGAGTCACAGTTCCGCGGCGTCCGAGCAGAGCATCCATACCGGTGCGGGCCGATATGCCATCCTTGTCCGCACGCTTGTGGAGGAAACGCTTCAAGGGAGGCATCACGAGAAAAAGGGAGGCCACGGTGACGACACCTGCCACGATGTATTGCACCAACGGGTCAAAACCCAACAGGAGCGCCAACGCACCGCCGGCGCAACCGATAGCCGCGCAGAGCGACCAGACGGTCTGGGTGAGAAGCTCGAGGATCAGCAAGACGATCCCGGCGATAATCCACATTGTAATCATGATAGAGAAGGGTTAAGTTAAACGGGTCTTCATTCCGTGAAGACATAGTCAGCGGCCACTTCGGCGATGGCGTCAGTGTCC
>CAZMHE010000093.1:0-10370 GCA_964566015.1 uncultured Sangeribacter sp. | reverse complement strand
GATGACCACTACCTTATCTTTTACTGAAAACAGTTCATTCATATCTTTTCAATCTGTGACTTAAGTTTCGCTGGCTCAACTTAATGGTTATTAGGTTATAAGGTTATGGGGTTATCTTTTTTTTAATGAAAAAATTATTAATTTTGATTTCAGATAAGAAATCTTAACCTTATAACCTGCGAAGCAATAACCTCATAAACTTCAACTTTCGCAAGCGAAAGTTGAATCTTTACTTGTTCTCCTGGTTGACTGCCGCCATCACTCCTCCGATCATGCCGAGGGCAAGCATACGGCCATGGAATGAATAGCCTGCGTTGTAGCCCATCTTCTCGTCGCCGAGCATGAGCGGGGCGTGGTCTACGCGCATCGGCACCCCGGGACGCTCCTTCTCGAAGATCCTTACAATCTCGATCAGTCGCGGGTCGAGATGACTCGACTCCTTGAAATCACCGTTGGGGAGCACTTTGCATATGCGGGCATGCACGAAATGTGTGCGCCCGGCATATTTGCGTGCAAGTTCCACCACATCGTTGTGTGCGCCTCCGCTCAGGGAGCCGGCACAGAATGTCAATCCGTTGTGAGGATTGGGCACTGCGTCGAGGAAATCCTTGATGTCCTTGTCACACGTCACGATTCTCGGAAGACCGAGTATCTGCAGCGGCGGATCATCGGGATGCACGCACATGTTGATGTCGTATTCGTCGCAGACGGGCATGATGGCGTTGAGGAAATAGACCATGTTGGCACGCAGTTTCTCAGCGTCGATCCCTTTGTAGAGAGCAAGAAGGTCGCGGAATTTCGCAACCGGGTCAAGGTCTTTTTCTGAGATGTTGCCGCTGACGAAACCCTGTGTCTTCACGATGATGTTGTCGACGAGGCGTTTCTCCTCTTCAGGGTTCATGCGAGGGGAAACCTCTTCCTCCATGCGTCGGAGTGTCTCGGCATCATAATCATCGCGCGCTCCTTCACGCTTGAGGATGTTGATGTCGAAATAGGCGAACTCGGCACGGTTGAAATAGAGATTGGAGGTGCCGTCGGGGTTCGGATACTCAAGGTCGGTTCGTGCCCAGTCGAGCACGGGCATGAAGTTGTAGCAGATGGTCTTCACACCTGCGCGGCCGAGATTGGCGAGGCTGACCTTATAGTTCTCTATGAGACGGTCTCTGTCAGGACCTCCGAACTTGATCTCCTCGCTGACCGGCAGACTCTCCACCACCGACCAGCGGAGTCCGTGGCTCTCGATATAATCTTTCATCTTGCCGATCTCCTCCTCGCTCCATACTTCACCGTTGGGGATATGGTGAAGGGCGGTGACGATCCCCTCAACGCCTATCTGGCGCAACATGTCGAGGGTGATGGGGTCTTTGGGACCGAACCATCTCCAAGTCTTTTCCATAATGATATATTAAAAAATATCCGGCATAACGGGCATCGTCTCCTGAGAAGACGCTGTCGCGTTTGCCGGATATGTTTAGACAAAATTATTTACAGTAGCTGAGGGCTTCCTTGCATTTTGCAGTGATCCAAGCCCAGTCTTTTGCGGCCACAACCTCCTTGGGGAAGAGTTTGGACCCCATTCCTACGGAGAAGACACCTGCCTTGAACCATGCCGAGAGGTTTTCTGCTGTGGGCTCGACGCCGCCGGTCACCATGAGCTTGGACCAGGGCATCGGTGCGAGAAGACCTTTCACGAGTTTCGGCCCGAGAACGTCGCCGGGGAAAACCTTGCAGACATCGCAGCCGGCTTCCTGAGCGAATCCGACCTCGCTTACGCTGCCGCATCCGGGCACGTAGGGTACACCGCGACGGTTGCAAGCCTTTGCAACCTCAGGGTTGAAGAGGGGACCTACAACGAAGTCGGCACCCATCTGCATGTAGAGGGCGGCAGTGGCCGGCTCAACGATTGAGCCGACACCGAGAGCCATCTCGGGGCACTCTTTAGCCACGAACTTCGATACTTCACAAAATACTTCATGGGCGAAGTCACCGCGGTTGGTGAACTCGAAAAGGCGCACGCCACCATCGTAGCAGGCTTTCACGACAGCCTTGGCCACTTCAACGTCGGCGTTGTAGAAGACGGGCACCATAGGAGCAGCCGCCATTTTGTTGAGCACGCTCAGCTTATTGTTTCTTGCCATTGTATTGTTTTCTTTTAATCGGTTTTTTAATAAGGCATCGGCTTAACGCTGCACACGTCCGTTGGCATTGCCGCCGGCGAGAGCCTTGACCTCTTCAGCGGTGACGAGGTTGTAGTCGCCGTTGATTGTCTGCTTGAGGGCGGAAGCTGCTACTGCAAACTCAAGAGCCTCACCCTGTGTGGGCATCGTGAGAAGACCGTGGATGAGACCGCCGGAGAAGGAGTCGCCGCCACCTACGCGGTCAACGATCGGGTTGATATCGTAGCGTTTTGACTCGTAGAAGTCCTTGCCGTCGTAGATCATGCCCTTCCAACCGTTGTGTGTTGCTGAGAAGCTCTCGCGGAGTGTGGAGACTACATACTTGAAGCCGAACTCCTTAGCCATCTCGCGGAAGATGTTCTTGTAGCCTTCGGCGTTGGTCTCGCCACCCTCTACGTCAGCGTCGGGTTTGAAACCGAGGCAGAGTTCTGCATCTTCCTCGTTGCCGATGCAGACATCGACATATTTCATGAGGGGACGCATCACGGACTGAGCTTTCTCCTTTGTCCAGAGTTTCTTGCGGAAGTTTAGGTCAACGCTGACAGTCACGCCGTTGCGCTTGGCGGCCTCGCAGGCGAGGCGGGTGAGCTCAGCAGCCTTGTCGCTGATGGCGGGAGTGATGCCGCTCCAGTGGAACCAGTCGGCACCCTTCATGATAGCGTCGAAATCGAAGTCGGAAGGATCTGCCTCAGCGATGGCTGAATTGGCACGGTCGTAGATCACTTTGGAGGGACGCATGGAGTCGCCGGTCTCGCAATAGTAGATGCCGACACGGTCGCCGCCGCGTGCAACATAGTCGGTGTTGACACCATAGCGACGGAGTGAGTTGAGGGCAGCCTGTCCGATCTCATGCTTGGGAAGCTTAGATACGAAATAGGCCTCGTGACCATAGTTTGCGCAGCTTACTGCAACGTTTGCCTCGCCGCCGCCGAAGATGACGCGGAAAGAATCGGACTGGATGAAACGGTCAAAACCGAAGGGAGAGAGACGGAGCATGATTTCTCCGAGAGTTACTATTTTGCTCATAATCTTAGGTTGATAATTGTCTTTCAGGGTTTGAGTGATGGATGAAGACGCTATCCCGCGAGGGGAATGCGCCCGGAGACTTTAAGGTCATGACATAATCATGGCTGGTTTCCGTCTGCAAAAATACGCAAAATCTTTTAGAAGCGGAAATTCTGACTTCTAAAAATTCTTTTTGGCATGTAATCATTCGTCTTCTCACGAAATTTTGATTAAATTTGCGCGTCGAGTATTCCGTAATCTCGTTTCGCAGCGGCTTCCGCTCAAAGAAGGCGCCCTTCAGGGAATACTTCCAACCGTGCAAACCAACAATAATAACCGATAATCTGAAAAAAATCAGGACATGAAAACCAAAGGATTCATTTTGATGGCCACATCTCTGATGATGCTGGCATCTTGCGGTGGTGGAGCCGCCAAACAGGAGGAGAAGGCAGAAGTTGCCGAGGCAGAGGCTCAGTTTGAGGCTTCACAACCACTGGAATGTGGACAATACCGTGCTGTAAGCTACGACATCGAGGGTGCAGGTGCCCGCAAGGGTAAGTTTGACGGCCGTCTCCTCGTTTCGCTCAGCCCGTCAGTCAACTGCCTGTATGTATTCGAGAACGGCAACCGTGCGAAGATAAACTATAAGGTTGTTCTCGCACGTCCTTTCGAGAAGAATGACACTGCTTATGTCTCGGTTGACAGCAAGGATCTTCCCGTTGTGCTCGCCAAAGACAGCATCGACTGGAAGCTTTCTTTCACAAAGGGAGAGTCTAAGGTAAAGATCGGTTTCGAGAGCGCACCGATGTTCACAGCAACTCCTGTCGAGATGATGGAGAAGATCAGTGCCGCCATCGAAAAGAATAAATAAACCGTCAATGACTAAGGAACCCGGTCAAGAGGGACCCTGCGTCTCTCTTGACCCATCTTCTTTCCTCTCTCTTACGCTTCTGATTCTTCCATAATCAGTTCCTCTAACCTACTTTAAATCTATTCCTATCCATAAGCTGATATGAAGATTAACTTGCATATAATTAGCATAATAATTAAAAATTTTCGGGGGGGTAAATCGGTTTTCCAACCTCTCCTGTCATATCGGGTAAATATGATAAACATGGCCTCAGGCAATAATATACGTTGCAGATGCTTTGGCTTGCTGGTGTTATTATTAATTTCATTTTCTGATCCGGTTTTGTCTGCGGCTAAGAATGATTTAACGGAACCGGTAGGGAATACCTCCGCTTACGGGAGAGATATTCAGTCGATGTTCTCTGAAATCCTGCAGAACACTCTTCCCAAGGAGAAGGTATATCTTCATCTGGATAATACGAGCTATTATCAGGATGATACTCTCTGGTTTGCTGCTTATCTGGTGAATGCTGATGGAAACACTTCTGATGCGATGAGCGGTACACTGTATGTTGATCTTCTTAATCCCGGTGGAGATGTGATAGATACAAGGGTGTTACGCCTGAAAAACGGTAGAGCCTATGGAAACTTCAAGATTAATTGTACGCCATTCTATTCCGGCTTTTTTGAGATCCGGGCTTATACAAAATATATGATGAACTTCGGTGCTGAAACCGCTTACTCAAGAGTAATTCCGGTTTTTGACAAACCCGGGAAAGAGGGTGAATATCAAAAACGGAATATGCGCGCGTTTGGTGCAGGTCAATATCAATACAAGCGTAAGTATCCGGAGAAGGGAAAAGATTATAATGTGAGATTCTACCCCGAGGGTGGCAGGCTTGTAAAAGGGATTCCCTCACGGATAGCATTTGAGGCCTCGGATAAGACGGGGCATCCGATAGCGGCAGAGGGGATTGTAGTATCACAAGCCGGAGATACGATTGCTTCCTTTCGTACAGTCCATGAAGGGAAAGGGGTGTTTACGGTGGTCCCTGACGGTAGTCAGATGAGAGCTGTCGTGAAGTTTGAAGGGAAAACCAGAAAGGTGGAAATGCCTGAAATTGCTCCGGAGGGTTATGCTATCAGTGTGGACAATATCTCGAATCCGGATAGCATTATCGTGACAATAAACCGAGCCGGTATCTACAACAGGATTGATACTTTAGGGGTGGCTTTGACAAATCATGGCATACTGAAAGTCTACAAGGGGGTTGCGTCGACTTTCCGGAAGCCTGTATGTGTCGCTTTTAATAAGAAAGATCTCGCCCCCGGAGTCGGGGAGGCAACACTCGTGGATATTTACGGACGGAAAATTGCGGAAAGGCTGTTTTTCAGTGTCCCTGACACTACGGATATGCTTGACATGAAATATGAATTTGATAAGAAAGAGTATCTTCCGTATGAGCCTGTTAATCTGTCAATATCCATATCTGACAAGGTAGGCAATGGTGTCAGAATTCCCTTCTCGTTATCTGTAAGGGATATGGAGAATGAGATCGACTGGCAACGGAATATCATGACAGATCTCCTTCTGATGTCTGATATAAATGGATATGTATCGAGGCCTGAATACTATTTCGAGGCAAATGACAGCATACACCGTCGGAATCTCGATCTTCTGATGTTGGTGCAGGGATGGCGCAAGTATCCGTGGGAATCATTGAGCACGGAGTGGTTTGATAACTTGCGTTTCAGACAGGAAACAGATGGAATTGAAATTGCCGGAACTGTAAAAAGTCTATCGAACAAGAAGATGCAAGATGTGGATGTTACAGCTTTTCTCATGAAAAAGGATGTGGAAAATCCCGAAGCGATTCCTAACATGCAGATGACAACCACAGACTCGGTCGGCAGGTTCTCCTTCATGACTGATGTTGAAGATCGTGTCACACTCATAATAAATACGATGAGGAAGAATAAACTTATTCATTCACAGGTGGCTATCGACAAAGAATATATCCCGGCACCGAGACGTTACCGGATTTATGAAACGGAAGTGCAATCAGCACCGGTCAAGAATTCTGCCGATTCCATTGAAAACGGGATTGGTAGGGAACAAAGCGACTCAATCATTCCGGATGAACTTAAGGCAGAAATTGGTTCTGATGATAAGAGTGTATGGTTGAAAGAGCTGGAAGTTAAGTCGAAAAGAAACTGGAGAGACAATGACAGGGACCAGGCCAAGAGATTATCTGTGGCATATTATGATGTCGATACAGAGGTTAACGCAATGCGCGATAACGGTGATTATATAGACTTGGGTGAAGACATCAACCATCTGCTTCTCAAAAAAAATCCGGAATTCACAACCTGTTATATTGGGAGTGAACAGATACTTCTCTATAAATATAAATTCCCGATAATCGTCGTGGACTATGAAAGACTGCAGGCTCCGACAGTTGAGGAGTTGTGTAAGTATAAGAACGTCAGGCTCGAGGCTATCAAGTCTATTACGATAACCGAGAATGATTATATGAAGAGAAGGTATTGCTGGCCGCAGATTGACGTGGATTCCCTGCATCGATATTTCAGTTGTGTTGTGATGATTGAAACGGATCCGGAGGGAAAGATAATGATAGACGGGGGGAAGGGTATCAGAAAGACCCGCTTTCATGGCTATGACACTCCACAGGAATTTTATTCTCCTGATTATTCGGCAATGCCTCATGAAAAAGACTATCGACGCACACTCTATTGGAATCCCGACTTAGTGCCTGATGAAGACGGGAATGTAGTCGTCACGTTCTATAACAACAGCAATTGCCGCGAATTTAAGGTTGATATGCAGACCGTCACGCCAACCGGCGCAGTCGGCTCTTCCCGTTAAAAACTCCGCCTTTATCTTTTATTAGTTTTTGCGAATCGTACATTATTATGAAGCAACTGTTTATTGTGTTATTCATAGTGGCTGTTGCCTTTTCAGGCAGTAGTCGCGACAGGGTGCATATCATCACGAGCAAAGGGGTGTATGAGACATGCGAGGATATGTGGTTCAAACTCATTGCATTTGACGACAGCACCATGCGTGTGTCAGATTGCTCACATACCGCCTATTTGGAAATCCTTAATCCTGAGGATAGCGTGGTTTGGAAAGAAAAGTACAGGATGACGAACGGAATGAGTGACGGACATGTCTATGTCGGTGAAAACTGGAAAAGCGGCGAATACCGTATGTCGGTTTACACACATGGTTCGCTTGGGCATGGAGATACGGTAGTATATCCGAAGCGGTTGCTGATAGTCAATAACCTCCCTGAGGTGCCTGACTTCCTAAGGAGTGCAAAGGAGAGGATTCAATACATAGAGATTCCGGATTCTGCCGTGAAAGATAGGCTGACTGTTACTGTCACCCTCGACAGTGCAGTCTATAATCCCCGGAGTATGGTAAGAGCCACGGTCAAAGTTAAGGATGCTGATGGTAATCCGGTGAACGCAATCATAGCTATGAGTGTGGCGGACGCGCTCTATTCCTATCCTTTAGCCGATGTGGATATGAAATCGGAAATATATGGCATCAAACATGATTCGGTAAGGTATCGGAATAGGTTTTTCGAGCCTGTCTTGTCAGATGCAGTAGTTTCAGGCCATCTTAAATCTACAAATAAGAGAAATACGATTTCTTTGGCTGACCAGTATATCAATGTCTTTGACGATATGGCCCAAAAGGGTAAGCTAAACATAACTAATACAGGCATTGACGGTTATTTTGATCTATCTCCTGAAATTGGTTCATCTCTCGGAAGAACTTTATTGCTCAAACCTTTAGTGGCTGAGGAAATGAAACCGAAGCTCGAATTTGATGATCAATTCAAAATAATTGAAGAGATTCGAAGGGGAGCAAAGGAAAGATACTATCCAGTTATAAAGAGGAGAGAAGAGGCAGAACCGATGATTGATTCCACGGATTATTCGGCTCGCCGATCAGTGCAGCTTGATGAGATTGTTGTAAAGAAGAGGGGAAACAGGTATCCTAAAAGGAATAAGGTGATGGGATATCTTGATAGTCTGGCATTGAATCTGGAAACGGCATGGATATGCGGGTGTAGATCCGGAGCCGGTCAAGGTGGAACATTCTTAAATGATTATATTGAAGGATATACACATCATCCGGGAGGATCAGGTCATCCTAAAAAGATAGGAAAGCCCCAAAGAGGAGTGATGTATGAGTTGATAAAATATTCCGGACCGACCATGAAGGATTACGTTGTGGATATCCGGTATCTGGAATACACGGGGCCGCGGTATTCCGAAGAAGAACTTCTCCGCATGAACGGACTTTGGAAAACGGAGGGGTATTACCCCCGGCATCGGTTTCAGATACCTGCGGAGGAGGAGAGGATAATCGGGGAGGAGGATTTCCGCAACACGTTGCTATGGTTGCCACGTGCCCAGACTGATGCTAATGGTGAATACTCGATTCTTATCCCGACTTCGGACGTGAAATCAACATATCGATGTCAGGTATATGTCATAACTGATGACGTGGAGGATATTACGTCGGTGACCGAGTTTTTTACAGTCAGATAGTCAACCAACGATGACAAAAGGTTGTCCGTTGTCGTGACATTCCACTAATCGGGATGCAAGGGTATTTATTGCCTGAGCATGGGAATATTTCATCTCCTTTTTCCGGGTGTCATGCTCGACAGGGGCGATTTCAATCGCGCCACAATCGAAGACTGAAATATAGGCAAAAATAATCAATGGCTATCTTAATTGCAAATATCCGGAATGGAATCTCTTTGAGGGGAGGGAAAGAATGACTAAATTTGAGGCAATATTAAAACACATTCTGATTCTTTTGTCGATATGACTATTATCGTGCATTGATTGCGCTTGATAATCTTATTCATGACTTGAAATAATGATAAAAAGAAACTGACGGAATGATAGAGTAACAGACGGAATGAAAAAGGAACTGAAAGAGATGACTTTGGAAGAACTGTGGCAATTGTTTCCCATAGTTCTTGCTCCGCATAATTCCTCATGGAAAGAATGGGCCGTGGAGGAAATAATGCACCTTAAAAAGATTCTTATTAAATATGATCCAATTATTAACCATATCGGTAGCACCGCAATTCCGGAAATTCAGGCTAAACCAATAATTGACATATTGGTAGAAGTATCAAGGGAATTGGATTGGAACGAGCTATGCGACCTAATGGAATCGTCGGGATACATATGTATGTCAATTTCCGGAACCCGTATGAGTTTTAATAAGGGCTATACGCCATCGGGTTATGCCGAGAGGGTCTTCCACATACATTTCCATCCGACCGGAGACAATGATGAATTGTTTTTCCGAGATTATCTGAAGGCTCATCCCGAAGTGGCGAAACAATATGAGAAACTTAAAATGAGCCTTTTGCCGGAATTTAAACATGATCGTGACGGATACACATCAGCCAAGACCGAATTCATCCGCCACATTCTTTCAAAGTGTACAAGCTATAAAGTGAGCCGGTGATATACTAAGTAATCAGTTTTTATAACTCTTGGATTTTATGATTCTTATAGCTTCAGCAATTGCTTCCTGCAGAAGAGGGATATCGGTCTTAACGGCCTCAAGTACTATATCTGCATTGAGGTCGAAATAGCCATGAACTATATGGTTACGCATCCCGACTATTTCTCGCCAAGGGATTTGCGGAAATTCTGTTGCAAGAAAATCCGGGAGTTTAGAATCAATTTTGTTAATTCCTTCTCCTATTGCCGAAATCAACATTGCATCGGCTGCGAGCAGTTGCATTCCAGACGGAGAGCAAGCAAAATCGTTTACGGTCATTACCTCCTTATTCCATTCGATTAGTTGTTGAAGAGTCTCCTCAATGGAAAGAAGGGTTTGTAATGCATGATTTATTGCCGAGTCAGAGTATTTTGATACCATCTTGGGAGATTTCATTAAGGAATCGAGCATTCATTCTTGAATGACGATGAATTAGATCTACAGAGGTGTGTAGAAGAGATTCCAAATAACTATGTAAACGGGCAAGGACGAAAATCTTTGGCGGCATATCGACCAACAGGTCCACGTCGCTGTCAGGACGATTGTCTCCACGTGCCACCGAGCCGAACAAAGTTAGCCCGGTCACTCCATATTCCTGTTGGAGATACGGAAGATTTTCCCGCAACTTAGAAATACATTCATTAGCATTGCACATCGGCTCTATCCTACCAAAAGTACAAAAGGGATGTCGACTATCGGCATCCCTTCTCTGAGGTTGAATTTGCGGAGTGACCGAGATTCGAACTCGGGATACGCTTTTGGCGTATACACGC
>CAZMHE010000092.1:0-10413 GCA_964566015.1 uncultured Sangeribacter sp. | reverse complement strand
TCGGTCTGCACGGGTGAGACGGGGAGGGAGAGCTCGGTGAGATGAAGTTCTTCCGAAACGGGAAGCCCCTCTGCCGGGAGTTTCAGGAGTCCGCTGCCGGCATAACATTCCTGAAGATGGGGAGCGACGGGGTAGTGTATCAGGGTCTGGATACCGTTGTCGGCAAGGTGAGCCTGAAGTGCGTCGCGATCTTTGCAGAAGACCGGAAACACGTGCACTACGTCACTGTCCGGATCCATTGCTTCGGGCAACCGTATGGCTTCGTTGTCGATTCCTTCACGATAAAGCTTAGCAATCTCTTTGCGGCGGTGGTTGTCGGCATCAAGATGGCGGAGTTTCACACGGAGTATCGCGGCCTGAATCTCGTCGAGGCGGGAATTTTCTCCACGATATTTGAAGACATATTTCTTCCCAGAGCCATAGTTGGCGAGTGAGCGGATTGTCTCGGCAAGGAGAGGGTCGGCTGTGGTGACGCAACCTCCGTCGCCGAGTGCTCCGAGGTTTTTGCCGGGGTAGAAACTGTGTCCGGCGGCGTCGCCGAGGCTTCCGGTCTTCCTCCCCTCGAACCGGCAACCGTGGGCCTGCGCATTGTCTTCTATGAGAAGCAGGTTGTGTTCGCGGCATATGTCCGCAATCTCCCGGGTGTAGGCGCAGCGGCCGTAGAGGTGTACGATCATCACGGCGCGCGTGCGGTCGGTGATGGCCGATGGTATCTTGGCGGGGTCGATCTCGCAGGTTGTGGGGTCAGGTTCGACAAGGACAGGTACGAGGCCGTTTGCCGTGATGGCGAGGATTGAGGCGATGAAGGTGTTGGCGGGGACGATGATTTCATCACCGGGCTTGAGACGCCCGAGTTCAAGATACCCGCGCAGGATCAGCGAGAGGGCTTCCAGTCCGTTGGCAACCCCGACAGCGTGGGGCGTGCCGATATAATCGGCATATTCGCGCTCGAAGGCCTCCGTCTCTACTCCGTGAAGATACCAGCCGGAGTCGATTGTGCGGCGCACGGCCTCATGGATTTCTCCGGCATGTGAGTCGGTGATTTTCTTGAGATCGAGAAATTTTATCATAAGGGGATATTGGAGAGATCGATGGAATAAGTGTCGTAAACAGTGGAGCGGGCGCCGAAGCCCTCCTTCTGATAGATGAGGTTTTCGTTGAGGTAGCGTCCGCCATCCTCGCAGGAGATGCCGAAGTCGAAGACCGGAACTCCGGCGTAGACTTCATCGATGAGTGTGGAGAAGAGGAGGTCGAGCGCTCCGGTTTCCTTCCCTTCGGGGGAGGCGGCGATATATTGGGCGTGGGCGACGCGCCCGGTGAGATAGATCAGGACTCCGGCAATGGTTCTTCCGTCGAGTTGAGCCGTGTGAAGCCGTATGTTATCCGGGAAGAGGGAGGCGAGTCGCGTGATTTCTTCGAGGGTATGGACGGGGCGTGTGGAGTGGCAGTCGCGCAGGCACTCCTCGAGCACTCCCCAGAAGGGTTGAAAGTCGGCTGTTTTGGCAATGGTGATACCGAGGCGGCGGGCGCGACGGATGCCGGACTTACGGATGTCGCGGAATTTCAAACGGTTGTCTTGATATATGGATGAAGAAACACTACGGGCTTCTAACCCGGCTCCGAGGCGGAACAATGCGTAGAGATCCTCTTCCGAGGGGCGACGGTGGTAGATATGCGGCACAGGTTTATACACCATGCGGCGCAGACCTGCGTCGCGGAAATGACGACACACGAGTGTGGCCACCTCAAGCACTTCCGCGGCAGTCGCCTTTGATGAGAGAATGAGGGAGCCGTAGGTAAGTCCTGCATGGGAATAGACCGTATCATCCCTGACGGTTGCGGGGAAGAGTGCGAAAAGGCGGTTGTCGCGAAAGACAACAAGTGAAGAGTCGGGGAAACGGTCGGCATGATATTCCATATAATCGCGCATATGGAGGAAAGTGCCGTTTTTCGACCCGGCTACAAAGGTGTCCCAGTCGCGGCGCATCGACGGGGCATATGGGAGGAGCTCAAAGGTTTTCATTATTATCAATTCCCTTGAGAGTCAGAAATTCCCTGTAGGTGCGTATATTCTCCGGTTCGTCATAAGGCTCGGAGGCGAGCACGAGACAGACGGCTCCTGAAGAGAAATCGTGGAGCGAGGCCCAGATGCCGGGTTCTACGATCAGACCCATATAAGGGCGGTTGAGGAGGAAGGAGCGTTTCACCCTCCCGTCATCGAGAGTGACGGAGAAGCTTCCGCATGCGGCCACGAGGAGTTCACGGAGGTGACGGTGGGCATGTGCCCCCCGGTCGACACCGCCGGGAACGTCATACATATAGAAGACGCGGCGCACGTCAAATGGTGCGCCCCCTCCGTTTTCCACTACCGAGAGGTTGCCGCGTCGGTCGCTGTGAAACCGTGGAAAGGTTATCATCGAGCAGTCATAGACAGTTGTCGGGATTATTTCCGGTTTCATTCCTTAAATTTTTCCGTGAATAAATATAGTCGTCGGGATCATGAGGGGTGGAGGCAATCACGAGGGCCACGGCATTGGTTGAGAAATTGGTGAAGGTGCGCCAGACGCCCGAGGGGATATAGACACCGTGATACGAACGGCATAGTCGGAACTCCTCAGTCTCCTCGCCGTTGTCGGTGATAAGATCGAAGCTTCCCGATAGGGCTATCACGATCTCTTCATTCCGACGATAGGCATGACCCTCCCTCTCCTCGCCGCCGGGGACGTCGTAGATCCAGTAGGTACGGCGGATGGGGAAGGGTATGTCGGTGAGTTCCTCGACCACCGAGAGGTTGCCCCGGTGGTCGAGGAATCGCGGAAGCGTTATGAGACGCGGTTTATTCGTCATACCATTTGGAATACATCAGGTAATTGCGGGCGATCTTCTCGTTCATCTCCTTGGCCTTTTCAGGCTCAACCATCTTGACGAACTTTGCGGGAGTGCCGGCCCAGAGTTCGTGGGGACCGATCTTGGTCTTGGAGAGAACGACGGCTCCGGCTGCGACGATCGCACCTTCACCGACCTCGGCGTCATCCATGACGATGGCACCCATTCCGATGAGCGCGTAGTCGCGGATCTTCGCTCCGTGAATCACTACGTTGTGGCCGATCGACACATCATCGCCGATCTCGATGGTAGATTTCTGATAGAGGGTGTGGAGCACACTGCCGTCTTGCACATTCACGCGGTTGCCGATGCGGATGGAGTTGACATCGCCGCGGAGCACGGCGGAGAACCAGATGCTGCATCCGTCGCCCATGACGACATCGCCTACAACAACTGCATTGGCGGCAAGGAAGCAGTCCTTGCCTATTATGGGGGTGAATCCTCTGACTGATTGAATAATTGCCATTAGAAGGGTTGGGGGTTATTGTTTGCCTTGCGGCAAACAGGTTAGGGGTTAGGGGGTTAAGGGTTATTTTTTAGAGGGGCGGTCTTTGCGGCGATCCATGCTGCCTCCTCGGGTGTGAGGAGGGGTGTGAGACGCTCGCGTACGTTGGCATGATAGGCGTTGACCCAGTCGATTTCGGCATCTGTCATGATCGAGGTGTCGAAGAGGGTGAGGTCAAACGGGAAAAGTGTCATCACACGGAACTGAAGGAACTGTCCGAACTCGGTGTTCTCCCAGGGCTCGCAGGCTATGAGGTTTTCGCAGCGTATTCCGTAGCGACCCTCAAGGTATAGTCCCGGTTCGTTGCTCGTCACCATACCGGGTTCGAGCGCGACAGGATTTTCGTTAAGGCGGATGCTCTGCGGCCCTTCGTGGCAGTTGATGAAGAAGCCTACGCCATGACCCGTGCCGTGGTAGTAAGCTTTCCCTTCCTGCCAGAGGGGACGGCGGGCGAGGACATCGAGCTGTGAGCCGCGTGTCCCTGCGGGGAAACGTGTCGAGGAGAGTGCGATGTGTCCCTGCATCACGAGAGTGAAGTCATGACGCTGCTCGGGAGTCGGGGTTCCGAGGGCGACGGTGCGCGTGATGTCGGTGGTGCCGTAGGTATATTGACCGCCTGAATCCACGAGGAGGAGACCGTCACCCTGGATAGTGACGTCAGTCTCCGCCGTGGCCTCATAGTGAGGAAGGGCGGCGTGTTCACCCCATGCCACAATCGGTGCGAAACTTTCGTCGACACATGATTTGTCGGAGAGACGGATGGCGCGGAGTGTCTTGCCGAGTCCCATCTCTGTGAGCTTGCCGGAGGGGTACTCCTTCTCGACGAGCATGAAGAATTTGGTGAGTGCGACACCATCCTTCTCCATGGCGATCTCGAGATTGGAGAGCATCGTCTGATTCTTGATGCTCTTCAGTTTGGCGATGGCATCCCCGCCGAATACCGGCGTGCAGGATACCTTGTCATAGATGCCGCGCGCAGTCTTCTCGGGGTCTAAAAGGAGGCGGGTCTCTTTTGGAAGTTTCGATACGAAATCGAGTACATCGTCATAAGGGAAAACCTCGATGGAGTATTTCTTGAGATGAGCGGAGGTCTCGTCGGTGAGCTTATCCTTGTCGATGAAGAGGGCCTTCTCCTCCGGAGAGATATAGAGGAAGGAGAGGAACACGGGAGAGAAGGGTATGTCACCGGCGGCGCGTAGGTTGGTGGCCCATGCAATATCGTCGAGCGAGGATAGGAGAACGGCGTTGGCGAGCTCACCCTTCACGCATGTGAGGATATCCTGCATCTTGGCATTGACATCTTCGCCGACAATCTTCTCATCGTGTACGAATATCTTGTTGGCGGGACGTGCCGGGCGGTCGGGCTGAATCAGGTCGAACACGGCGAACGTGTCATTGAGTTTCATGCCGTTGTCCGAGAGTTCCTGCTGAAGGCGCTGGGCGTAGGATATTGAGAAGGTCATGCCGTCGATTCCTACGGTCTGTCCGGCGGAGAGGTGCTCCACCACCCAGTCGATGAGGTCGACAGCGTCCGGGCCATCCTCCTTCATCATAGAGAATCCGGTGCCTTGAAGCTGTTGGGTGGCCTGGATGAAATATCTGTTGTCGGTCCAGACGAGGGCATCTGTCTGTGTCACTACGGCTGTGCCGCTTGTGCCGTTCTCGCTCGAGAAGCCGGTGAGCCATTCACGGCCACGCCAGTGAGCGGGTGGCAACTCCGACTGATGAGGGTCGGTGCTTGAGATTACGACTGCGTCGATTCCGTGGTCTTTCATGACCTTACGGAGATCCGCGAGATACTGCTGATTTTTCTTCTGCATGATAATGAATGTTTTTCGTAGGGTTTATTTCTTGGGCTCCATCCCCATGTTGTAGAGGATAAAGGAGTAGATGTCTGCATATTCGTCGATGACCTTGGCGATAGGTTTGCCGGAGCCGTGACCGGCCTTGCTGTCGATGCGGATCAGCTTCGGATTGTCGCCCGTGTCGGAAGCCTGAAGGGTTGCGGCATATTTAAAGGAGTGGGCAGGCACGACGCGGTCGTCATGGTCGGCGGTAGTCACCATGATGGCGGGATATGGGGTGCCGTCGTTCTTGATGTTGTGGATCGGGGAGTAGGAGAGGAGATATTCGGCCATCTCGGGAGAGTCGGCCGATGTGCCGTAGTCGTGCGCCCAGTTCCAGCCGATTGTGAAGAGGTGGTAGCGCATCATGTCCATGACACCCACGCGGGGAATAGCTACGCGGAAGAGCTCGGGGCGCATGTTCGTGACGGCGCCGACGAGGAGACCGCCGTTGCTTCCCCCCTCGATGGCGATAAGGTCAGGGTTGGTCCATTTCTGGTCGATGAGGTATTCGGCTGCCCCGATGAAGTCGTCGAAGACATTCTTCTTCTGCTGCTTGGTGCCGGCAAGATGCCATGCCTCTCCATATTCACCACCTCCGCGGAGATTCACCTGGGCGTATATGCCGCCGTTTTCGAGCCAGAAGAGACGGTTGGCCGAGAATGAGGGGTTGAGGGTGATGTTGAAGCCACCATAGCCATATAGGTAGACAGGGTTCTTGCCATCGCGCTTGAGACCCTTGCGGTAGGTGAGGAACATCGGTATCTTGGTGCCGTCGGCAGAGGGGAAGAATACCTGCTCCGTGACATAATCGTCGGGATTGAAACCCTTGATCTCCGTGGACCGGAAAGGCTTAGTCTCACCTGTCTCGGTATTATATGACATGATAGTTGAGGGAGAGGTGAACGAGGAGAAGGAGTAGAAAGCCTCCGGAGTCTTTGGATTGGTTGAGAAGTAGATGTTGCCGTAGGTGGGGAGAGTGATTTCACGTACCTGCTGTCCATCCTTGTCATAGACATAGGCATGCTGTGATGCATCCTTATCGTAAGTCAGGATCAGTTTGTCACCGGCGAAAGATGCGCTGACGAGCACTGCATCCTCTTTCTCCGGTATCAGCTCCTTCCAGTCGGTGCGCCGGGGTGACTTGAGTTCGGCTGTGACGATGCGGTAGCGGGGAGCGTCGGCCGAAGTGTAGATATAGAGTTTGCCGTCGCGGGCGTCGATGACGCTGATGTCGTAGTCCTGCGAGCCTTCGACGGTGACCCATTCAGAATTGGGGTTGCGCAGATCCTTGATGAAAAGTGAGTTGCCGTTGCCTGCGCCGCCACCCATCACGATGAGAGTCGATTCGTCGTCGGTGATGTCCACGCTGTGGAAATGGAGCGGTTCGTTACGGTTTTCGTAAACGACCTTGTCTTCGCTCTGGGGTGTGCCGAGTTTGTGATAGAACACCTTATGGTATTCGTTGGCATTTGAGAATTCCTTGCCGTCGGCGGGTTTCTCGTAGGCACTGTAATAGAAGCCGTCGCCATGCCATACTGCGCCTGTGAACTTTGCCCATTCGATATGGTCCGGGAGGAGTTTGCCGGTGGCAGTGTCCATGACATAGATCTCCGTCCAGTCGCTGCCGGAACGGGAGATGGTATAGGCAGTGTATTTGCCGTCGTGAGACATGAAGATATCCTTGAGGGCTACGGTGCCGTCGTCGGAGAGGGTGTTGGGGTCGAGGAAGACCTCGGCCTCGCCGTCGGGAGTGTCAGAGCGGTAGAGTACGTATTGATTCTGTAGACCGTCGTTCTTATAGAAATAATATTTACCGTCGTTCTCCTTAAAAGGTGTGCCGATCTTGGTGTAATTGTTGAGTTGCTCGATTCTTTCCCTGATTTTTCCGCGGAAAGGGATTTTGGAAAGATATTCCTGAGTGACGGCATTCTCAGCCTCTACCCATGCGAGGGTCTCGGCTGCGGTGTCGTTCTCAAGGGGGCGGTAAGGATCGGCCACATCATGACCGAAGTAATTGTCTACCGTATTGTCGGAAGGGGCGGCGGGGTAGTCGAGTCTTGCCTGCTTGGAGCAGGAGAGAGCGGAGATAGCCATAAGGGCGAGTGGTAAAATTGAGTTTTTATTCATATCGAGGGTTACATAATGCGCCACGAAAGCGGGGCGGACAACAAAAATAGTAATGATTTTGCAAAAAAGCAAATGTGCTCCCGAGAAAGTGCATAAAATCGGGTGTTGATGCCTCCTGAAAGGTCGAGAATGGGTCCGAAACGGATATTTAGGGGGTGTTGAGTACCTCCGGGAGTGTTAAAAATGGTCAAATTCGGATGTTTGAGGGGATGAGAGGGAGAAAAGTGGGGATAAAATGAAAAATTTTTTCACTAAAATTTTGCAGGGTAAAAATAATTACCTAATTTTGCAGTGAGATTTTCCGCAAGGGTCAAGCAAACCTTGCGGTAGTGAAAAATGGCAAGTCAAAAAGCTTTTTTAATAGTGATATAAATTGTAAGTTAGTGGTTGAGTTAGGCAACTCAGGCTTGTGAAGGTATGACAGTCTACGAAATCACAGAACGGCAGAATGTTGTGAAACAGTCTGCCGTTTTTGCGTATATATTCAACCTTTGAAAGCGGCGGCTACCTGATAGACTTTCTCGTAGATGCGTGAATCCTCTTCGGTGAGGTGGAGGTTGCGGCGGCTCATCACCCTCTCGGCGATGTCGTCGAATTTCTTCATGGAGACGGAGGTGAAACCACCCGTCGCGCTCCCTTCGCTGAAACTCGGAACAAATACGCGCGGGAATCCGGCACCGTGAATGTTAACGCCTACACCAAGCACCGTCGCGGTGTTGAGCATGCAGTTCACGCCGATCTTCGTGTGGTCGCCTATGATGGGGCCGCAGAATTGCAGGTCGGTGCGCATGAAAGTGTGGGTATGATAATTCCATATCCTTATCTTGGAATAATCATTCTTGAGGTTGGAGGCGTTGACACCGGCTCCGATGTTGCACCATTCACCGACAACGGCGTTGCCGAGATAACCGTCGTGTGCCTTGTTGCTGTAGGCAAAGAATACGGAATTGTCAACCTCGCCTCCGACCTTGCAGAATGGTCCGAATGTGCAACCTCCATAGATTTTGGACCCCATACGTATTTTTGCATTGTCGCATAGGGCGAGTGGACCGCGCACGCAGCTTCCCTCCATGATCTCGGCGTCGCGGCCGATATACACCGGTCCGTTCAGGAGATTGATGGTGGCACCGACGACTGTGGCTCCCTCCTCGATGAAGAGATTCGGTTTGCCCTCTTCGGTGAAAAGTGGGCCGATTATGCGGTTGGAGGGGTCGCATGGTTGGGAGACGCGTCCTGCGGTGAGGCGGCGGAAATCTTCCGCGATTGTTTCGGGATTGAGGAGGAAGATGTCGAAAGTGTATCTCACCACACGGATTTTTCCGGAGTAATTTACCACTTTCCACTCCTTATTAATATAAGAGGAGAGAGAACCGAGGAAGGCTACCGGATTTTCACCGTCGAGAATAGCCTCTCCGGGGGCGAGGGAACTGATGGCTTCGGCGAGTGATTCGTCGGCCACGGTGGCTCCTGTCAGGAAGAGGGCAACAGCTTCGTTGTCGGATATATCGCCGAACTTCTCGCGGAGATACTCCACGGGGTAATAACGGTAATCGCCCGGGAGGAGAAGCTCCCATTTCTCGCGCAGGGTGGTTATGCCTACACGGAAGTCGGCGATAGGTCGGGTGAAGCTGAGAGGGAGGAGGTTTTCATGACTCAGGTTTGAGTCGGTGAGGTATATAGGGTAAGGATAATTCATCAGATTCTGTTGCGTGGATATGTTTTCAGGATGAAAACGGTGCAAAAATAACAAAATAATAGTTTATTGCCAAAATGAGTAAGCAAAAAGAGGGTATAAAAGGTGTGGAAAGAGGTGTGTAAAGATGTGAGGGGAGGGATCGGAAGTGGGTGTCGGCGAAACCGGGGGGCGGCGGTGGAAAGCTTAAGAAAAATGAATAAATAAAAAAAGTTGCGGGGAAGTTTGTGTAAAAGACTGATTTTTATTATCTTTGCAAAGTTTTTGAGGCGTCCCTATGTTGATGGTCCGTTAGGCGGCTGGTTTACAGTTGTTTAGCGGGTTAAACATCGAATGATAGGGAGGTCATTTCAAACGCAAGAGAACCAATAATATCAATATTCAGAGACAAGAATGCCAACTATTCAGCAATTAGTAAGAAAAGGCCGTACTGTTCTTAAGGATAAGAGCAAGTCGCCTGCCTTGGATTCCTGCCCGCAGCGTCGCGGGGTGTGCGTTCGTGTTTACACGACGACCCCTAAGAAGCCTAACTCGGCAATGCGTAAGGTAGCACGTGTGCGTCTCACCAACGGTAAGGAGGTCAACTCCTACATTCCGGGTGAGGGTCACAATCTTCAGGAGCACAGCATCGTGATGGTGCGTGGAGGTCGTGTCAAGGACCTTCCGGGTGTTCGCTACCACATTGTTCGCGGCACACTCGATACTGCCGGTGTACAGGGTCGCACACAGCGTCGTTCCAAATACGGAGCCAAGCGTCCCAAGGCAGCCAAGGGTGCCAAGAAGTAAGACGCCCGGCCTGACGGCTTGGCAGATGGTCTCCGCGGAGATCGCCCGCCTGCGGGCGGCGTGAAGGGGAGGCCGACCGGTTGAGTAAACGGCGGCAAGAGAGCCGGCGTTGAAGACAACAGACAACCAAAACGATTAACTAAACAAAGAAATGAGAAAAGCAAAACCTAAGAAAAGGGTGACATTGCCCGATCCCGTGTTTCACGACGTCAGAGTGACCAAATTCGTGAATCACCTGATGTATGACGGAAAGAAGAACACGGCATATACAATTTTCTATACGGCACTTGAGACCGTGAAGGCCAAAATGCCGAATGAGGAGAAGAGCGCACTTGAAATCTGGAAGAAGGCTCTTGAGAACATCACTCCTCAGGTGGAGGTGAAGTCACGTCGTGTAGGCGGCGCCACCTTCCAGGTTCCTACCGAGATCCGTGCAGACCGCAAGGAGTCTATCTCCATGAAAAATCTTATCATCTATGCCCGCAAGCGTGGCGGCAAGACAATGGCCGACAAGCTCGCTGCCGAGATCGTCGACGCTTACAACGACCAGGGCGGCGCATTCAAGCGTA
>CAZMHE010000091.1:0-10498 GCA_964566015.1 uncultured Sangeribacter sp. | reverse complement strand
CCTCGATATCCATGGAGTAGACCCTCACCTTGTCGAGCTCGTTGGGGCGGATCTCGGCCATGATCACCTTGTCGATGGCTCCGGGGAATACGAAACCGCCGTTATAGTCAGTGTGCTCACCTATGAGGTTGATGCGTCCTGCGGAGGCGTAGATGTTTCCTTCGCCGCCGAAACGCTCGGCGAAGACCGCTTCGATCTTCTTCTGCATTTCTTCAGTTGTCATGATTTTGGATTTTATTGGAGTTTTGATGGGATGTTCTTTGAATCACAAAGGTAATAATAATTTTTCATGATGCAAACTATTTTGCCATCCTCCCTGCGTGGGGAAGAGATTATTGCCGCTCGACTCCCTCTATGGGAAAGAGATTACTGCCGGTTGAAACGTGGATGATGCTCCAGAAGCTCGCGACGCAGACGGCTGCGGTCGAGGTGGAGGTAGATTTCGGTCGTGGCTATCGACTCGTGGCCGAGCATCTCCTGAATGGCGCGGAGATTGGCTCCCCCCTCGAGCAGATGGGTGGCGAATGAGTGGCGGAGGGTGTGGGGAGATACGGTCTTCGTGATTCCGGCGAGGGCTGCAAGGTCGCGGATGATGTAGAAGACCATAACCCTCGACAGAGGGCGTCCGCGACGGTTGAGGAAGATTATGTCGTCTCCCTCGGGCTTCACCCCGGCTTCCACACGTTTCGGTAGATACTCCGCGATGAGCTCGGCCGAACGCGGAGAGAGGGGCACCATCCTCTGCTTGCTCCCCTTTCCCCTGACTATCAGGAGACGCTCCCGGAGGTCGAGGCCCGATATGCGGGCCTCGGTCAGTTCGGATACTCGCAGGCCGGAGCCGTAGAGGGTCTCGATTATGGCCTCGTTGCGCAGGGCTTCCTCCTTGTCGCGGGGAATTACGGCTATCATGGAGTCGATCTCCTCCAGCGTGAGCACCTCCGGGAGATGTCTCGGCAAGGCGGGGGATTCGATCAGTTCAGAGGGGTCGGTCTCCACATACCCCTCCAGACGGAGATAACGGAAAAAGGAGCGTATCCCGGCTATCATCCTCGCCTGCGTGCGCGGGGAGATGCCGATGTCGTGGAGTGTGGCCAACAGGGAGTGGATGTCGGGGGTAGTGGTTTCCGCTACGGTGAGTCTCTCCTCCTCGAGATGCTGCAGGAGGTGGGTTGCGTCAGTGACATAGGCGTGGGCCGTATTCGGCGAAAGTCCGGATTCGAGCAGAAGATATGACTCGAAACCTGAGAGCAGGGTGGAATCGGCGGCAGGTTTCTTCATCAGAAGCGCATGGTGTAGGTGGTGAGTGCCATCCCTTCGCGCGGGATGAGAAGGAGGATACGCGTGCCACGCATTATCAGTCCGTCGGTCATGGCTCCGCACCCCGATTCGGCCACATCATGCGAAGGATCGAGGATCATCACGGGCGTGCCTGAAGATACTCCCTTTGCAATTCCCGCCGCTCCCCCGGCTTCGGCGCAGCCGGAGCGTGCGAGGAGGAAATCACCATCCCTGAAATGCGGGGGGATGGTGGTAAGGGTCGATGCACCGGCCCCTTTCGCGGCAGCCTCCATCAGCCGAAGACCTTTTGGAAGGATAAGGCGGCGGCAACGGAGCTGGGCAAGGATGCCGAGAAGGAGACGGGCGTCGCGGCGGTCGCGGCGCGTGAATCGGGGAGCTCCTGCTCCGAGGGCTTCGCGGTCGATGAGTGAATATCCGTAATAGCCGTATCCGCGCCCGGGGTTTATGGCCAGGCGCACAAGGTCATAGGCGAAGGGGGAGTGAATACCGAAACCCCGGGAATGACGCCAGCGTTTATAGGCTTCTATCATGTCATCTGCGGGTGCGCTTGGCGGCATCGCCACCCTTTTTCTGCGTGAAGATGTGCACGAGCCAGAGTATCAGGGAAATCAGGCAGATGATATAGATTCCTCCGACAGATGCGAGTGAGATCTTGTTGGTGGTCTTGATGCTCTGCGGGTCGAATGTCATGACAATCTCATGCTCTCCGGCGGGTAAGCGCATGGCGCGGAGCACATAGTCGGCGCGTCCGATCTCGGCCGGTTTACCGTCGATGGTGGCAGTCCAGCCCCAGGGGAAATATATCTCGCTGAAGACAGCTATGCCGCCGCGTGCGGTGCGAGCACGATAGGTGAGGCGGTTCGGGGCGTAGGTGGTCTCGTAGATAGTGTCGCCGGGGAGTGGACGGGTGGTTTCTCCGAGAGTCTTCTCGAAGATTTTGTCAGACACGGCCGTCTTGCCGGGAGTGAGGGTGTCGAGCGCGGCCATCTCCTGATCGGCGTTGGCCACATAGAATATGGAGTCGACAAACCATGCGTTGCCGAGAGCCTCCGGATTCACCTGATAGCGGTCGCCGCTCAGGAAATATTTCGCGTTGAGCATGTTGAGCACCTGCGGATTACCCTTCGAGATCTGGCGTGTGATAAGGTCGTTGTAGCGCGTCAGCTTCGCGGCGTGGTAGCCGCCGATCGTCTTGTGGAAATAAGAGGAGCGGGCGTCGGCGAAGCCATCGATGTCCATCACGCGGTAGTTGGTGGTGTCCTGAAGTATGGCGCGGTCGGCGTCGGTCATGTTGAAGGCGGTGGTGTTGTCGACGGGCACCGTGAAACTCTCTGATGAGACGTAGCGCTTGTTGAGGGGGAAGAGGTCGATTATGACCACGACCGTGAGGCAGCAGATGAACGCGGTCGGATTCTTTAGGATACCCTTGAACCACAGGAAGCAGACACCGCAGCCGAGGAGGATGAAGATCAGTGAGCGGAGGGAGTCGGCCGAGACAAGGCTGAGGCGCGTCTGGCGGATGGCATCCCAGACGGGGGCATACTGCGGGTCGTGGAGCACACCTGCCTGTGAGAGCTGGTCGATCTCCTGCGAGGAGAAGGGTTGGCCGAAGACGGAGGGGCTCACCCATCCGATGAAGCAGATGAGCACACCGAGACCCATCACGGTGTAGAAGGTGAATTTATTCTTATCCCACCAGCCCGGAGTCTCCGTGATCTTGCGGAGGCACATGGCGGCGAGAAGGGGCACGGCAAACTCGACAATCACGAGTATGCTGGCCACGGCCCGGAATTTATTGTAGCCGGGGAAATGGTCTATGAAGAAGTTGGTGAGGGGGGAGAAATTGTGACCCCACGAGAGGAGGATGGCGAGGAGGGAGGCGGCGAAGAGAGCCCATTTCATGGGGCCTTCCACAGTGAGGAGGGCGAGGATTGCGAGCATCAGCACGAAGGCACCGACGTAGACGGGGCCGTTGGTCATGGGCTGGTCGCCGAAATATTGCGGGAATTGCCCGAGGAATTCCCTGATCTGAGGCTGGAGATAGAGTTCCTCAGCCTTGGGAGTCTCGTTGACGGAGAGGAGATGGTTTGATCCCGCCACGGGTTTGATGGTGGCACCACCCTTCACGTTCGGAATCATGAGGGAGAAAGTCTCGTCGAGGCCGTAGCTCCATGCCGTGATGGCCTCGCGGTCCATACCAGCGGCGGCGGAAGCGGTAGCACCGGGTGTCGAGAGTTCGGTGGCGCGACCGCGCACGGTCTCCTTGGCATACTCGTAGGAATTATATAGTGAGGGGGAGTTGGCGCCGACGGCGAGCACTGCGGCTCCGGTGCAGGAGAGTGTGGCAAAGATCCATCGCTTCATCATGTGTTTGCGGATGGCTGTCCATAGCCATGCGAGCACCATCAGGATGATGACGAAGCAGAAATAATAAGACATCTGGGGGTGATTGCTCTGGAGCTGGAGCGCGCCGAAGAGCGCGGCGAGTGCGGCTCCGGCAAGGTATTTACCACGATAGCAGAGCATTATGCCGCCGATTGTCGGAGGGATGTAGGCGAGGGTGACGAATTTCCATATGTGGCCCGCGCCGATGATGATGATGAAATATGACGAGAAACCCCAGGCCACGGCGGCGAAGAGGGCCGTGGGCCATTTCAGTCTGAAGCAGAGCCCCATGATGAAGAAACCGAGCATCATGGCGAAGAGGAGGTTGGCCGGAGCGGGGAGCCAGAGGGAGAAAGCGCGTCCGATCCAGGTCAGCGTCTCGCCGGCGGGGTAGGATGGAGCGATCTGGAAGTTCGGCATTCCCGAGAAGAGGGAGTTGGTCCAGCGGGTAGTCTCGCCGGTGGCTTCGGTGAAGGCCTTGCCCTCCTGTCCGTTGGCTATTCCCTGCATCGTGTCGTGCTGGCGGAGCACATTGCCCTCGATGTCGTCGGGGAAGAAAAAGAGGAAAGCCACTACGGCGAGGAGGAGAGTGGCCAGAATGGAATAGATGTAGGTTTTTTTCATCTTAATGGCTTCGCTTGCAAGTGAGATTGATTATGAGGATCCCGCGTGTTTTTTGGGGGGATGGAGGAAATAAAGACAGCTCCGCCCTGTGTCGGAGGCGCGGAGCTGTGGTCGGGTCGACGCCCTGCGTCCGGGGGCGTGCTTATTTCTTTTTAGTATTGTCCACCTTGATGTAGATCTGGCGGTTCATGCTCTGTTCGAGAGAGATGAGGGTCTCAGTGCCGGATACACCCTGGATGTGCTGGATCTGGTCGTTGAGGAGCTCCATGAGGTGCTGGTTGTCGCGGGCATAGACCTTGATCAGGAGTGAGTAGGGGCCTGTGGTGAAGTGGCACTCAACCACCTCGGGGATCTTTTCGAGCTCCTGCACCACCTTGCGGTACATAGAGCCTTTCTCGAGGGTGACACCCACATATGTGCAGGTGTTATATCCGAGTGATTTGGGATTTACTGTATATCCTGAGCCGGTGATGACCTTCATCTCGATGAGACGCTGTATTCTCTGATGAATGGCCGCTCTGGAGACGCCACATTCGAGAGCCACATCCTTGGATGCGATGCGGGCGTTCTTCATGATGATGTTGAGGATTCTCTTGTCTAAGTTGTCGATTCTTTCCATGGTTCTTATTGTGTCAGCATTAGGTGCTGTTTAGGTTGGAGAGTGCAAAATTATCATTATTTTGGAAAACGTGCAACTTTTGGAAATAAAAATGTGCCTGTTTCTCGTGTTGGATATGGTCAGAAGTGGAAAAAGTTTAGTCTCGATTTCGCAAAAGCTGATGCGGTCAATGCGCAGGCGAGCCCGATTGCCGCCACGGGGATGGCCGCTATCAGTATGTCGCCACCCTCCACCACGACGGGATATGCGGTGATGACGAGGCTGTCCGGATCCCCCGCGAGGCGGATGAGCCCGAAGTGTTGCTGCATGAGCGAGAGGATGAGTCCGAGCGCGATACCCGACCCTCCGCCGATGATGGAGACGTAGAGGCTCTCCCAGAAGAAGACGGTGCCGATGCGGCGGCGCGTCATCCCAAGGGCCGACAGGGTGGAGAGGGAGCTTTCCTTCTCGAGCACGAGCATACAGACGGTGCTGATGATGTTGAAGGAGGCGATGATGAGGATGAAGACAAGGAGGAGGAAGGTGACCCATTTCTCGATGGAGACCATCCGGAAACTTACCTCCTGTTGGCGTGCGCGGTCTTTCACTATGGCCTTCTCCCCGAGTGCCGAGGAGATCCTTGAGGCAAGCCGGGAGGAGTCGGCGCCGGGGGTGGCCATCACCTCGATGCGTGTGGCCTCCGTGTCATACTGGAATAGGTCGCGGGCCACGGAGATGTCCACGATGAGGTTTTTCTCATCATAGTCGCTCTGCGACGCGAAGAAAATGTCGGCGACATTGACCGAGTCTGTCAGGAATGATGCGAGTGGGTTGGCGAGATTGACTCTACCTTCACGGCGAGGCGCGAAGATGAGGAGTTTCTCACCCGGCGCGCGTATGCCGAGTTGCCGCGCCACACCGGGAGAGGCCGCCGCGTCGGTGCGCGAGAAGGAGGCGAGATCGTGTGTGACGGTCAGTATCGAGTCGATGCGGGTGATCGAAGGGTAGCGGGAGAGGTCGACTCCACGCAGCGTCACCGGCATCTCGCGTGAGCCGGAGATGGCGAGGGCATTGTCAACGACCGACGGTAGGGCCACCGCCACACCATCCATCCGGGCTATTGCCGAGGCGAGTGAGTCGCCGTCGGCGAAGGTCTTCCCCTCGGCGGGGATCACGAGCACGTCGGGTGCGAGGATGTCGAGCTTGTCGTCGAGGACTGCGCGGAAACCGTTGAAAACCGATAGAACACAAATAATGGCGGCGGTGGCTACTGCCACCCCCACCACTGCTATTATCGAGATGGCGCTCACCGCGCCATGCGATTTCGGGGCCTTCAGATAGCGCCATGCTATCTTTGCCGGGAGTAGGATGTTGCTCATTGCTCTCCGTGGTCGGCTTCTTTCTTCTCGGTTGAATCCTCTTTGCGGGGGCCGAGGAGACGGTCGATGTTCTCGATGTAATCGAGCGAGTCGTCGAGATAGAACTGGAGTTCGGGGCATTTGCGCAGAATCTGGCGCACGGCCTGCGCGAGTTCATAGCGCACGGTCTTGGCCTGACGGTTGATGTTGGCGAGGATCTCCTGCGACTTGTCGGTCGGGAAGATGCTGAGGTAAGCCTTGGCGATGCTGAGGTCGGGGCTGACGCGCACGGCGCTGACCGAGACGAGGACGCCTCCGAGTTGTGCCGTTTCGCGGCGGAATATTTCACTGAGCTCCTTCTGGAGGAGCCGGGCTATCTTTGCTTGACGTTTGCTTTCCATAATGTAATTATTTTATGCAAAATTTTCGAATTCGAAAATTTTGCGGTTAGGAGGTTATAGGGTTTTATGTTGCTTTGGCTAAAGCCAAAGCACTTGGACAAAATGGCTGACGCCCTGATGGGTGATGAATTTTGAATTTTGAATTATTCACTCTTCACTCTTCACTCTTCATTCTTCATTCTTCACTCTTCACTCATCACTTTATATTTATAACGCGGAAGAGGGGGTTATCGTTTGCGGATGATGGTGATGCCGTCGCGGATCGGTATGATGGCGCGTTCCACACGCGGATCTTCGGCCACGATGTCGTTGAACCGCTGAATCCCTCTGGTCTGGGGGGAGCGGGGTGATTCTTCCGTGACGTGGCCGCCCCAGAGGGTGTTGTCGGCCAGTATTACGCCGCCCGGGCACAACAGCGGGATGGCGAGTTCGTAATACTCCGGATAGGCCCGTTTGTCGGCATCTATGAAGATGAGGTCGAATGTGCCGGGGCTCCACTGCCGCATTATCTCGAGGGCGTCTCCGATATGAAGGGTTATTTTGTGGCCGTGGGGGGATGTGCTGAGGTTGCGGCGTATGAAATCTTCCATCTCGTCGTCCACCTCGATCGTGTCGAGCGTGGCTCCTTCCGGCAGGGCCTCCGCCATGCAGAGAGCCGAGTAGCCGGAGAAGGTGCCGAGTTCGAGCACGCGCTTTGGTGCAATGATTGAGGTCAGCATCCGGAGAAGTCGTCCCTGGATATGGCCTGAGCACATCCGGCCATTGAGGAGGCGGATGTTTGTGGCGCGGTCGATGGCGCGGAGCTCAGGTGGCTCCGCATCGATATGCTCCTCGATATAGTTTTCCAATTCCATAAAATTTCGAATCTTAACCTTATAACCTGCGAAGCAATAACCTCATAACCTTCAACTTTCGCTTGCGAAAGTTGAATTATTCATTTGGAGGTATTGGAGTGCGAGTTGGTAGCCGTGGAGTCCGCAACCGGAGATGATGGCGCGGCAGGAGGGGGCTGTGACTGATTTGCGGCGGAACTCCTCACGCGCATGTATATTGGAGATATGCACCTCTACGACGGGGAGGGTTATCGAAGAGATGGCGTCGGCGATAGCGTATGAATAGTGGGCGTAGGCTCCCGGGTTGATGATAATCCCCGTGCAGGAGGGGGTGTCATAGCCGAGGGAGTGGATCTTGTCGATGATTTCCCCCTCGGAATTGCTCTGGAAATAATCGATCTCCGTCTCCGGGAAGCGGGAGCGGAGTGAGTCAAGATAAGAATCGAAAGAGACTGAGCCGTAGATTTCCGGCTGACGCTTTCCGAGCAGGTTCAGATTCGGTCCGTTGATAATGCAGATCATGGATCGGGAATAAAAGTGAATAGTGAATAATGAAAAGTGAATAATGAAAAGTGAATAATTCAAAATTCAAAGATCAAAATTCAAAGATCAACATTCAACATTCAACATTCAAAATTATATTGGTTGGGTATAAAAACGAAAAAAGAGCAGCAGGAAACCTAAGTTTACACTGCTACTCTTCCTCTCTCCTCGGCGGTGCGGACGGGACTTGAACCCGCGACCCCATGCGTGACAGGCATGTATTCTAACCAGGCTGAACTACCGCACCAGGATTTGTTTTGCTCTCGTTTCGTTGCTTGGGGTGACCCGTTGTTTCCCGATTGCGATGCAAAATTACTGCCTTTTTTTGAAACCACCAAATATTTCGACGAAAAATTTTAAAGAAATTTTGAGATTATTTTTCAATGCAAAGATATACAGAGAAATAAAGGTTAAAATTTTTAATCATTTTTTTGCTTCTTTTCTTTGCGACGCGTGATGAGATCGGGAAACTGACGCTTTATGAACTGTCGAAGGGAGGCTTCGTTGAGACCGAGACGGCGGGCTATCGAGCGAAGCGACTCTTCGGTTGTCTCAAAAAGGTGGATTGCCTCCTTATATTTCTCCATGCTTTGTGTCGACACAAGTTTCCCGTTTTCCGACCTGACTCTTCCGAGACTCGCATGGAGCCCCGGCTCATGCTCCTTTATATATTGGCGCAGGGCATCGGCATTGACACCGGTCTTCTCAGCAACGCCCGCAATTGTCTTATCACCCTTTTTCAGTTCTACGATGGCCTCGCCATATTTCTCAGCCGTCCAGGCGCGCCCACCGGTGAGCTCCTTGTGCCAGCGTTGGAGATATTCGTAGAAACCTTTCACCGGCACACCACTCCGCCGGGCTATCTGTCGCGCCGGGAGATTGGTGGTGGTGTAGAGGCGCAGGGCCTCCGCATACTTTGCATTTAGTTCCGGTGTGGGGAGATGGAGTGTGCCGCGCCCGGTGATCTCCCCTTTCTCCTTACGGTTCAGGGCCTTTCCGCGGATGGCGATACGGTTGTCGACAAGATCCTTGTGATAGAAGACGAGGTGTTGCTCCAGACCGGGGTAGGAGACGCCGCAGATGTCGGCGGCCTCCCGGACGGTGATGTAGCGGTCGCCACGGAGGAGTTCTACAGCCGGGGCATACTGCTCACGCGCCCAGGGGCGCATACCGCGCGGGAGCCCGTCGTCGAGCCCGAGTTTCTGCCGGGCCTTCTCGCGATATTCGAGAAGGCCGGGATAGTGTTTGCGAAGCTGATTGGAGAGGTTTGTGCCGCTCAGGCCGAACTCGCGGGCAATCTCCGAGACATTGCTCTGGATATACTCCAAGCTGTCGCAAGCCTCGATTGCATCCCTGTATTTCCGGCGAGTGGCGGGGTACTGGCCGCGACGTTGCCGGAACTTGTAGCCTGACACCTCATCCGGGGGGCATTTGATTCCGTTGCGGCGGAGGAGCAGGTCGCGGTGGTAAGTGCCGAGGAATCGGGCGAAACCGTTGACCGTTACTCCGCAGCGGCGGCAAATCTCCGCTTTGGGGAGGTCGGTAGTGGCATAGAGTTGCAGGGCGTCAGCGTATTTCGCCTCTGTCTCCGGCCTGCATCCCCTTTGTCGGTTGGCAGACATTACTTGCCGGAAATCGACAGTGAGTACTCGCGGATACACCTCACGGGACGCGCCATTGACTTACGTCCGTTGAAGTGAGTCGTCATAACATACGGTCCGGGCTCAGGACTTTTAAGACCATCATCACCTACAGCAAACGAGAAGGCTGTTCTTCCGTTGCCGGTAGCTGCGGTTTCGTCAAATGTATTGACGTTACTCCACAGATATATGATAAAGGGGTTCATGTTACCTCCCGGAGGCCATCCTGCTGAATGTGTTCTCTTATCCCAACGTTGTCCTGTGGGTGTAAAAACTAAGGTTGATCCAAAGCCTGAGTCAGCGTTCCAGATATAAAATTTGTCTTTAGAATTACCGTCGCCATCCTTCATTTGCTCTCTGGTTCCTTTAAAAGATGATAGAGGTGTGCCATGGTTGCTGAAATCACCTCTTACACGACCACTTATAAAGTAATTGTAGAATGTCGAAGGAGGAACAACAAATCCTGCCGGCGATGGGTCATAGACCGTCTTTACCGCTGAATAGGCAAATGGAGCGGAATGTTTTGGAGTCCCTGAATTATTATAATTCCCTCCACTATCTTTTTGACTGGGCTCATTCCAACCATCGACTCCTTCGTTATCGCGTCCATTATAAGAATTTTTGCCATCATTTGGTCTGGTTAGATCTCCACTACCTCGATAATTATTCCAAAGATTGTAATAATTGTATTTCAATGCGAGCCAGTCATTGGACGTTGCTACAGGTTCAGTCCAGGTTCCACTATTCTCGTTTTTTCTAATATAGAGCAGGTGAGGATGCTTGATGGCTTCGTCGATTCCTATTTCTACCCCGGCGT
>CAZMHE010000090.1:0-10573 GCA_964566015.1 uncultured Sangeribacter sp. | reverse complement strand
GGGACACAAGGATTTTCAGTCCTTTGCTCTACCAACTGAGCTATGGCACCTTGCTCTGGGATTTATTTCCCTTTTGGGGATTGCTTTTGCATCCCTCAACGGGAAATGTTTTGTTCCCTTTTGCGAGTGCAAAGTTACTACGTTTTTATTTATCTGCCAAATTTTTCTTCAAGATTTTTTTACTTTTTTAATATGTAATTCCGCAACTCATTGACTATATATTCATTATTAATTTATCACCCAATGCTAATTCTGTCCATTTTTAATTCCCCACTTGTCATGGCTCAGGAGTTCGTTGACACTTTTGTATCATCTGATCGTTTACATATCCTTATGTTTTAGTAACCTAACCGCCGCAAAGTCATACAGGTTCTAAGATACCCATTATTTTTTTCACATCTCCTTTGTTTGCTTCCCCCTATTTTATGAGTCTGTCCCCATTCCACAATGCAAAAGCAGATGCAAGATCTTAGCTGAAATCCTCGACCGGGCTAACCTCCACCACCAGAAGACCTCCACCGACAGCAAACTTCCAACGCCTGCAACCCTCCCCACCGGCAAGCTTCAAAACCGTCAACAAACCATCACCCGCCTTGGGTTCAGCGGCCTAAGCGGCTGAACAGGTATTGGGCGGCTTCCTTTAATTCCGGTTGGCGGGTAATTATCATCAGTCCGACATAGACGCCGGCACCAACTATAATCTGAGCAAGCAACATCAGCCACGCCGGCAAACCGATCAAGCCGACTGCCAAACACGCCACACTCATCACTACCGAAGCAAGCATGAACGGCAACATCCCCTTCAGCAGGGTTCTCAGTCCACAGTCTATCACCTTACCGGTCATTACGACTATCACACACCATGTAGCCACAGTTGCCCAGAGCTGTCCCCATACAAGCAGTGTGACGCTATGCGCGAACACAGTGGCAAGTATCGCAACTGCAATCGAGGCATCTTTCACAACCTCTATGAACACCAATCGTTTCCCATACCCTTTAGCCAACATGAAATTGCCGTAGAGCGATACCATCACCACAAGTACACCCCTTACACACAATATCTGGAAAAGAATAATGGCCGCGTCCCAGTCATTACCGAAGAGGGTATGAAAGAGACTTTGCCCCACCGAGGCAAGTCCGATAAGCACCGGGAATACCACAAAGGAGGTGAAGCGGTTAATCTTTATCACATACCGTTTGAAATCCTCGCCCGAGTCCTGCACCCTCGACAGCAACGGCACGAAACTTGCCGTCAAGACCTGTGAAAGCGAGGCCGTACCCATCGTGCTCCATTTGTCGGCCTGCGAGTATACACCCAACTCACTCAAAGAATAAAATGCGCCTAAAACAAAGGAATAGACCTTCTGAAAAAACGTGTTGAGCATAGACGAGGAGAAAACGCTCAACCCCACCCTCCAGATGCGCCGGAGTGACTCGATACGCATCCAGCACTTCGGCACCCATCCCCCCGTTGCCCAGAGTATTCCGGTCTTGACACCGGCCAGAGTCACTGACTGCCATACCAAGGCCCACGCCCCGGCTCCGCTCAGGGAAAGATAGATACCCGTTGCGCCCCCCACAATCTGCCCTATCAAATTGGAGACGGCAATCATCTTAACGTCCATCTTCTTCATGAGCCGGTTAGTCTGGACAATCGCCAGGGCATTGAGCACGAAGGTCAGAAACATCACCTTCGAGAGGGGAATCAGTCTGCGATCTCCCTGAAAAATATCAGCAATCAACGGTGCGCCCAGCCAGAGTATCCAATATATCGATACACTGACTATGAGATTAAACCAGAAGACAGTGCTGTAGTCAGCCTCATCAGGATCCTTCCGTTGGAGCAGGGCCGCCCCGAAACCGCTGTCAGCAAATATAATGGCGAAAGCCTGAAACACAAGAAGAGCCCCCACAAGACCGAAATCCTCCTGTGAGAGCGTCCTTGCGAGCACAACGCCCACAACCCCGTAGAGCACCTGCGAGGCCAGACGGTCAACCGTGTTCCATTTAAGTGTATTGGCCGTCTTCTGTTTCAGCGGGCTTGACGCGCCCTGCGGATCCTCAATCATTCGTGGATCATATCCTCCTCAAGCGAACCTTCGGGGAGGGGGAAAAGCTTGCCACCCCCTGATTTCTTGATGTCAGGGTCACCCTTATAATAAATCTTTGTGGAGCCTATACCCTTGACGTTCAATTTGTCAAGAGGCCAGCAGCCGATTGTGCCTCCGCCGAGAATACTGCACTTCACCTGATCAGCCTTGAGGGCGTCTGCGGCTATCACGCCGGTGCCCACCATCTTGAAGATCGCATCCTTGCACGCCCCATCGATGGTGACCTGACCGTTACCGGTGGCGATGGTGGCTCTGACAACATTCGCCTTAAGTCCCTCCACCGAGATGCGGCCGTTGCCGATCTCCTTCACCGAAAACTCCGCACAAGGGGCAGGATTCTCAACCCTGAGAAGGAATGAGGAGGAATTTTCAACAGAAGTCAGGAAATCAGAATAAACATAGAGGGTCGGGAGATCCGGATGCCCCACGTCTTCGGTCGACACCTGAATCTTCAGCGTCCCCTCCTTGGGAGTTATGACGAAAGCATCGGCAAACTCCTTCGCACCGCGATATTGTATCCACCCTGTGGAATCAGGCACACAGCGATACACTACATTTACATTGTCGAGCACCCTGATCTTGTCGAACTGGCCGACCTCGACCTTATAATGCTCCGTACCCTCGGCGCGGAGTGTGATAGCGGCCATCATTACGGCCATAACGAGTAGAAACCTTTTCATAACTATATAACGTGACAATCCTTACCCCTTGTCAAAGTATTTTTCTTCTATTTCACAGATAATCTGTTCCAGTTCAGCGGAAGTCTCAGCCCTGAGGAGCCTTATGCGCGTCGGGCGGAAATCCGGCAGCCCCTTGAAGAGAGGGGTGGCCGCAAGATGACGCCTTATATGGAGAATGCCCCTGTACTCGTCGATACGCTCGATACTTTCCCGTATCTGACGGCGCAGGAGCGCGAACTTATCGGCATCAGTCAAGGGAGCGGATCCGTCATTGTATAGACGTCGACTTACGTCACGGAAAATCCACGGCGCACCGATCGAGGCACGCCCGATCATTATCCCGTCAACACCATAACGGCTGAATGCCTCCTCGGCCTTCTCGGGTGTGGTGATGTCACCGTTGCCGATCACCGGTATTTCCATCCGAGGGTCAGCCTTGAGTTCACCGATAAGTGTCCAGTCAGCCTCACCGGTATACATCTGTGAGCGTGTGCGTCCATGCACAGTCAGCGCCTTGATTCCGCAATCCTGAAGGCGAGGACCGAGATCCGTGATGATCTTGTTCTCGCAGTCCCAGCCAAGGCGTGTCTTCACGGTCACCGGCAGCGACACCCCCTTCACCACCGCCTCCGTTATGGCGAGCATCTTCGGTATGTCACGGAGCATACCCGCTCCGGCACCCTTACCGGCCACTTTCTTCACAGGACACCCGAAATTGATGTCGATCAGGTCGGGTCCGGCATCCTCCACCATTTTGGCGGCCTCAACCATCGCCTCCGGGTCACGCCCGTAGATCTGTATCGCCACGGGTCGTTCCCTCTCGTCGATATGCAGTTTACGGGCTGTCGACGCTATATTGCGCACGAGTGCCTCTGCACTTACAAATTCGGTATAAACCATCTTCGCCCCCTGCTCACGGCAGATAAGACGGAAAGATGGGTCAGTCACATCTTCCATCGGCGCGAGCATCACCGGACGCTCCCCGAGATCAATATTCCCGATTTTCATATCAGCAGCGAAAGATTAGGTTAAAGAAAGTGTACCCTGAAGACCCGAGACCACGTATTCAGCGATACTCCTGAGCTCCTCGGCCGTCACAGCCTGTATGCGTTCAGCAGTGGAAGCCGGATCGTGGATTTCACCGAAATACATCAGGCTCTTCGCAAGCGCCATGGCACGGCTCTCGCGATGGTCTGTGCTGACAAGCAACTGACCGCAATACTGCCTCTTGATATTCTCGAAAGCCACAGGCTTCAGCGGCGATTGTGCGAGACGGTCGAGTTCCCGGGCAATGATGCGCCTGCATTTCCCGACGTTCGCCGGGTCACAACCGAAATAGATAAGCATCAACCCTGTGTCACTCATCAGGCTCACGCTGCTGTCAACGGTATATACCAGTCCGCGCTTCTCTCTCAGTTCACGGTTGAGCACCGAGTTCATGCAGGGGCCACCGAGATGATTGTTCAACAGGAAAAGAGGGAACCTCCGCATGTCACGGCGCCCGAAAAGGCGCGCGCCTGTGATGGCGTTGGCCTGATGATTCCCTTTATCTCTGCGTTCGTCAAACGGAGTCATCGGCAATGGCATCTCCCTATGCCGCGGAGTATCCGGGAAATGAAGCCCACGGAAATACTTCTCCACGAGTTTCCCCATTTTCTCCGCAGGGAGCGGAGTGCTGCAATACACCACCATCTCGCCGGGTGTATAGAAACGGTCGATAAACGCCCGGCAATCATCGCTCCCGAGACGTCGCACACCTTCAGCCGAACCGAGGATATTATGAGCCAGCCCGCTGCCTGCATACGCAAGTTCCTCAAACTCGTCATAGACGGCGTCCGAGGGACTGTCAAGATAACTGTGGATCTCCTCCACAATCACCTCCCTCTCCCGTTCCACCTCCTCACGCGGGAAGCGGCTGTTGGCGATGAGGTCAGCGAGAAGTTCCAGGGCACGCTCCTCATAACCCGCGGGGGCGTTTGTGTATACCATCGTCTCCTCCTTTGAGGTATAAGCGTTAAGCTCACCCCCAACGCTTTCCATACGGCTGGATATGCGCGAGCTGCTACGGCGGTCGGTGCCCTTGAAAATTGTGTGTTCCACGAAATGCGCGAGGCCGTAAGACTCTTTCCCCTCGTCGCGGCTGCCCGCGTTTACAAGCACGCCGATATAGCTCACGAGGCTATCCTTCTGTTGTCGGCATACGCTTCGCAGGCCGTTCGGGAGAATAAATATTTCAGTGTCGTTAGAAATCATCTTTAGGAAATATTGCGCAAAATTAATAAAAAAAACCATCAGTACGTCAGCGACGTTATAACTATGTCACAGGCAACCACCGCCCGCGACCCCTTCGCTATGGAAAACAACCTTCAGCCACGCAATACACCCGATCATCCCGACACATCCGCAAGCCGGCGCCCTAAAGCCCTCCTGTGGTTGCTTCACCGTGTCTCGGGACACTCCTTCATGATCATCCTCGCCATCATCACGGGGATAATCACCGGTCTCGCAGCATTCCTCTTCAAGCACATGATCTCCGGAATCTCCTCCCTCTTCATACCACGCATAGTGGAAGGTTCGGTCAACTGGTGGCTGATTCTTGTCCCGGTCGGTGGCATCCTCCTTACGGTATTCATCACCCGTGTCGTGCTGCACACTGACCTCACCCATGTCGTGGCACAGATGATCGACCATATCAAACACCGGAATTTCCGTATGCGCCACAACCTTGTCTTCTCTGCCATAGCGACCGGCTCACTCACACTCGGCATGGGGGGCACGTCAGGAGCCGAGGGACCGATCGCCGCAACAGGAGCTGCCATCGGCAACAATCTCGGGCAACTTCTCCACCTCAACAACCGCCGGCTGATGATAATGATGGCCGCAGGCGCAAGCGCGGGAATTTCGGCCATCTTCTCGGCTCCCGTCGGAGGCATCATGTTCTCGCTCGAGCTCCTTCAGGTCTCGATCTCGACACTTCCGGTCCTCACGGTCACTGTGGCCGCCCTTACGGCCTATCTCACAATAATGTGCTGCACAGGGTTCACCCCCGACATAGCCTTCATGCCGACAGGCGCCTTTGAATGGTCAACACTTCCCGCGGTGCTTCTGCTCGGTCTCCTCTGCGGCGTCTACAGCCTTTATTATACAGCCATCTGCAACCGCCTCGACATCTTTTACCGCAGCATCTCCAACCCCTGGATGCGCGGTCTGATTGGAGCTCTCCTTTTAGGGGGTATACTCTGCCTCTTCCCCTCCCTTTTCAGCACCGGCTACCCCGTGCTGACACATGTCATCAACGGTCATCCGGAGGCACTCGCGAAGGGTAGTCTTCTTGCGGACATCGGAATTTCGTCACTCCCACTGATAGCCGCAGGCATATTGCTGGTGAAGTGTCTCGGCGTATCGGCCACAAACAGCAGCGGCGGTGTCGGCGGTGACTTTGCCCCCACCCTCTTCGCCGGGGCGGCTGCCGGATACCTCTTCGCCACCCTCGGCTCATCATTATTCGGGCTTCATCTACCCGCCGGACTCTTCGCCCTCTACGGCATGGCCGGGGTCATGGCCGGAGTGATACGCGCCCCGCTCATGAGCATATTCATCGTCATGGAGGCAACCGCCGGTTACGCTTACGTCCTCCCCATCTGCCTTGTCGGCCTCCTCTCATTCATGACCGTCAGGGGTGTTCACCTCACGGCAGACGACATGCCGCTTATCCGACACATCAACTGGTTTCATCATAACAGGAGTCAATCATAACGAAAAAGCAACACAAGTCTTGCCTCAATTAAAAACTGAGGCATAAGAATTAAGAAAAGGGCAGCCGGCTCGAAAGCCGCTGCCCTTTTGCATAAAAAAATAAGCAAAGATGTTTTATTATTTTATGGAAAGTTATTCCACAGTTTTTGTCTTTTCAAATCTCCGGGTCGCGCCGGCCGGGTGATTGTCACTTACCCATGCGGGCTTCCTCGCGGGCGATGTAGGCGTCCATGTCAACACCGTTGCCGAGGCGGAACTCCGGATAATCGTTCTTGATGATCTTGTAGCAGGCGAGAGCCTTGTCATACTTTTTCTGCTCATCATAAACGTTGGCCTCCTTGAGAAGCACGCGGGGAACAATCTGGATGTTTCCCTGAGCCTTGCGCACGGCCTGCTCATAATAGCTGATAGCCTCGTCATACTTCTTCAGGTTCACGTAGCAGTCGCCTGTGAGCACGAGTGCGTTAGCATTGAGCACCGCATCATCCGAAGAGAATTTCTGGAGATACTTGGCGGCCTCCTCGTATTTGCCTTCATTATAGAGGGCCTCACCTGCGCTGAGGGCGGCGAGCTTGCCGGCGTCTCCGCCAAACTTGTCAGCCACCTCCTTATATTGTGCGGCCGCGATGGAATCGTTGCCCATAGCAGTCATCTCAACCTTATTGTAGGCCGTGAATGCTTTCTCATTGTGGGGCTTGAGATAGAAATAAATGTAGCCGAAGACAAGAGCCGCCACAACCACGATGGCCACGACCACCCATGTGATCACTGATTTATTTTCAGCGATAGCCTGACCGGCGCCGGTCAGCTGGCTGTTCATTTTCTCGATTGTGCTCTCTTCCTGAGGCTGGTTCTGCGATGCCATTGGTCTTGTTATCTTTTTCTTAAAAAATGATTCGTATTATGTCTCAAATTGCCGCATACACGGCAATACAGGGAAGTGCCTCAAAAGGCAATCCCGTTTCAAGACGCGAAATTAAGCAATTTTTGGCATACACACAATTTTTTCTCTCTTTTTTTGACTTCATACTTGTTTTTATGTTAATTTCGCGGTCTGAACGTCCTGTCAGAATCCATGGCTTCCGAACAATCACTTACCCTCGACCAAAGATTGTCAATGCGACTCTCGGCTCAGCAGCTCCGCTATGTGAAGCTGCTGGAGATGACCGAACCCGAACTCGAGGAAGCCGTAAGACGCGAACAGGAGGAGAACCCGGCTCTGGAATCGCTCGACCCGGCCGAAGATAGCGCCCCGGCGGAGGACAACTCCAGCCGTCCTTACACCTACAGCCCCCCGCACACCTCCCCGGCAGATTTCCCTGACTACGATTTCTCCCCACCCGACCACAGCGAGACTCTCTACGACGCTCTCCGCCGGCAACTCTCCGAGCGCAAGATGCCCCCGCGCATCGCGGAAGCAGCCGACTACATCGTGGGCAGCCTCGACTCCAACGGCTACCTCCGCCGCCCGCTCCGTTCCCTTGTCGACGACATGGCATTCGGTCCCGGAATCGAGATTTCAGAAGAAGAAGCACGCGAAGCGCTCGATGTCGTGCGCAGTCTCGAGCCCTATGGTGTCGGAGCTTCCGACCTCAGGGAATGTCTCCGGCTTCAGCTCATCCACCTCCCGGAATCAGTAGTGAGGGATCGTGCGCTCAGAATTGTCGATGACCAGTTCGAAGCCCTCTCGATGCGCCACACCCACCGCATCATCTCTGCTCTCCGCATAACCCCGGCCGAAGCCAAGGAGGCGATCGACCTCATTGTCTCGCTCAACCCGAAACCCGGCGCCTCTTTCAGCAACCCTGCCGATACGGTCTCGACCGTGATCCCAGACCTCATAATCGACAACGACGGCGGTGAACTCACCCTTTCGGTCAACAGCCGCATCCCCGACCTGAGCGTCAGCGACACCTTCGCAGAAGCCGTGCGCCGCATGGAAACCGATGCCGACCGTCGCAAGGCCCGCAAAGGGCAGGAGTTCGTCATCTCCCGGTTCAACGACGCGCGAGATTTCATCCGTATCCTGCGTCAGCGCCAGCAGACGCTACTCGACGTGATGACCGCCATCATGAAGATACAGAAGGAGTATTTCGCCACAGAAGACGTATATCGCCTCAAGCCGATGATGATAAAAGACATCGCGGCGCTCACCGGCCTCGACCTCTCGGTCATCTCGCGCGCCACGGCCAACAAGTATGTCGCCACGCCCTGGGGCGTCTTCCCACTTCGCTTCTTCTTCAGCGACTCCATCGGCGAAGCCGACGAAGAATCCGGAATCAACTCCACCGAGATCCTCACCAACCGAAAGATCGAGGCGGAGATCTCCCGCATTGTCGAAGAAGAAGACAAACGCCACCCCCTCAGCGACGAGAAGATACGCCTTATGATGGAGGAACGCGGTTATGACGTGTCACGCCGCACGGTGGCGAAATATCGCGACCGCCTCGAAATACCCGTGGCCCGTCTCCGCAAGGATCTCTGAAAGCCTGAAATTTTTTCGCACTCAACGGCGGTCAGTTTCCGCATTTAATATTTTTTCGTTATTTTTGCACCTGCTTTTCAACGAAACCATTCATCAAAATGAAACGATTCATCCATATCATCACTCTTCTCGCGGCTGTTGCCTTCACTCTCCCCACATCCGCCGTCACTGATAAGGAGATGGAGGAGGCACGCACCATCGCCACCAAAACCTACCTCCGCTATGCCAACAACGGCTCCGGTTATCTCGATGACCTGCATCCAAAGACAATGGCCGAACTTGAGAAAAGCCTCAAGGAAAAGGAGAAAGCAAATATAAAGGCATTCAAGGCCATCCCGGTGCCAACGGATTATGCTTCATGGAATAAGGATAAACTCGTGGAATACTGGTCGACGACTGCCTTTGCCACAAACGGGCTCTCCGATCAGGGCAAAGCCGGCAAGACACGCGCACGCAAACTCCTCAACGCCATGACCGTTTCAGCCCCCTCGGCTGCTCCCTCGCAACCGACTCCGGCTCCCGAGACCCCGGCTCCGGCAACCGCCCAACAGCCGGAGGCGACAACCCCTGCCAACCCGGAAGCCACAGCGCCGGCATCTCCTAAAGCAGATTCCGTAGCCGCTCCCGACCCTGAGCTCGAATTGGCCAAGATTGAGCAGCAGGTGATCGCCGAAGCCGCACTCGAGGATGAAGCCGGCATCCGTAAAGCCGACAACCATACATGGATCTACGTTGTCATCCTCATTCTCCTTGTCGGTGTCGTTGTCGCCCTCGTGGTCTTCGCATCCAACGTGATGAAGAAAAACGGCGTGCGTGATGATTCCGCACCCGTCTATCCCTCCGATGATGCCGAGTCAGCAAGAGCCATTGAGAAAGCTGAACGAGAAAACGGCGACCTCCGGGCACAGATAGCCTCGCGTGATGCAAAACTGAAAGCACTCACACGCCGTCTCGAGGAAGCCGAACAGGCCAACGCACGCCTCACCGAGAAAGTGGAGCGGCTCACCGCACAG
Source organism: uncultured Sangeribacter sp. (assembly GCA_964566015.1). Lineage (GTDB taxonomy): Bacteria > Bacteroidota > Bacteroidia > Bacteroidales > Muribaculaceae > Lepagella. The sequence goes on along the minus strand of CAZMHE010000090.1, from coordinate 528 downwards.
CTTCAGCAGCAGAAGGTTGTCGCACCCCAACCCGTCCGTCCCACAGAACCTGTAGCGGAAGCCCCGAGGACAGTTCGACCAGCCACACAGGGCACGCGCACCATCTACCTCGGGCGCGCAAACGCCAAAGGTATATTCGTACGCGCCGACCGGGTGCTCAATCCCGAGCAATCCGTATTCCGGCTCGACACCACCGACGGCTTCGCCGGCTCTTTCCGCGTGGCACCCGATCCCAATGTGTGGAACCGCGCACTGGGCAACCCGATGGAAACACTTGGCGGAGCATGTGTCGCCCCCGACCTCACCGCCACCGAGGGGAAAGAGAGGATCGTAAACGAATCATCCGGCACCGCCATCTTCGAAGGAGGATGCTGGAAAGTGATCCGCAAGGCAAAGATCCACTTCGAATAAAGGAAAAACTTCGGAAAATTTGTAGATTCCGCGATAAATACTTACCTTTGCAACCGCTAAAAGCCCTGATGGCGGAATTGGTAGACGCGTTGGTCTCAAACACCAATGGTGAGAGCC
>CAZMHE010000089.1:0-10582 GCA_964566015.1 uncultured Sangeribacter sp. | reverse complement strand
GATGTGAAGGAGCGTCTGAAGTTTGAGCTCTATATAATGAAGACGATGGGTTTCCCCGGCTACTTCCTTATTGTGCAGGACTTCATCAATGTCGCCAAAAAGGAATTGGGGGTGAGTGTCGGCCCTGGACGTGGTTCGGCTGCCGGTTCGGCTGCCGCCTATTGTCTCGGAATCACGCAGATTGACCCTATCAAATATGACCTTCTTTTCGAACGTTTCCTCAACCCTGACCGTATCTCACTCCCTGATATCGATGTCGACTTTGACGATGACGGCCGCTATGTCGTCCTGAAGTATGTGACCGAGAAATATGGGGCTGAGAAAGTGGCTCATATCATCACATATCAGACGATGGCCACAAAATCGGCTATAAAGGATGTCGCCAAGGTGATGGATCTTCCACTTCCGGAGGCCAACCGGCTTGCCCGTCTTGTGCCTGACCGTCTTCCTGAGGTAAACGGAAAAGCTCCAAAGATCAATTTCAAGAACTGCCTTCTCTACGATAAGAATTTCGAGGCTGAGACTCACAACGAGAATCCACTCGTAAGGGAGGTGATGAAATATGCCGGTCAACTGGAAGGGAACGTGCGCGGCACCGGTATTCATGCCTGCGGAGTCATTATCGGACGCGATGACATCACGGACTGGGTGCCAATCTCGATGGCCACGGATGCCGACGGCTCAAAAGTGATCTCCACGCAGTATGAGGGTTCGGTAATCGAGGAGACCGGTCTGATCAAGATGGACTTCCTTGGACTGAAGACCCTCTCGATCATCAAGGAGGCTCTGGAGAATATCCGGCTCACACGGGGAATCGACCTTGATATTGAACATATCCCTCTCGATGATCCGGCTACTTTCAAGCTCTATTGTGAGGGACGCACCACTTCTACTTTCCAGTTTGAATCGGCAGGTATGCAGAGTTCCCTTCGTGATCTTAAGCCTTCAAAGTTCGAAGACCTGATCGCCATGAACGCCCTCTATCGTCCGGGACCGATGGATTATATCCCGTCGTTTATCAAGCGAAAGCATGGTGAGGAGCCGATCACCTACGATATACCGATTATGGAGAAGTATCTCGAGGAGACCTACGGCATCACGGTCTATCAGGAGCAGGTGATGCTTCTTTCAAGACTTCTCTCCAACTTCACCCGAGGCGAGAGTGATATGCTCCGTAAGGCTATGGGTAAGAAGCAGATCGACAAGATGGCCAAGCTGAAGGTGAAGTTCATGTCCGAGGGTCAGAAGAATGGTCATCAGGAGAAGGTGCTTGAAAAAATCTGGGCTGACTGGGAGAAGTTTGCTTCCTATGCCTTCAATAAGAGCCACGCCACATGCTACACATGGGTGGCATATCAGACGGCATACCTGAAGGCTAATTATCCTGCGGAATATATGGCCGGCGTGTTGAGTCGTAATCTCAATGCAGCCGACAAACTGAAGAAGATCATGGAGGAGTGTATCCGCATGGGAATCGACGTTAAGGGACCGGACATCAACGAGTCGTGGGAGAAGTTTGGTGTCAACAAGAGTGGAGAGATCCGCTTCGGGCTCGGTGCCGTGAAAGGTGTCGGTGGAAATGCGGTCAACGCCATCATCACAGAACGTACCAATAACGGTCCTTTCAAGGATATCTATGATTTCGTGGAAAGGGTAAACCTCAGCAGTTGCAACCGCGCATCGATTGAGAACCTTGCGATGGCCGGAGCATTCGATTCACTCGGTTACATGAGGGAGATGTTCGTTGAGCCGGTCGGTGACACCACCTACACTGACAGCCTCGTGAAATATGGCCAGACCATTCAGAATGACAAGAATTCTCTTCAGGCATCGCTCTTCGGCGACATAGAACCACTTGAAACGGCAAAACCTCCGATTCCGAAAGTCGTGCCCTGGAACAGGCTAAAGCTCCTTGATGAGGAAAAGAAGCTTGTCACCATCTATCTTTCCGCGCATCCCCTCGACCCCTATTACATGGAGCTGAACTACGGATGTAATTGCACATGTGCCGAATTTGAAGATAAGAAGGTGGCCGGCTCAAAACTGACTCTCGGCGGGATGGTGACAGCTGTCAATCACCGGGTCAGCGCGAAGACCGGACGCCCGTGGGGGCAGCTTGTGGTGGAGGACCTTACAGGCACGGTCACTCTTCCGATGTTCATGCCGGCTTATGAGGTGTTGAAGAACCGTTTCTCGGTCGGTGACCTTGTCTACCTTAAGGTGAACGTGACGGCAGGTCGTTTTGACCCCTCCAAGACCGACGTGACGATCGATGAGGCACACCCACTCGACAGCATTAAGGGTAGACTGGCAAATTCGGTGACGATGTATCTTTCGCATACTTTCCATACTCCCGCTTTCTTTGATGCATTGTCAGCTTATTCAAACAGCGGCGACGGAGGAGAGGAGACACGAAAGGGAGATGTCTTTATCGACATATACAATCCTGAGACGCGTCAGGTGATAAAGATTCATTCGAGAAAGAGATTCGAGATAGATAAACCGCTATTGAGTCTTCTTGACGAATATGGCATCCGCTATAAAGTAGAGACTATTTAAAAAACAGGGACATCGCAAGTGATGTCCCTGTTTTTTTAGGGTTTGTATCAAGAAGGATTGTATCAAGAAGGATTGTATCAGTCTTCGAGATAATAGACCACCGAGGAGACGACCCTCACTTTCTTGAGATAGGGTGTGCTTCCGGCAAGATCCTCAATCGAGAACTGCCCCTGACTCGCTGATTTCATCTTTCCAACCTTTGAGTCTGAGTCGACTGCAAATTTCTGAGCCGCCTCACGGGCGTTCTTCGTGGCCTCGGCTATCATCTCAGGCTTGATGGTGTTGAGGCCGCGATACTCATAGTTTATGTAGGAATTGGAGTAGGGTACACCCTCCTTCAGAAGTTCCGACTGCCGATTGAGAAGTTCACGGACTTTCTTTACATCTTCTGTAGCCACAGTGACGGTACAGTTCAATGAATAGTCATACTGGAAATTGGATGAGCTGTACTGATTGGTTGTGGCGTTATAAGTGTCCGGCGGATTGATGGAGATGTCTTCTGCCGGAATTCCGTTAGTGGTGAGGAATCGTGTGATTTTATTGTTATAGGCTGTCACCTGATCGTAGAGGCTGATAAGGTTATTGCCTGCTACCGAATATGAGATGGGCCAGGTAACATAATCTGCCTCAACCGTGCGCTCGGCAAGTCCGCGCACCGAAACCTGTCGGTCGCGGAAAGCTAAGTTGTCAAGACCACCTTTGAGGAAACCTCCGAGTCCGAGCAGACCCACGCAGATGAGTCCGCCCCCTATAAATCTGAAATCCATAATCGTCATCTGTTATTAGTGAAACCGGATAATCGGTATATGAAAGACACCGGTCTATACCGTAAGGTTTAAATGATACGTACTGATTGTTTCTGAGGAAGAGTGACGCGAAGTGTCTCCCCGTTGACGCGCAGGTTTGCTGTACCCCCCTTATCGGCTGTGATAGTCAACGAGGTCACTTTCCCATCTTTCCATTCGGCATCGAGTGTATATGCTCCTCTCGCGCGCAGTCCGCGGAAGCTTCCATCTTTCCATTCAACAGGGAGCGACGGGAGAAGTGTGATTACATCAGGCGTTGACTGAATGAGCATCTCGGCAATACCGGCCGTCCCTCCGAAATTCCCGTCAATCTGGAAAGGGGAGTGGGCATCAAGCAGATTCGGATACGTGCCACCTCCGCGACGACGGTCTTCTCCCTTATATTTGTCAGGACTGACATATCTGAGAAGACGGCGCAGCATCTTGTAGGCTTTCTCATTCTCACGGAGTCTTGCGAGAAGATTGACACGCCAACCTGCGCTCCAGCCCGTTGTCTCCTCTCCACGGAGTTCGAGGGTACGTCCTGCGGCCGCTGCCAACTCCGGAGTGGAATCAACACTTATATGATTTCCCGGATAGAGGCCGTAGAGGTGACTCTGATGGCGGTGGGTCGGTTCACTTTCATCGAAATCTTCGAGCCACTCCTGGAATTGTCCCTTGCTTCCGATACGGTAGGGTGCAAGACGGGGAATAGTTGCGTCGATTTCAGCTATCAATTCGTTGTCAATTCCCAATTCTTTAGCCGCATCGCGGGTGTCGGAAAGACACTGCTTGATTATGGCGATGTCGGCAAATGTACCTTTACTTGTAGAATGTGACTTACCGTCCGGTGTCTTGAAGCTGTTCTCAGGTGTGGTTGAGGGACTTGTGATGAGGTTTCCATCGTTATCTTCAATCAGCCAACCGAGGCAAAATTCCGCCGCTCCCTTCATGGCGGGGTAATACTTCCTGAGAATTTCAATATCCTTTGTAAACTGATAATGATCCCAGATGTGGGAAACAAGCCATGCTCCCCCCATATTCCAGTTAGCCCACTTCGGACTACCGTCATTGAGACCCACGGGGCAGGTCATTGCCCATATGTCGGAATTATGGCCGAGACACCAGCCCCGGTTCACACCATAATATTCCTTGGCAGTAACTTCACCCGTAGCCGGAAGTTTGGCAATGTATGATAGAAGCGGTATCTGGAGTTCACTGAGATTGGTGACACCGGCTGGCCAGTAATTTTCCTCAAGGTTGATGTTGACCGTATAGTTGGAGCTCCAGGGTGGAAGGATAGACTCGTTCCATAGCCCCTGAAGATTGGCCGGAACACCCTCAGTGCGGGAACAGGCTATGAGGAGGTAGCGTCCAAATTGAAAATACAGCTCCTCAAGGTCGGGATCGTAGGTGTGATTGTCAAAGTAATTCTTCAATCTTGCATCAGTGGGCATGTTTCTCAACTCCTCAGGAGAGTTTCCCAAATCGAGTGAGACACGGGAAAACAGTCTGGAGTGATCTGCCACATGGTCAGCCTTTACCTTGTCCCACCCTTTGCGCATGGCTGAGGTCGCTCTTTTTTCAGCTAAAGCGGAGGGGTCAATGCCACTCTCAGATTGTTTGACATCCGCTCCTGCAAAGTTTGTGGCCATACCGAGCCAGAGGGTGACATCCGTGGTCTTTTTTACAGACAGAGTGGAGTCTGTGGAGGTCACTTTCCCGTTGGCCGGATCGACCATCAGGAAGGATGAGAAGCGTGTACCCCTTGATTCGTCATATTGGAAATCGTCAATCCCTCTCTTTGTGTATGAGGGGTAGGAGTGATACGCGGCATAACCTTCAGATTTGAGATGCTTACCCGCGGCAGCCACGGAGTGAGGAAGCTGTGACTCGAAGTTTACCGTAAATGATACGGGTTTCTTGCTTCGGATACGCACGCAAATCACGCTGTCGGGGGCAGAGGCAAGATATGACATTGAGATGAGATTGTCGCCACGTCTGTAGTTTATGTTTGCGACAGCCTCCGAGAGGTCGAGCGTGCGGACATAATCACTGACCGGAGTGTCATAGTCAAACTCGATAAAAAGATTTCCAAGCGGTTGGTAATTCTCACAATAATGACCCTGGACGTTCTTTTGAAGTTTGTCGGCAAGTGAATAATCACCTTTGTCGAGCGCCTCCCTTATCTTGGGTATGTGCCGGTAGGCACCGGGGGTGGTCACACCCGACTCCGGCTCACCGGTCCAGAGCGTTATGTCGTTGAGGGAGATACGTTCTTTGTCGGGTGACCCGTAAATGATGGCGCCCTGAGAACCGTTGCCGATGACGAAGGTCTCTTCAAAATAGTTGGCAGGGCGGTCGAATTTAAGTATCGGTTGCGAGCCGGAGATTGCGGAAGCGGCTGCTAAGAAGATTATCGGAAGATTCATGGTCGGGTTAGATATTTTTGGTGTGGGTTATTTGATCCGGAACCAATATCCGAGTGTGGCGGAGAGAGCCAATTGATTGGATGCGCTGAAAGTGTCTACGCGTTTGGAGGGGAAGATATTTCCAAGTCCGAAATAGAAGCGGGCCTCAATCGAGAGGGAGTTGCGGCGGTTCAGGTTGAATTCGGCTCCTAAGCCGGCTGTGATGCCATAGTCGAATTTCTGGGTTATCTCCATTTTCATCTGGTCGTTAATGCGGTTGCGGATTGGAAAACCGGGCAATTGCGACATTTCGGCAGGGTTGAAATTGGCTGAAACATGGTCGCCGAGATAAAGACCGACCTGAGGACCGGCATTGAAGAAGAAACGCCCCCGGCGTCCGAAGAAAATATGTGCAAGTACGGGAAGCTCGATGTAGTCAGTCGTGCGTGTATAATTGTAGGGGGCGTCTTCGAAATTCTCCTGCCAACCATGCTGCGCAAAATTCAGTTCGGCAATCAGTCCGAAATGATTCTCCTCGATATAACGGAACATCACACCGGCTGTCATTCCCATGGCGAATTTCTGATGCACCGAGGGGTTGAACATCACCTGAGACAGATCCACACCCCCCTTGGCGCCGATAGCCACGTTGGAACTGTAATGGGTCTGGGCTGAAGTCTCAAATGCTGAGGGCAACAGGAATAAGCTAAATATCAGAGCCGTTATCAGTCTATTCATACATTTCTTCATGGCGAAACAGTCAGGGTTCATTTGATGGCTACTTTTTCGACAAAACCGTAGGGGCGGAACTTCACGAGATACGCTACGGGATTGAGGAAACCTCCCCAGTTGCTGACTCTCTTAAGGTCGAAGTCTGTCTGTAATCCGTTGTTGTCGGTGGTGACAAGACGGTTGAAATCCCCTCCGTTGGCTGCAACGGTCTCAATGAAATAACGGGCTATGTCATAACCTGATACCGCAAAGTTGGGGAAAGATCTCAACGGAGTGGATTCGAAATAATCGGCAAATTCTTCGTTGAAGCGTTTACCCTCGTTGCTCTCCGAATCAAACCAGCACCTTGCGGGAATGATGATCTCCGCACCGTTGAATTTGTCCCTGAATTGTTCGGTCATCGTTATCCAGTTGGGGCGTCCGATAATGGAGATGGATACAGCGGGATTGTTTTCCTTAATCCGGTTGATGGTTGAAAGCAACTCGTTGACCTCATCTTTCTTCTGCCCCGTGGCATAGATGAGATAGGTGTCTTCATTGTTGAAATTCTGCTCCTCGAGCGAGCCTGTCGAGAGGTGACGCACGTCGGAAGCCGGGAATTTCTCTTCGAGAAGATCGGCAATTGCATCATTTTCATCCTTGACGCCGGTAAAGAATATTTTAGCACCCTTGAAGTCTTCGGCTATACGTGAGGCAGACTGTTCGTTGAAGAAAGACGAAGGAGTGAGCACCTGAATTATCGAAGGATTCTCTTCATAAAGATCATTCCTGACATCGAAAGCGTTAACGATCTCGACACTGTTTGTTTCACCGTAATCGGCAAGGAAAGCAGGGAAGGCCTTGTCGGCTGTGGCAATGATGAGTGTAGGATTGAAGTCTTCGAGTGTACCGGTGACGGTTTCACGTGATCCTCTGCCGTCGACTATCTTGAAGTTGATCTTGACAGGGCCGTTTTTCATTTCGTCGAGCGCCATCAGCATTCCCCTCGAGAAGTCGATATCCTTACGGGCCGTCGGTTCGTCAAGAAGGAGAGCGATGTTGACCTCGTTGATGGCCATGTCTTCGGCGGCGACATTGTGGATTGAATCGTAGATTTCACGGATACCCTCAGGAGTGGCTTCACGGGGATCATCGACTGCGACGGTGTGTGGAACCTCCACTGATTCCATGACCGGGATATTGATGATGTCATCTTTCTCCGGACGCGAAGTCCCTATATTCGCATCACGCAACAGCTGCTGGTCGACACCGGTCTTTTTGGATATGCTCTTCCAGGTGTCGTTTTTCTTCGCTTTGTAGGTATTGATTCCGGCGAGCCGATCCTCAACCACCAGCTCCGTATGCTGTTCAGGGGCTTCCGGCGTTGTGGGAATGCGGATGGTTTCTCCGGCCCGGAAATTCTTCTCGGAGATTCCGGGGTTGACCTTAAGAAGTTGCTCGACGGTAGTGTTGCGGCTTTTCGCAAGACTATACAACGTATCTCCAGGCTTCACCGAGTAGTATATGAATTTGCCAACCCCCTTGTCAGATAACTGGGGGATAGACAGTTCCTCACCGGTCTTTATCCCATAGCGGGAATTGGGGTTTGAGGAGTAGATTGCCTCGGGTGTGACTGAGTATAGTCTGGAAATGCTGTAGACTGTCTCTCCACGCCTCACTTTATGAGTGACCGGCATAGACTCCTCAATCTCTTCGGTTGCCACGACCGTAGGTGAGTCAACGGCATTTTCATCAATGTCCGGAGTGTCAGACACCGGATAATAAAGACGCGTGCCCTTCTTCATCTCCTGACTGGCGGCGGGATTGAGTCGGGCAAGGCGGTCAAGATCCCAGCCATGTTCCCTTGCAATACCATATATGGACTCACCTTTCTGAATTTCATGGTAATAATACTGCTTCCCTAAAATTTCCGTGACGGGAAGAGGACGAGTTGCAGGGAAAGCTGCCAATCCTGACGACAGGAAGACTATTGAGAGAATTATTTTCTTGAACACTCTTAATTGATATATGATTCAGGTTGAGTAAGCTTAACCTGATGGTTATCTGGATATTGGTTAGGGTGTGTAGGAGTCGTTATCGTCTGACAAGACGGACAACATTCTCAACGTGATGGGTATGAGGAAACATGTCGACCGGCTGCACGCCAGTCACCCTGTATTTCGGATCGAGCAGGGCAAGGTCTCTTGCCTGAGTGGCAGGGTTGCAGCTGACGTAGACAATGATCTCCGGTTCGGCATTCATTATTACCTTTACTACGTCTTCGTGCATACCTGCTCGCGGGGGATCTACAATCATGATTTCCGGACGTCCGTGACGCTTTACAAATTCATCCGTGAGAATATCCTTCATGTCGTCGGCATAGAAGAGGGTATTGTCGATGCCGTTGACTTTTGAATTGAGTTTTGCGTCTTCGATTGCCTCCTCCACATATTCGATGCCTATCACCCGGCGGGCATTGCGGGCCACAAAGTTGGCGATGGTGCCGGTGCCGGTATAAAGGTCGTAGACAAGGGGACGAGGGGCTTCAGGATCGACATCATCCGGGTCAAGTCCGGCAAAACGTCGTGCCACTTTATAGAGTTCGTAGGCCTGAAGTGAATTTGTCTGATAGAATGACTTTGCATTTATTCTGAATCTCAGACCCTCCATCTCCTCTTCGATATATTCGGGACCGCTGAAGGGTATTACGTCCTGATCGGCAATCGAATCGTTTAGTTTAAGATTGATGACGTATAGTAGGGACGTAATCTGAGGGAAACGCTCCTTGACAGCCTGAAGGATTTCCTCCCTTTTTGACGGATCATCCTCCCCGAATGTGAGGACAACCATATTCTGACCGGTGGAGGCGGTGCGTATCATGAGGGTGCGAAGAAGTCCACGGTTCTCCTTAATATTATAGAAGGAGAATCCGTGAGTGTCGGCGTAATCGAAGATGAAGTTTCTGATTTCATCTCCAAGTGGCACCTGAAGGGAGCAATCATCGATATGAAGCACCTTGTCGAAGGCTCCCGGTATGTGAAACCCGAGTGCATTGCCGCTGTCGTTGAATTCGCGGCCTGAACGGATATCTTCCCAGGAACGCCACTTTTTGTCAGAGAAAGTATATTCCATCTTGTTGCGGTATTCCCATTCACGACTGGAGGGGAGTGTCGGCTTGATCTCGGGGAGCTCGACTTTCGCTATCCTTTCAAGGGCGTCGACCACCTGCTGGCGTTTGTGGATCAGCTGCTCGGAATAAGGGATATGCTGCCATTTGCAGCCACCGCATGTGCCGAACGCCTTGCATCGCGGTTCGCGTCGGGTGGGGGAGGGCTCGAGTATCTTCGTGATGTGGGCCTCGGCGTAATTGTGTTTCTTCTTGTCGACTTTCAGGTCAACCCTGTCGCCGGGAGCGGCATAAGGCACAAAAATCACGATTGGGGATTCGTCCGTCTCGCGCAGACGCACCTTTGCAAGTGCCTTTCCTTCAGCAGCGACGCCTGTGATGAGTATATCATGCAGCTCAGGGAGCTCTTTACGTTTTCTTGCCATTATTTGACGCGATTTGTGGGAGGCAGATGAGAAGTCACCCCCGACCCGATTCTCAAAAAAGAAAAAGTTTAAATAACTTCTCTGCAAAATTAGTGATTTTACCTAAGATTTTATTAAATTTGCGGATGTAAATTCATGTGCACGGGGAATACTCCCCCGATTATGCCGTGGAAAACCCGGAATTTTGACCCTGTCTCAGTCCGTCTCTTCGGAGGAAGGGCGGCAGAAACTAAAACATATTTTTATTAACCAATATATTAACATGGCAAAAGCAATTTATACATTCGGCGACGGAAAGGCCGAAGGTAATGCCTCGATGAGAAACCTTCTCGGTGGTAAAGGTGCTAACCTCGCTGAGATGAATCTTCTCGGGATGCCCGTACCCCCGGGATTCACAATCACAACCGATATTTGTACTGAATACACACAGTATGGTCGCGATAAGGTGGTGGCCGACATCAAGGGTGATGTTGAGAAAGCAATCGCTCACGTAGAGGCTCTCACCGGCAACAAATTCGACGATCCCTCAAATCCGCTTCTCGTATCCGTACGTTCAGGCGCACG
>CAZMHE010000088.1:8106-10667 GCA_964566015.1 uncultured Sangeribacter sp. | reverse complement strand
GATGATGGAGCCGCTGCGCTGACGCATCATGATCGGAAGAACGGCATGGATGAAGTTGAATGCGGATTTGAGGTTGACGGCGATGACGGCATCCCACTGAGCCTCGCTCATGCGCATCATGAGACCATCTTTTGTGATGCCGGCATTATTTACGAGGATGTCGATGCTGCCGAAGTCGTCTTTTATCTCATTGACAACCTTCTCTGTGTCTGCGAAATTAGCTGCGTTTGAGGCATATGCCTTGCATTTCACGCCGAGAGCCTCGATCTCAGCTTTGGTTTTCTCACCGTTCTCGTCGATTACAAGGTCGGTAAATGCGATATTGGCCCCTTCTGAGGCGAATTTGAGAGCAATAGCCTTACCGATGCCACGTGCGGCGCCGGTGATGACAGCTGTTTTTCCTTCAAGAAGTTTCATTTTTATATATTTGATTGGTTTATAGTGTTTATTATGAGGTTATTAGATTATGAGATTATGAGGTTATGAGGTTATTGGGTTATTGAGTTATTGGGTTATTGGGTTATTGGGTTATTGAGTTATTGGGTTATTGAGTTATTGGGTTATTGGTTATTTGTTTTTTAGCCTAACCTCATAACCTTTTAACCTTCTAACCCTAAACTTAACCTTCTAACCCTCAACTTTCGCAAGCGAAAGTTGATTAGAATTCAACGATGAAGCATCCGCATGAATACCCTCCCCCGAATACCATCAGGGCGACACGGTCTCCTTTCTTGAACTTGTCAAGGTTCTGCGAGAGCACGAGTGCGCAACTTGCCGAACCGGTGTTGCCGTGAGTCTGGATATTGTTGAGGAAGTCGTCGAGAGGCTTGTCAAGCTGATGAGCCACCTGAGCCACAATCCTGAGATTGGCCTGATGAGTGATGAGCTTGGTGATGTCGCTGATCTTGAGCCCGGTCTTCTCGAGGGAATGATTGAGCGCATAGATCATATATTTGCATGCGTGGATGAAGACGTCTCTGCCGTCGGGCATGGAGATGCCGTCTTCTCCGGGACGGAGACGCACTCCGGCGGGACCTTTGCCGACATCGCCGAGACCTTCCGTGAAGATGTCGAGAATCTTGATGTCTTTGTCGCTCTGACGCTCCTTGCTTATGAAATAAGCCACTGCAGCATCACCCCAGAGATGACCGGCTTTCGCGTCACGGTCGTTGCTGTAGTAGGTGTTGTGTTCGGTGCATATGAGGAGTGCCTTGTCGGCTTTGCCCGAGGCAAAATACCCCTCGATAATCTCCAGACCGTTGATGAACGATGAACATGCCGAAGAGGCATAAACCGCGCGTGCTCCGTGGATTCCATAATGGCGCTGTGCAACATGGGCGGGAGTGGCTACGGTGTCGTAGGCGGCATAGAAGGCCCCGACAATGAGGTTCACGTCCTTGATGTCGTAAGGAAGACCGGGAAGGGCAGCGTCGATGGCGGCGATAGCCATTGAGTCGGCGTTCTCGTCGGCTGCCGCCTTTGAGCGGCTCGTGATGCCGGTGCGCTGAAGAAGCCAACCCGGCTCAAGTCCGTTGAGTTTCTCGAAATATTCATTGCCCACTCTGGCTGAAGGCACATAATGGCCGATTGAATTGATATACATGGTCTCTCTTCTTTTGTTTCTGTTTAGTTAGCTGGCGGCCCTTGCCGCCTCTTTCAACGCTTCTTTATCCCGTTGATGAATATCTCGGAAATGTAGCGTTTCACCATCTCCTTGTCGATCCCCTCCTCGGAAAGTGTATCACGTATGTAGGGGACGTCAAGTCCGTGGATGGCCTGTGTGATTATTACGGCATAATGCCCTACGTCGGGAATCTCGAAGACTCCCTTCTCGACCCCTTCGAGCAGGATTGCCCTGAGGAGAGCAGTCTCTTTCCGGGTCATGATCTTCCGGGCCCGGTCAACCCTTCTGACGTCGCGGAAGAAACCTGCACGGAGCGAACCGTTGCGCGAGACAATCTCCTTCATCGTCTCGAACCTGCACTCCACATAGTCGAGCAACTTCTCTTCCGGACTGACGTTGAGGGCGAGTATCTTGCGGAGCCGACCGAGGAGCTGGTCGGTCTCGCTCTCGATGACGGCATTGAAGATGTCTCGCTTGCTCTTGAAATAGGTGTAGATGGTGCGCCTCCCCTTGTCGGAGGCTGAGGCAATATCGTTCATGGTGGTGTTCTCGACCCCTTTTCTTGCGAAAAGTTGCCGGGCAACCTCAATGAACTTATCTCTCGTCTTCAATACCATCTTCTGTCTAATTTCAGGTCTGTTATAATTTCAGGTCAGTTATAAGCCGGGGCAGTTATAGCCTCAGGTCAGTTATAAGCCGGGGCAGCTTTAACCTCAGGTCAGCTATAAGCCGGGGCAGTTTTAACCTTAGGTCAGCCTCAAAGACTGAAGGAGCAACCGGTCCGGCCGAAGAGCCCCGAATGGCACACTTTCCCGAATTTTGAGCAAAATTAGCAAAAGTTTTCGATACAGACTCCCCTTTCACCGATTTTTATTAATTTTGTCTTCCAAACGACCTCGAAAGTCCTTAAAGTCCTTAAGGACGCTAAAGCCCTTAA
>CAZMHE010000088.1:0-8006 GCA_964566015.1 uncultured Sangeribacter sp. | reverse complement strand
CGCTAAAGCCCTTAAAGCCCTCACCAAAAACCAAAGCCAATCATGTTCGACAAAAATACCTACGCAAATCGCCGCCGTCAGCTCAAGGAGCGTGTCGGCTCCGGCCTGATTCTCCTCCTCGGCAACGATGAAACCGGCTCCAATTACGCCGACAACACCTATCCTTTCCGTCAGGATTCAACTTTCCTTTATTATTTCGGTCTACCTTTCGCAGGATTATCCGCTGTCATCGACATCGACAATGACCGCGAAATTATCTTCGGTGATGAACTCACCATCGACTCTATCGTATGGATGGGGCAACAGCCTACCCTACATGAGAAAGCTCACAGCGTCGGTGTCGACAATGTCATGCCATCGGCCGACCTCTCCTCTTATATCACCAAAGCGGCAAAGAGCGGCACTCCGATCCACTATCTCCCACCTTACCGCGCTGAACACTCCCTTAAACTCATGGATCTCCTCGGCAACATGCCGGGCAAGGAGAAACCCTCAACGGATCTTATCAGTGCCGTGGTTGACATGCGTAATCATAAGACTCCGGAGGAGATTGCTGAAATCGAAAAAGCCTGCAATGTCACTGCCGACATGCACATCGCGGCGATGAAGAATCTTAGGCCCGGTATGCACGAATATGAGTTGGCGGCTATCATCGAGGGTGTGGCAGCCTCTGCCGACTGCCCCCTCTCATTCCCGACAATCTGCACAATCAACGGCCAGACTCTCCACAACCACTATCACGGCAATCTCATCCGCCCCGGTGACATGGTTCTCATCGATGCGGGTGCAGAGACAAGATCGGGATATGCCGGCGATATGTCTTCCACTATCTGTGTCGACAATACTTTCACACCCCGCCAGAAAAGTATCTATGACATACAGGTTGCGATGCACCGTAAGGGTGTCGAGATGCTCCGTCCCGGCATACCATATGTAGAGGTATATGACAAGGTGGCTGAGGTGATGTGCGGATCTCTTCGCGATCTCGGGATAATGAAAGGTGACCCCGCCGAGGCGGTGGCAGCCGGTGCACATGCAATGTTCTTCCCCCACGGACTCGGACACATGATGGGACTCGATGTCCACGACATGGAGAATCTCGGGGAAGTCTGGGTCGGTTATGACGGACAGCCGAAGAGCACCCAGTTCGGACGCAAGTCTATCCGTCTGGCCCGTCCACTCGAGGAAGGGTTTGTGCTAACCGTCGAACCCGGCGTATATTTCATTCCGGAACTCATCGACCTCTGGCGTGGAGAAGGACGCTTCAAGGATTTCATCAATTATGACGAACTCGATAAATGGCGCGACTTCGGAGGAATCCGCAATGAAGAAGACTATCTGATCACCGCCGACGGTGGCCGCCGTCTCGGCAAGAAGATACCGCTCACCACAGAAGAAGTCGAAGCATTGAGATAAATGAACAGAATCTCGATATTCTTCCTGTTTTTGGCCGGTCTTCTGATGTCGGCTTGCAGCAATGATGATGATATTATCCCCGAGATTGTAAACAGACCGGATAATCTGACTCCGTCATACACACAAAATAGTGTGACTGTAAAGGGAGACTTGACTGATGGAATGAAATTTGAAATTCCGCATAATTCAGTCATGAATAAGAAGACTCTCTCCTTCACAGGGAGCATAGATTATTGGAAAAGCGAGGGAACCCTTTGCATAGGTCATGGCCGTAACGGTTATCTTGGTAATTGGATTGAAATTACAGATACGGAGCTTATCGTCAAGGGATACGCAACGGATGCCTACATCGTTGCTCAAAAACCGCACCATCTCTCGCTTGAGAATACCATACAGGTTTATATCATTCAGAATTCCAACCATACTGCCTCCATCAGCATCTGCTCAAATGGTGAGACTTTCTCCCTTACAAGCTCCTGGTATGGATGCAACGGTGAGATCTGGGCAAAGGGTGAGAACATGAGCCTTAAGGATTGCTCTTTCAGTTGGTATGCCGATTCCATCCTCTATGACACCTGGTTGTTTGGTGATTCCTATTTCAGTCTGAATGACAACAAGAGGTGGACAACATACCTCTTTAAAGACGGACACTCAAAGAATCTCCTTAACGGCCATAGCGGAGAGGGGAGTGTCGCGGCTCTTCAGGATCTTAAGAATCTTCTTAAGTTAGGTTCACCCCGGAGAATTGTGTGGTGCATGGGAATGAACGACCTTGATTCCACTACCGGTGTAAATGGGAATTGGAAGAATTGCTATGACGAATTGGAGGAAATCTGTGGGAAATATAATATCGAGTTGGTTTTATCCACGATCCCCAATGTCATCGGCGGTTGGTCTGACGATGATGTGAACGGCAACAACGGACGATTCAGGAATCACAGCTACAAGAATCAGATTGTAAGGAACAGCGGTTACCGGTATATTGACTTTGAGAAAGCTGTGGTTTCAGACCCTGACAAAGGACTCTGGTATGGCACCACTCTGGAAGACATAAGGAATAAGACAGGTAATGGCATGTTGGGAAGCGATGGCATACACCCGACACCCCAAGGAGCCCTGACCTTATATTATCAGGCTTTGGCGGATTGCCCGGAACTCGCCACCCTCTGAAAATCCGGATTGAACCAATCCGGTTAATTCCGAACATCCGCAAAAAATCTCGATTAATCCTGATTATTCTCGATTAATCCTGATCAATCCCAAACAATCCCGATTAATCCTGATCAATCTCGATTAATCTTGATCAATCCCCAAAATCCCGATTCATCTCGATTATTCCTGATTAATCTCGATTAATCCCGATAATCGACTAAACTCCAACCCATTAACATTTTTTAACACAGAATTTCCCAATTTTATTCCCCGATTATTTTGTCAATTCAGCGGAAAGCAGTAATTTTGCATCGTAAATGACACCGCGGGGTGGAGCAGTGGTAGCTCGTTGGGCTCATAACCCAAAGGTCGTAGGTTCGAGTCCTGCCCCCGCCACCAGAAAGCCGATTCTCAGAATCGGCTTTTTTATTACCCAATCCCCTCTCCGCACATCATCTACTCAACCCCTCACTCCAAATTCAGAATCCCAGATTCGAAATCCAAAACCCCATTCCAAATTCCACATTCCCCATTCCAAATTCCCCATTCCAAATTCCACATTCCCCATTCCAAATTCCAAATTAATATGACCCCTGTCTACGAAGATAACCACATCATAATAGTTTCAAAGCTCCCAGGCGAAATCGTCCAGGGCGACAAAACCGGAGACACTCCCCTATCGGAGATTGTGAAGCAATACCTTAAGGAGAAATACGCCAAACCGGGAAATGTATTCTGCGGAGTCGTACACCGTATCGACCGACCTGTAGGGGGGTTGGTTATCTTTGCCAAGACTTCAAAGGCGCTCACGCGTCTCAACGACATGCTCCGTAACGGTGACATTCACAAAACTTATTGGGCACTCGTCGAGGGTCATCCGGAAAATGAAGAAGGCACCCTGACAGACTGGCTTGTGTCTGTCGGACGCCTTAACAAAACTTTTATTTCAAAAGAGGGTGCAAAGGATGCAAAGAAATCTATCCTGAAATACCGCACGGTAGCGCGTGGAGACCGCTACACTCTTCTTGAGATCAATCTCCTCACCGGGCGCAAACACCAGATCCGGGCACAACTCTCCGCTATGGGCCACCCCATAAAGGGTGATCTCAAATACGGTGCCCGCCGCAGCAATCCGGACGGTGGCATCTCACTCCTCGCACGGAGGATCGAATTTGTCCACCCCGTCTCAAAACAGCCCGTTGAAGCGGAGGCTCCACTCCCCGCCGAATTTCAGAAATTCCTCTGATCGCTCAATTACCGATATATCTCTGATCGCTCAATTCACGACATACCTCTAATCATCCCACCCGACATCGGAAACCGATTCACTAAACTGTAAAACCGGGGTGAATCCCTCGGGGATTTTCGGCACCTTAATAGCGAATCGAGTTAGTCGCATCAAGGGCGATGACTCATCTTCATGATAGGTCATCCTGACCATGAGATACCAATCATAGGACTTCTCAAGGTTATTACGCACATAACGGCTCCAGAAACTTTCATAGGATCCGAAATAGCTGACGGGATGAAGGATATACGTGATAAGCAGCATATTCTCCGGAAAGTCGGTGGTGGTATAAATTGTTGAGAAACCTATCGGATCTTCCGGGAACTCATCAGCTGATTTCACCACGAACAACTTTCTGGAGAGATCCTTGCATTGTGTGAGCATCTCTTCATCACCTTTATCAAACACAACCTCCTTAGGCACGAATGTCTCCAAAATCACGATGTTCACCTCAGCAGGAGGATCGTCATTGCGGTTGCAAGACAAGAGAGTTGCCAACGACACAAGCAATGTCAGAACAAAAGCATTATATCTCATAGAAAAATAACATTATAACCTAATAACCTTATAGACCATAACCTTATAACCCCTATAATCTTATAACCCTATAACCTTATAACCCTATAACCTTAAAATCAAGGGACATCGCATCCCATGTTTAAACACATATGCGATGTCCCTTTAATCATTGGAGTGCTGACACCCCTATTTTTGCGAATCTTATACAAGCTCCTCTTCCATGACATCCTCGAGATTTACGGGGATATCCTTGTTGACGTTCTTTGAGCCAACGAGTGCGTAGTAAAGGATATAGACCAGCATCGCGAATACGAGCCAATAGCTGGTGATATATCCTGCCGAACGGCCGATCCAGTCCTGAATGAACGGCATGATACCACCGCCGACAACCATCGTCATGAACAGACCGGATGCCTTGGCGGTGTATTTGCCGAGACCCTCTGTCGCGAGGTTGAAGATGCCGCCCCACATCACTGATGTGCAGATACCGCAGAGGATGAGGAAGAGCGCGCTGATGGGCACACTGGGATTAGTGTTGATCTGCTCTACAAGCTGAGCAGGTTCTTTACCAAACTCCTCGTTGATCTTCTCCTTATATTCGATGATAAGCTCCTCGGAAGGATTCTCGACAAACTTCTGAACTGTCTCATCGGGCACACCGACTAAAACAAGCATCTCAGATGTCTTCTTAACGGGGTCATAAACCACCTTAGGCACATCAAACGAGTTGATCTTCGGGATGAAGATTGCGCAGAGCACGAAGATGATGGCCACGGATGAAACGACGATAAGCTGGATACGTGTGGAGATCTTTCCGCTGATAAGCGAGCTGAGGAAACGACCCACGAGCATAAGCAACCAGTAGAGAGCCGCGAGCGAACCGGCAACGGCAGCTGCACCTTCGAACGGTTCGCGGCTAATCCATGCATTGAGCTCACCCGGGATACCGATCTCGATACCTACATAGAAGAATATGGCAACTATACCGAGGGTGCAGTGGCGGAAAGCAATGGGTGAATGTTCATACTTCACTTTGTTGAGCTTGCCCTGCGGCTCCTGAATCTTTACAAAGGAGATGATGATGAAGGCGAGTACGAAAATCACGATACCGGTGATCACGAGGGGAGCGACAGCAGCCATCGTGGTCTCTTTTGTCAGCGTGACTACAAGCATACCGACGAAGAGAGGAGTCAGTGTGCCGGCGAGTGAGTTGAGGGCACCACCGGTCTGGATGAGCTGGTTGCCTTTGTTGCCGCCGCCTCCGAGAAGGTTGAGCATCGGGTTAACCACGGTGTTGAGCATGCACACGCAGAAACCGCAGTCGAGCGCTCCGAGGAGATAGATGAAGAGATTAAGTGTCGTGGGATTCTCGCCACCGATCACAATCACGTCGGCTCCGACAACACTTGAAAGGAGCTGGATGGTAAGACCGATCGCACCGACAGCAAGGGCTATGAGGGCAGTCTTCTTGTAGCCGTAACGGATAAGCATGTTTCCTGCCGGGATACCCATGAAAAGGTAAGCCGTGAAGTTCATAAGGTTACCCGCCATACCGGCCCACTCATATCTGAAACCCCAGATATTGCCGAAGGGGGCAGCCATGTTAGTCACGAATGAAATCATTGCGAAGATGAAGAACATCGTAATGATCGCGACTATCGGTCGTTTTTGAGTTTTCTCTGTCATTTTGGATGATATTAAATTAGTTTGTTAAAAATTTCACATTTCAAATTCCCCATTCTCCATTACAAATTTCCCATTCCAAATTCCCCATTCCACATTCTCCATTCCCCATTCCAAATTCCTAATACTCCCTTTCCCCGAAAATCCGGGTACCGATCCTGACAATGTTGGCACCCTCCTCCACGGCAATGGGCCAGTCTCCGCTCATACCCATGGAAAGAAGGTCGAAGCCCCGCAACCCTAAATCCCCGTCACCGGCAATCTTCCGGAAGAGGGATGCGATATTCCGGAAGTCAGCCCGGACACGCGTCTCGTCGTCGGTATTCGACGCCATCCCCATTATTCCGCAGATATGAGTGGCCTTTAGCCGTTCGAATTTCCTCTGCCTGAAATAGTCGAGAAGTTCCTCCGGATAGAATCCAAATTTTGTCTCCTCACGCGCCACATGAACCTGCATAAGCACGCGTGTGATGACTCCGGACTTCTCCGACTCCCTGTCGATCAAGTCGAGAAGACGCTCGGAGTCGACGCTTTCAATCAGGGCTACTTTCCCTATCAGCTGTTTCACCTTATTGGTCTGAAGATGCCCGATGAAATGCCAGCGTATATCTCCCGGCAGCTCCCTCTCCTTCTCGATAAGTTCCTGAACACGGCTTTCTCCGAAGCAGCGTTGACCTGCATCGTAAGCCTCCCGGATCATCGAGGCGGGATGAAACTTGGAAACAGCCACAAGTTCCACCCCCTCGGGTATCTCCTTACGGACACTACGCAGATTCTCTTGCAGACTCATCGTCACTCTGGTTTAGCCGCCGGCTTGCCGCTGAGGTCAGCCGGATACACATCCATAAGGGGAGTCTCGGTAATCGAGGCTATGTCATAGTCGGCCATTGTACCCTTCATCCCCTCCTTGAAGCGATTGAGCGCGCCTTCGAGATCGGTAGCCTGTGTAAGTATGAAGCTTGCCGATTTCTTCTCGACACCACTCTTCTCATCGAGGGTGATGAAATTGACCTTGACCATATAATATTTATCTGCGGCGTCGTCGAAGAAAATCTCCGACACCTTGGTCTTCTTGACTGCGGAAATAGAAAATTCCCCGCTGATGAAAGGGGTCATCTCCTCTATGATGCGTGCCTCCGCCTCTGTGAAGGTCAGGGCGTCGACAAGGTAAGGTTCGTTCACCTTCTTGACTGCGCCATTCTCCATCATTTTATCGTAGCGCACTTTACATTCAAACCATAATGCCATTGCTCGGTATGTTGATTTTGGTTACAGACTCGCAAAGATAATGATTTTTCAATTATCATTACCCATCACCCTCAAAAAATGTAGGATTTTTTGCCGTTTTAAAAGTGTTTGTATTAACTTTGCGTATTGTAAATCCTCTCCCGAAAAGACATTACCGACAACCATAGATGATTAGTGGCATGAACTCTTTTCCCCGTGGCATCTCAGCCTCACTCTCTTCTACGGCGCGACGCGTGTGGGACCTCTATTACGACGGTTTCCGATCCATGACCGTCGGCAAGACCCTGTGGCTGATTATCCTACTGAAAGTTTTCATATTTTTCTTCGTTATCCGCCTGATATTCTTCCCGAATATCCTCGACCGCGACTATGACAATGACGCGGACCGGGCTGAGGCGGTGCGCACCAATCTGTTGCGCCATTCCGACTGATTTTTTCCACAAAACATATCAACCAACAAACCTTACCATATGGAAGATCTAATGACCGTTGTCGACTGGTCGCGCTGGCAATTCGCACTGACAGCCATCTATCACTGGCTGTTCGTGCCGCTGACCCTCGGCCTGTCGCTGATAGTGGCCGTCATGGAAAGCCTCTATCTCAAGACAAAATCTGAAAAATGGCTCGCAGCCACAAAATTCTGGATGACACTCTTCGGCATCAACTTCGCCATCGGTGTCGCCACCGGTATTATCCTCGA
>CAZMHE010000087.1:0-10814 GCA_964566015.1 uncultured Sangeribacter sp. | reverse complement strand
TCGGGACCTCCGGGTTATGAATCCGACGCTCTAACCAACTGAGCTATCCCGCCAGAAAACGTTTTTGTTCCGTTTTGCGAGTGCAAAGTTAAGCACTTTTCATGATTCCGCCAAATATTTGAGAGAAAAAATTCCGCTGTTTTGGGAGAGTTTCTTATATCGGTTTATGAATCAGGAAAATGTCAGGCTATTTTTCTGAATAGAGAAAATACACGGCTATGAATACGCAGGAGTCCGGAGGTGACAACAAACGACATCAGCGGTGAAAGCCAGTTGAAAATGCAGTAGGGGAAATAGACGAGTGTAGGGACGCCGAGTACTGCTGACTGGGTCAGTCCGCACGAATTCCAGGGGATGAGCACTGACGTCACCGAAATGGAATCCTCGAGGGTACGGCTCAATACTTTTGGTTGGAGCCCCAACTTAGCATAGGAAGTGTTGTAGGTATTCGCCCCGATAATTATGGAGAGATACTGGTCGGCTGTAAAACCGTTCAGGAGCAGACCGCTTCCGATGGTTGCTCCGAGCAGACCGTTGCGGTGGGAGATGCGGCGTGTTATGGCCTCGGAGAGGGTGGTCAGCATACCTGTGCCGATCATTACACCTCCGAAAGTCATGGCACTCAACACAAGGGCAATCGTCGGCAACATCCCCAATACGCCACCCGTGGAGACAAGGTCATTGAAACCGGCATCCGGGGTATCGAACACCGCGCCGCTCCAAACCTCCTTGAAAAACTCAAGATTGAACGGCAGCTGGGGTTGAAATATGATCATGGCGATGACACCGAGGGCGGAACTTATCGCCAAAGTGATGAAAGTCTTGACCTTTAGGATGATGAGAGTAAGAGTTATGGCCGGCACTACAAGCACCCAGGGAGTGATGAAGAATGTTTCGTGG
The DNA here is from genome assembly GCA_964566015.1 of uncultured Sangeribacter sp. GTDB lineage: Bacteria > Bacteroidota > Bacteroidia > Bacteroidales > Muribaculaceae > Lepagella. The sequence goes on along the minus strand of CAZMHE010000087.1, from coordinate 9,914 downwards.
AGTTGATGGAGGATGCCGTTGTCGGCAGTCATGGCGGCGGATGTGTCAAGAGTGAGTCCGCGGACAGTGAAGACGATGAGGGCTATGGTGAGGGAGGGGATGGCCGTGAACATCAGGAAGCGGATGTGGGTGAAGAGGTCTACCCCGCAACTGCTCGAGGCCACGACTGTGGTGTCGCTCAGCGGGGAGACCTTATCTCCGAAGTATGCACCGGATATGACGGCTCCCGCAATCCATGGGTCGCTGTAGCCCATCACCTCACCGATACCCATGAAAGCAACGCCGATAGTGGCGATAGTGGTCCATGAGCTTCCGGTCATCACCGAAATACATGCGCTGACGGCACAGACAGATGCAAGGAACATACGGGCATTGAGCACGTTGAGTCCGTAATGAATAAAGGTTGGGACAATGCCGCCGAGCATCCATGTGGTGGAAAGTATGGAAATGAAAATGAGGATCGGCACAGCCGGAAGAATCTGTGTGGCGCTTTCGCGAAGTCCGGCTCCGACACGTCGCCATCCTCCGTCAATGCGTGGCAGCGCGAGGATCAGTGAGAGGAGGGCCGCTGAGAGCAGCACGGCAGGGCTCCAGTCGTTGATGGCCTCGGCTCCCTTGCAGGAGATAAGGATTACGAGTGTGACGAGAAGAAAAATAATCGGGAGGATAGATGCCCACAGGGGTGGATACGCCCGGGGCGTGTCTTGTCTTTGGATCGGTATATCTGACATCAGGGAAGTTTTACAACTTGGGATACTGCATCTCCGTACGGAACTACGGAGGAAATAGAGTGCAAAATTACAAAATCCAGACAGGATAATCAAGATAAGATGCGTTAAGGAATCGTAAATTATGTGTTTGGGAACACCCTTGTTTGACGGCTCATAAAAAATTTGTAAATTTGCATCTGTATGTACGTGCGTTGCCGGATAGTCTGAATGGCAGTGCATACACCATAACCTTTGAAACTAAGAGTCCATCTCATAAACTAAGACAATGACATCGCAAGCAGTGCTTAAGACCAAGCTATCGGTCTTGAATTTTCTTGAGTTCGCCGTCTGGGGCGCATATCTTATCTCACTCGGTAATTTCCTTTCACGTGTGGGTCTGAGTGAGCAGATCGGCTGGTTTTACACTGTCCAGGGTTTCGTCTCCCTGATAATGCCCGGAATAGTCGGTATAGTCGCTGACCGTTGGATTCCGGCCCAGAAGATGCTATCCCTATGTCATATACTTGCAGCGGCCTTCATGTTCGCGGCAGGTTGGTATTGCATCGGGGCTAACGATAACGTGGAGTTCGGCACGCTCTTTACCCTCTACACTTTCTCAGTAGCCTTCTTCATGCCGACTATCGGACTGGCCAACTCCGTTGCCTATACCGCGCTTTCCAAGGCAGGTCTCGACACCGTCACCAATTTCCCTCCGATCAGGGTGTTCGGCACGGTCGGTTTCATCTGTGCGATGCTTTTCGTCAACTTCACCGGTTTCCAGTCGACCTACGCCCAGCTTTTCACATCGTCAGCCATTGGTATTGTGCTTTCCGCATATGCCCTGCTTATGCCTGATTGTCCTGTAAGAAAGGGGGGAGCTTCCAAGAGCCTTGCGGAGATGCTCGGTCTTGATGCGTTCGTGCTCTTTAAAGACAGGAAACTTGCGATATTCTTTATCTTCAGCATGTGTCTCGGTGTTTCACTCCAGATCACCAACAGCTACGGAAACGTATTCATCACGAGTTTCGAGAATGTCGCTGAGTATGCCGACAATTATTTCACCAAAAACGCCAACCTGCTTATCTCCCTCTCCCAGATTAGCGAGACACTCTGCATACTCCTGATTCCCTTCTGTCTAAAACGCTTCGGTATAAAGGGTGTGATGCTCATGTCGATGTTTGCATGGGTGTTCCGTTTCGGATTCTTCGGACTCGGCAATCCGGGCAGCGGAGTGTGGCTTTTCATCCTCTCGATGATTGTCTACGGCATTGCATTTGACTTCTTCAATGTCTCAGGTTCCCTATATGTGGATCAGCAGACTCGCCCGGAGATGAGGAGCAGTGCACAGGGACTTTTCATGATAATGACCAACGGTATCGGTGCCTCGATCGGCACGCTCGCGGCACAGGGTGTAGTGAATCATTTTGTTTTCAGCCAGCCGACTGCAGAGGCACAGATGGCCGGTTGGAGAACATCATGGTATTGTTTTGCGGCTTTTGCCCTTCTTGTCGGGGTTCTCTTCGCCATAATCTTCAAAGACAACAGACCCAATCCGAAGATTAGTGAACAATTGGCGGAGGATCTCGGAGACAATGCTTCAGGATTTGTCACTCCGGAAAAGAACTGACCCGAAATATATCAATCATTATGATACAGTTCTATGCTCCGGAGGTGGAGTCGACGGGTCTGTTGCCTGAGTCAGAGTCAGGACATTGTTGCCGTGTGTTGCGCCTCAAGGAGGGTGATGAAGTCTATGTGACAGACGGGAAAGGTAACAGGTTCCGTTGCGTGATAGTCAGCGCACACCCCAAGCACACGGCTGTGGAGATTACGGGTAGGGAGGAGGTACCAAATCACTGGCATTCCACCATCACCCTGGCTGTGGCTCCCACCAAACATTCCGACCGTATGGAATGGATGCTTGAGAAAGTTGTGGAAATCGGCGTCGACAGGATTGTGCTTCTTCGGTGCCGTAGAAGTGAGCGCAAGGATATAAAGACTGACCGACTGGATAGGGTCATTGTCTCAGCCATGAAGCAGAGCCTCAAGGGAGTGAAGCCCATCCTGACGGAGATGACCGATTTCCGGCGGTTCATTGAGGAATTTTCCGGTGACAGCGCAACACAGAAATTTTTCGGTTATTGCGATGATGAATATCCCCGTAAAGAATTTGCGGAATATTGCAGCCCGGATTCTCCGACCGTAATCATGATTGGTCCGGAGGGTGATTTCGCTCCGGAAGAGGTTAAGATGGCGGTAGAGGCGGGATTTACCCCTGTGACATTCGGCAAGAGCCGTTTACGCACCGAGACTGCAGCGCTCTACGGAGTCACCGCTGTGCATGTTATTGATCAGTTAAAGAAATAAATGATATGGAAATAAAGGATTATCTTGCTTCTGGCAAGGGGGGCAACTTCTTTCTCTTTGCCGGTCCCTGCGTGATAGAGGGTGAGGAGATGGCTCTTGATATTGCTGAAAAGATGACGGAGATTACTTCCGCTCTCGGCATCCCATATGTCTTCAAGGGGAGCTACAGGAAAGCAAACAGAAGCCGGATCGATTCCTTCACCGGAATCGGCGATGAGAAGGCACTCAGAATACTTCGTAAGGTGAGGGAAACTTTCGGTGTTCCGGTCGTGACTGACATTCATCTTCCGGAAGAGGCTGCGATGGCTGCCGAATATGTCGATGTGCTCCAGATTCCCGCTTTCCTTTGCCGACAGACAGATCTACTTGTCGCCGCGGCCAAGACAGGCAAGTTTGTCAATATCAAGAAAGGACAGTTTCTGTCGCCACAGTCTATGGCCTTCGCTGTGGGGAAGGTGAGGGATTCGGGCAATGATAATGTTGCTGTGACAGAGCGGGGAACAACGTTCGGGTATCAGGATCTTATAGTTGACATGAGAGCCTTCCCCAAGATGAAGAAAGCTTGCGGATGCCCCACCATCATCGATGCCACACATTCTCTCCAGCAACCCAACCAGACAGCCGGGGTGACCGGCGGTCTGCCGGAGCTGATCTCAACCATCGCCTCAGCTTCGCTTGCAGCGGGGGCAGACGGTGTCTTCATGGAAACACACAGGAATCCGTCAGTAGCCAAGAGTGACGGTGCAAACATGCTCCCGCTTGACAAGATGGAGACACTGCTCAGGAAGCTTGTTCTTATCCGCGAAGCCTACCTGCACACTTGAATCATATACCTCATCCTTAAAACCTCATAACTTATAAAGCACATAGTCACCAGGTGCAATAACGATTTTTGAATCCCGGCTGTCAGCAGAAAGCTTACCGTCGGGGTTCACTTTTTTTATTCCTTGAGGACGCTGGAGATTGATCTTCTGGGCATGATGGATGTCGCGGTTGAGGATCATCAGATACCGATCATTGCCATTGTGGAATTGAGACACCATAACGCCTTCCCCGTCTGACGTGATTTCACCGAACCCTTTGGGGAGCGAAGTAAGACGTTTTGTGCCCTGCGGTATCTCTTTGCCGGTATGTGAGACATCGTCAACCATTGCGCCTAAGAAAACATTTGAAAGAGCCTGGATTTCACGGTTCAGGTCACGGACAAGATAATATGTGTCGGTCCGCTTTCCGGTTTCATCGATAGGGGCATGGTGGAAATTCCATTTCTGGGAGATTGGTTGCCAGTAGGTGAAATACTGGATGCACTGGGCTCCGTAGGCGAGGGCAGTGAAAGCTTCGCATCTGAGGTGTACGGAGGTAGGGATTGGGTAGGGATCGTGGGCGGTTGAGAGGCAGAAAGCCCAGAAAGGTATTCCATGACGTTTCGCTACCCTGCTTATAATCTCATAATTTTCATAGAAGATGGGGCGCCAGTAGAAGGAACCGTCTTTGGGGTTTTCCACGATAGGATAGAAATCGAAAGAGATGAAGGGGAGTTGCACCTCATTGACAAATCTCTCGATATAATTTTCATAGGATTTTGTGCCGAGGTGTTCGGCAGAGACATTTGCCGGGAAGAGGTTGAGGTATAACAGGTGGGTGGAATCAGTCGCCATGATACGGTCGCGGAAAGCCTTGAGGTCAGGAAAGTCCTTGGCGAGGGGTTCGTCGATGAGGAAGTAACCTGCGAGACCGGGATGTGACATGAATTTCTCCACCGAATTTTTAGTGTCGGAATAGAGCTCATTTGACTTAGCCATGATCTTTACGCCTGTACCTTCACTTGCTTTCAGAGCATCGAGCACATGATAATCGCGATAGGAATGAGAAGAGGAAATATTGAAACCGGCCTCACGGAGTTCCTGATACCTCTCCTTGGTCTGTGCCGAATCGGGCACTATGGAATACCATGCCAGAATCGGAAATTCTCCTGGAGTGGGGTTCCTGTATTCCGGCAATTTTGCAGAAAGTTGTAGGGAGGATATGAGTAGAAGGAGGAGCGGGAGCAGGGTGGAGGTCTTCATCTGAGGTAACTTGATATTAAGTGAGATGATCTCGAAAAAAAGTGCCGCTGATTTGAATACTCTCGTCAGCGGCACCAATGAAAAAATTTATTTAAGATTTCTTATTTCAGTCGGAGAACCTGACCTATACGGATCTTGTCGGCATTCTCCATATTGTTGATCTTTCGGAGTGAGGTTGTGGAAAGACCGTAGGCTTTGGCTATTGATGAAAGTGTATCACCCTTGCGGACTGTGTAGGTGTGACGCTCCACATCAGCCGAACGGTAGGGATTCTCTTTCTCAGCTTTGGCGAGATTACCTTCCGGAGCGAAGTTACGGGCTTTAGTATATGTGCGTTTGTCAAACATATATGAGTCCGTGTGGGTCGTGTGGTTTGCGAAGTCGAAGATAGCCGCCGGGTTGATAGCATATCCCATGAAACGGGTCTCGAAATGGAGGTGAGGACCTGTGCTTCGACCGGTGCTGCCGCCGAGGCCGATCGGATCACCGGCACGGACAACCTGATCGGGTTTCACGAGGTGGCGGTTGAGGTGGCCGTAAACGGTCTCGAGACCGTTAGGGTGACGGATGATGACATAGTTGCCATAACCCTTGGCCTCGTAGGCGGTGAGACGCACCTTGCCGTCGAAAGCGGCGTAGATGGTGTCATTGCGCTGAATGCCTATATCAACGCCCTTGTGCATTCTTCCGAAACGGGCGCGGTAGCCGTAGTTGGAGGTGATGCGTCCGTTGTGGGGCATAACATAGCCGGTCACGTCGATAAGCTGGGTGTCAGGGACGTCGGCATTTCTGAAAGGGTTTACAGCCTTGCTGTTCCAACCTTCCGTGTAGATGTCGAGCTCAGGCTCGAGGTCGTCCACAAGATCGATGAAAGTATTCTTCTCTACGAGACGGATCTGGTCTTTGCTCTTGGCCTGATTGGCGAGGAGCTGCTTGTGGGCGTCGGAGTGGGGAGATTTGCTTGTGATGGTCTGAGCGAAACCTGATGCGACGAATGTCGAAAGGATCGCGAAGGCCGTTATTTTTTTGAGGATATTCATCACTTTGAGAAAATTATTTATCGGTTCCGGCGGGGATTTCGTCACCGGCGTATAGGAAGGAGATGTTGGCCGGAGTATAGTCGCATACCTCTTCAGGCTTGAAGAAACGTGCAATCTCGATCTTGGCGTTCTCTACAGAATCGGAGGCGTGTATGATATTCGCCTGATTGCTCATGCAGAGGTCGCCGCGGAGAGTGCCGGGAGCGGCTTTGCGTCCGTTGGTGGCGCCTACCATTTCGCGGAAGACGCTGACCACGTCAACTCCCTTGAGAACCATGCAGACTACCGGAGTGGCCATCATAGAGGCTGCGAGTCCCGGGAAGAAAGGCTTGTCGACAAGGTGGGAATAGTGCTCACGGAGAATCTCAAGGTCGAGTTTCATCATCTTCATTGCGATGATGGTGATTCCGCGTTTCTCGATTCTTCCGATTACCTCGCCCATAAGCCCGCGGGCTACACAAGATGGTTTGAGGATGACCAATGTCTGCTCCATAATGAGTTTAGGTTTTTTAAGATTTCTCTTTCCTTACACCTCAAAGTTACAAAATCATTCCTCACGCTCCTAATTTTTTTATGTTATTTTTTGTGAATTCGGTCGAGGAGGATCAAAATAAGGCTCGCAAATGACACTAATATAGGTGGATGAAATAAAAACATGTTTTACAACATATTTTTGAACAAATTGCACAGGGGTGTTTTCGGTGTGCAAAATCAGGTATTATCATATTGTTAAAATGTGTTAATCCAATTTTAATAATTCATCTGTCAAGAGATTATCTCAGGGAGGTTGGTAAGAAACTGACCAAAATCGTGGAAGTGTTGAACCTTTGGTGAACTATATTTGTATTATAGGTATTAAAAGATTTCTCTTAATCGGTTTTAAGACTGACCGAATAAAAAAATTGAGTTATGTTGCCACATGAAACTGCAAATACTTTGGAGACGCTTCCCAAAGTAGATCTCTCCGGCCACGCCCAGGAGGGGACGTATGCCATAGCCCGCGTTCTCATGGACGTGGTTTATGATTTTTTAAAGATATTCGATCTCCAGGACAATTCGACACTCTTCACAGTCCTCTATGCCGCATTGGTTTTCGTCATTGCGTGGGGCATCGGTTGGATAGTGCAATGGTCTGTGACGTTTCTGGTGACACATCTCGGCAAGCACATACATACTCCGATATATGGTTATCTGAGAGACTTGAAGTTCTTCACAAGGACTTTCAGAATCATTCCGGGAATAGTATTCCTTATATTTATTGAGTTCACCCTCAACGGGCGCGCCACACTTTCTTCGTGGCTTACGCGATTGACCTGGATTTATATTGCCTTTATTATTACTAATTCGCTCACGTTGCTTGTCGATGCGATGTGGCGAAATATCAACGAGAGGGCCAACAAGAGGAAACTTCCTCTGAGCGGCATAGCCCAGGTGATAAAGGGTGCCGTCTGGATTCTGTGTGTGATTGTCGTTGTCAGTATCCTGATCGACAAATCCCCGGGCTCACTTCTTGCAGGTCTCGGTGCTTTCGCAGCCGTTCTGATGTTGGTGTTCAAGGATAGCATTCTCGGTGTAGTGGCCGGTGTGCAGCTTTCTGAGAACGATTCACTTCATGTCGGCGATTGGATCGCAGTCGGGGAGGCCAACGGAACCGTAACGGAAGTGTCTCTGACGGCAGTAAAGGTGCAGAACTGGGACAAGACTACAACTACCGTACCACCTTATTATCTCATCAGCAACGGTTTCAAGAATTACCGCACAATGCAGCAGAGCAACACACGACGCATACAGCGCTCCTATATGATAGATGCAGACAGTGTCGTGCCATGCGATCAGGCTCTCCTTGACGAGTTCTCGAAGATACCGATGATGAAAGACTGGATTGATAAGAAAGTGGCACAGCGTGCGGCAGGTAAGGAGCAGAACGCTGCCAATCCGGCCGGTCTTGCCGACGGTTCTATCGACACCAACCTCGGTGTATTCCGTGCTTATCTCAAGATGTGGCTTGACTCCAACCCCAATATCGCAAGCACGGGCGACGGTAACGACTGCTTCGTGACCACCCTTCCACAGACACCTTATGGTATACCTCTCCAGGTGTACTGCTTCACCTCGACATCAAAGTGGATCCCTTACGAGGCTATAATGAGCACCGTCTTCGAGCATATAGCTGTCATGCTCTACCGTTTCCATCTCTACACATACGAGAGCCCTTCAGGACGCGACACAATCATCGACGGATATATCTGTCCCGGAAAGAACCCGGATGTTGTCTTCGGTATGCCCTATCCATTCTTCCAGAACGGAGGGTCGCCTGAGAATCCCTGCAATCCTATGCCCTCTTCGGCCTTTCCGCAGCCTCAGGCAATGCAAACGGCTTCACCTTCCGACACTCCGGCTCCTCATTCCACTCAGGCACCGGTGGCACCATCAGCTCCGGCAGCCCCGGCAACTCCGGTCTGAAATAAAGAAAATGCTAAAACGAAACAAGCGGGTCAGAAATGACTCGCTTGTTTCGTTTTAGAGAGGTGCCAAGCAGATTCGAACTGCTGTGAACGGTTTTGCAGACCGGTACCTAACCACTCGGACATGGCACCAATTTTATATGTCATGAAGACTTCGTCCTCATTGCGAGTGCAAAATTAGACAATCTTTTCTAAACTGCCAAATTTTGTCTCATCTTTTTTTTAATTTTTTTCACCTATACCTTCAAACTGTGCGGGATTGAAAGGATGCACTACGGTGCAATAGGAAGACTATCTAAGTTCTACGGTCAGTCCCATCGCAGCGACTATTCGGTAGAAAGTAGAGATAGAAGGAATTGTGAGTCCTCTTTCAACTCTTGAAATGTAACTTTTGTCAGCTCCGATTTTATCGGCAACCTCTGATTGAGTCATACCGGATTCTTTGCGAGCATCAAGAAGAATTTGAGCATTGTATTCCTCCCAGGCCCGGTTCTCGGCTTGCTTGCGACTCTCAGTGCCTGGCATACCAAAGGTGTGGTTGAGTTCCTCACTCACATTATATGTTTGCATTTTTGTCTTCATAATATTCTTGTTTCAGGCGTTTTGCTTTGATAATTTCACTTCGCGGAGTCTTTTGAGTTTTCTTTCTGAAGGCATTGAACAGGATAACAAGTCTTTCGCCATCGTAAATAAAAAAGATGCGAAATTCATTATTCCCATAATTCACACGAAATTCATAAATATCATCTTCGATATACTTAATAAAATGTGTAGGAATCTTTTCAGTGTCAGAAAATAGCAATAAGGCTCTACGAATCTTCATCTGCTCCCTTTCGCTTAGTTTAGCCATGAAATCTCGGTAGTAGTCTTTATATGCAATTATCTCTCGGATCATGCTGCAAAGTTAGCAAATGTTGTTTAATCATACAACGTTTTACTCGAGAAAAAGTTGTAAATTGATACAACCGCATATGTGGGTTGTCGTCTGCAATCAATGTGGCGTCAGTATCGCAGTGTGCGTTTTCGGTGACTATTCTTCCGGTAGAAAGGGGAAAGTATCGGAAAAATTAGAGATTAAATCTGGATAAACTTTTGTCAGGGTAAAATTTATTACTAATTTTGCCGTCGAAGACCGCATCGCAGAAGCCCGGTCAGGGTTCAGCGGTGAGGGATTGTAAGGATGCACGAGTGCATCCGACTAAATTTTTTTGAAGCGTTTATCCGCGCTGATTCTTGACACTCTGAAATGTCTCGCAAACTTTCATA
>CAZMHE010000086.1:0-11085 GCA_964566015.1 uncultured Sangeribacter sp. | reverse complement strand
TTTCAGTTCGTCCTGATTCTTCCTCGTCATGGTGGCCACGCCTCATATGCGCTGCATGATGTTGAGCTTCGTGCGCTCAGCTATCAGGAGTGATCTCACCGGACCCTCGGCAATAAAGGCCACATCACCCGGTTTGACTTTTGCGCCGTCTTCAAGATAAATGGTCATCTTTATATTCGGGTCTACCTTATGAAGCACTTTCCTTGCCTCCTCGACTCCGGCAAGCACACCCTCCTCCTTGATAATAAGGCGTGATCTCCCCATTGCATCGGCAGGGATTGTTGAAAGTGTGGTGTGGTCGCCATCACCTATATCTTCGGCGAAGGCCAGATCAAGAAGCTGATCAATAAGCTGCTCTTTTGTTTCCATAGTTAATTTTACTAATTTTGCACAAAGTTAATAGAAAAAATGGAAATACTGCTACTGACGGTCGGTAAGACCACGCGACAATACGTAAAAGATGGTATCGAAGACTTCTCCACCCGTCTTAAACGCTATATTCAGTATTCTATAGTTTGTCTTCCTGATGTGAAAACATCTAAAGCTTTGTCGGAGTCAGTCCAGAAAGAGAAAGAGGGGGAATCGATTCTCGGCTATCTCAATCCTTCAGACTATGTCGTGATCCTTGACGAGCATGGACGCGAATACACTTCAGTGGAATTTGCATCATTTATCAGCAAGACAATGCTTTCGGGTCGCAAACGGCTCATTTTTGTCGTGGGCGGTCCTTATGGCTTTTCTCCGAAGGTCTACGAGCGTGCTGACTCCAAAATCTCCTTATCAAAGATGACATTCACCCATGAGATGGTAAGGATGTTCTTCACCGAACAGGTTTATCGTGCGATGACGATTCTCCGCGGTGAGCCTTATCATCATGAATGAGTCCGGAATGTCGGCTGATATAGAAATCTTTTATCACCGGTGTGAAAGAAAGGAATATCAAGACGATGAGGACTATGAGATATAGATATATGGAATTGCGGAGTATCCTGAGATGGTCTGCCGAGAAGTTTCCGGCATTGTCCGAAATCTCGGGTGACATGAAATCATCAATCTGAAGTGCTGAAAGCGTACTTTTCCACACCACTTCGCCATTCTTAAGGTAAACAACTCCCGGGTTTCCTCTTACCACCTCCTTTATGTCGGTATCATCGGCGGTGTAGACCGGATAACTCGCCATCGAGATATCTTCCCATTGCTCAATCTCTTCATCGCTTCCGGAGACAACTCCGATCATCACTACGTTGTGGCGTGTGGCCCATTCATTAAGAGAATTGAGTTTCCAGGTCGTGGCCGGTGAAACTTTCGCCAGCTCGGGCATCATCACGATTATCTCCTCGCCATTCTCTACGATGACCTCGTCGGTGATGTCGTCTTCACCGTCACGGCTCCAGATACGCAGAGCGTGTCTTTCAGAATCATCGGAAATGGTAACGTCTTCACTCTTTTTTACTTCGATACGGTCTACAAACTCCCAACCATCTTCTTCCGACGGGAGTTCGTCATTTTCGTCGAATTCCTTCTGCTCGCCATCTTTCTGATAAATGAAGCGGAAATGGGGCTCCTCATCACCGGACTCTCCGCGTGATATGAGTTGGAGTCCGGTGCGGTAGGGCCGGAAATCCAACATCGGTTGTGTAGAATAGCCGTAAACCTCGATGAAAACGATAAACAATGAGGAGGCCACAAACGCTATCCATTGAAGTGCGGGAGTGACTACCCAATGTCCGCGTCGGTTATATCGGATAAGCCATGCGGCACAAAGTGAGAGGGCAACGTTCTTCCAGAAAGATGCCCAGTTCGAGATTTTCACCGCATCTCCGAAGCATCCGCAGTCGCTTACAGGGTCAGCAATAGCGATCCATGCTGTCAAAGGGAGCATGAAGCACATGAAAGCCACAAGCATACAGGCAGAAGTGCGCCTGAAACACCCTAAAAGGAGGCACACACCCAAGAGGAACTCCGAAGCATTAAGGAGAAAGACACCGACAAGCTCAAGATTCGGCCAGACGGTCAGCGACAATGCAGCCAGATAATCGTCAAACTTATAAAGTGTTCCCCATGGATCGATGGCTTTTACAAAGCCGGAGAGGGTGAAAGTCACTCCGACTATGATGCGCACAAACCATGTGATGAGAGAGGCATGGGAATTGACCCATGCGAGGAATCCGTTATTCTTCATCCGCGCCATTACGCTTTGCCTCGTCGAGCTGGATGAGGGCGAAGAGTGCATAATTCAGCATGTCCATGTAGTTGGCGTCAGTCCCCTCGCTGATGAGAGTGCGCCCACCGTTGTTTTCAATCTCTTTGGTGCGGAGTAGCTTCTGGAGAATTATATCCGTGAAACTGGAGACTCTCATGTGGCGCCATGCCTCGTCGTAGTCATGATTTTTGTTGAGCATAAGTGAAGTGGCTTTTTTAATCGCTTCATCATACTCGGCGAGAGCTTTTTCAACTGAGACTGTTTCTCCCGGTCCTAACTTCAGTTGGATCAGTGCGATGGCGCAATAGTTGACGATGCCGATAAATTCAGGCTCGATACCCTCGTTGACAGCCGCCTCACCTTTCTCCTCGATGGAACGGATGCGACGCGCCTTGATATATATCTGGTCAGTAAGGCTCGAGGGGCGCATGACGCGCCATGATGTGCCGTAGTCAGAGAGTTTTTTTCTGTAGATGTCACGGCACTTTGCCGTCATCGCCGCGAACTCGGCGGCAGTGTCATAGACCGGTGTCTTCATTCTCTTCAAAAGATTTATGGTAACGCGGAAATCTCGGTTGAGGAGTTACCTCTGCAAAATTAATCAAATTTATACAATTATTTTAGCATATTCTGTAAGGTTTCGCTAAATTTGCAGTTCAAGCGGTCTGTTCCGCTTGCCTTCAATAAGTTTAAGATGCGAAATTTTTTACCCGAATGGACTCCCCAAGAGTCAGTTTTGATGGCCTTCCCGGCAATCCACACTGACTGGGCTTACATTATTGACGAGGCTCAGGCACAATACCGTAGCATTATAGACGCCTTCACCAAAGAGGGCGTCAGGGTCGTCTTGATATGTGATGACGCAGAGAAGACACGTGAAATAATCGGTGATGCGGCCCATTCTCTCGTCAGATATATCGAGACGCCTTACAATGATACATGGACCCGCGATTACGGTCCTTTGACCGTGATAAAGGATGACCGTATGCGTGCTTTAGATTTCGGCTTCAACGGCTGGGGACTCAAATTCGCTTCAGACCGAGATAACCTTGTCAATCTCCGTCTCAGCGAGATGGGACTGTTTGCCGGAGCAGCTTACAGGAATGAGCGTGCTTTCATTCTTGAGGGTGGTTCGGTGGAAACGGATGGAGAAGGCACAATCCTTACGACCACACGTTGTCTATGCTCCCCCAACCGAAATGGAGGCCTGTCAAAGGAAGTGGTGTCAAAGAAGCTCCACGATATGCTTGGTGCGGACCACGTACTTTTCCTTGATTACGGAGCCCTTGAGGGAGACGATACCGATTCGCATATAGATACTCTCGCCCGTATGGCTCCAGGAAATATTATACTTTTCACAGGTTGCAGAAATGTAGATGATCCGCAGTTTGAGGAATTGCTTAGGATGCGTGCTCAGCTCACAATGTTCCGCAACGCGGAGGGTCAGCCTTATAACCTTGTGGAGCTTCCACTCCCCGACGCCATTTATGATGAGGACGGCAACCGGCTTCCCGCAACCTACGCCAATTACCTGGTGACAGACAACGTAGTGTTCATGCCCACTTACAACCAGCCTGCAAATGATATGCTCGCCATGCAGACAATCCGCATAGCTTTCCCTGACCATAAGGTAGTAGGCATCGATTGCAACACGTTGATTAAACAACACGGGTCGCTCCATTGCGCTACAATGCAGATTCCCGTCGGCCTTTTAAATCAAGTTGTATATGATTGACAAATATATAAACAGGAAAGACAACTCATTTGAAGGTAACTCCCTTGCCGGCTCAGAGACTCCGGTCTCCGGAGATGTCCTGAGGGTAGGTATTGTGCAACATTCATTCTCCGCTGATGTGGAATATAATCGCCAGCGGAATCTTGCGGCTATTGAGAATCTCGCGGAAGAGGGCGCACGCCTCATAGTGTTGTCAGAGCTCCATGATTCGCTTTATTTCTGCCAGTGTGAGGATGTGGATAATTTCGGGTATGCCCAGCCTCTTGCCGATTTTGCAATGATTTATAGCAAGGCTGCACGTGAGAATAATGTAGTGTTGGTGACAAGTGCCTTCGAGAGAAGAGCCCCCGGTCTCTACCACAACACAGCACTTGTATTCGACACCGATGGCTCAATTGCCGGTAAATACAGGAAAATGCACATTCCTGATGACCCCGGTTTCTACGAGAAATTCTACTTTACCCCCGGTGACCTCGGGTTTGAGCCTATTCAGACTTCTTTGGGTAAACTCGGAGTGCTTGTATGTTGGGATCAATGGTATCCGGAGGCAGCCCGCCTTATGGCACTTAAAGGTGCCGAGATGCTGATTTACCCTACAGCCATCGGTTGGAATCCTGATGATCCTCAGGAGGAGAAAGACCGCCAGCGAGATGCCTGGGTCACTATTCAGCGCTCACACGCCGTGGCCAACGGCATTCCTGTGATAAGTGCCAACAGGGTCGGATTTGAGGAAGATCCCTCTGGAGCCACTTCGGGTATTGACTTCTGGGGCACGAGCTTTGCCGCCGGTCCCCAAGGTGAAATACTCACAATGGGTTCAGACAACAGCCCCGAGGATCTGATAGTGGATGTCGACATGATCCGCACCGAGAATGTCCGCAATTGGTGGCCATTCCTGCGCGACAGACGCATCGATTTCTACGACGGACTTAATAAGCGATACCTTGATAAATAAATTTTTTTCAAAAAAATTACCGGAAAAATTTGGTGGTATCAAATTTTTCCGGTAATTTTGTGGCGTAAAACTTGACGGGGCATTAGCTCATCTGGCTAGAGCGTTTGACTGGCAGTCAAGAGGTGACCAGTTCGAGTCTGGTATGCTCCACGTACGCGAGGCGTCTGATTCAAAAATCAGATGCCTTTCGTTTTTTTGAGTCTGGGGTCTCGATTTGCTCGGGTTGATTATTTTTTGTATTTTTGCAGTTAACTACTTTTTGCGCATGGATTTCAAAATAACTTCCGACTATATGCCCACCGGTGATCAGCCGGAGGCGATCGCAGAACTATCAGCAGGTGTCAACAACGGGGCACCTTATCAGACGCTGCTTGGTGTGACGGGATCCGGAAAGACCTTCACTATGGCCAATGTCATCCAGGAGGTGCGCCGCCCTACCCTTATCCTCTCACACAACAAGACACTTGCCGCCCAGCTCTATTCCGAGATGAAGAATTTTTTCCCGGATAATTCCGTGCAGTATTTTGTCAGTTACTACGATTATTATCAGCCGGAGGCTTATATCCCTTCTTCCGACAAGTATATCGAGAAGGATCTGATGATCAATGATCAGATTGAGCGGTTGCGGCTTTCGACAGTGGCCTCTCTTCTCTCCGGACGACGCGACATTGTCGTGGTCTCGAGTGTGAGCTGCATTTACGGTATGGGTAATCCGGAAGATTTCTCCCAGAGCGTCGTCAACGTCAAGGTTGGTGAAAGGATTTCCCGCAATGCTTTCCTGCGGAAACTTGTCGACTCCCTTTATTCACGTACTGAGATTGAGCTCGGTGCGGGACAGTTCAGGGTCAAGGGTGACACCGTTGACATAAAGCTATCTTTTGAGGATATTCAGCTAAGGGTGGTCTTCTGGGGTGATGAAGTAGAGAAAATCCAGACCATTGATCCACAGACAGGCACCGTGCTGACCACTTTGGAGAGCTTCAATATCTATCCCGCCAATATATTCGTCACCTCAAAGGAGCGCATGGCTTCGGCTATCAATCAGATCTCTGTCGATCTGGGGGCTCAGTGCGATTTCTTTATGCGCGAAGGGAAGGTGATGGAAGCCGACCGACTCAGGGAAAGGGTTACCTATGATCTGGAAATGATGAAGGAGCTCGGACACTGTGCCGGCATTGAGAACTATTCACGATATTTCGACGGGCGTGAACCGGGGATGCGTCCTTTCTGTCTTCTCGATTATTTCCCCAAGGATTTCCTGACAATTATCGACGAGAGCCACGTCACGCTTCCCCAGATCAGAGGAATGAATGGCGGCGACCTTTCCAGAAAGATGAATCTTGTGGAATATGGTTTCCGTTTACCTGCGGCCATTGACAACCGTCCGTTGAAATTCGAGGAATTTGAAAATCTTACTCCCCAGACAATCTATGTCAGCGCAACTCCCGGTGATTACGAACTCATGCACACCGAGGGTGTCTTTGTCGAGCAGGTGATACGTCCCACGGGTCTCCTCGACCCTGAAATTGAAATCAGGCCTACCATGAATCAGATCGATGACCTCATGGAGCAGATTCAGCAACGCATTGAAGCCGGTGAACGCACTCTCGTGACAACTCTGACAAAGAGGATGGCCGAAGAACTTGACCAGCACCTGAGGAAATGGGGTGTCGCGAGTGCTTATATACATAGTGATGTCGATACTCTCGAAAGGATCAGGATTCTTGAGGATCTCCGTGACGGGGTCTATGATGTGCTTATCGGAGTTAACCTGCTGAGGGAGGGTCTCGATCTGCCTCAGGTCAGCCTCGTGGCAATACTCGATGCCGACAAGGAGGGTTTCCTGCGCAATCACCGCTCGTTGACACAGACTGCAGGTCGAGCCGCACGTAATGTACATGGTAAGGTTATCATGTATGCCGACAAAATCACGGATTCAATGCAGCGCACCATCGATGAGACAGAACGTCGCCGAAAGAAACAGATGGAGTATAACGAGCTCCATGGAATTGTTCCGACCCCGATTATAAAGAAATCTTCCGCACGAGAGTTGATTTCTCTATATGGTGGGGAAGAGGAGGAAACGCCCAAAGGTAAGACCGCAGCTGTTCCTCCGGTGCGTAAGAATAAGGATAAGAATACACCGAAACCAGTTCAGGCCAAGCCACGTCCTTATATTGAAGAGGAACACGAAGAGGGTATGGTGGCCGATCCGGTCATAAGTTATATGGATACGCGCGAGCTTGAAGTGCGCATCGAGAAGATCAATGCCGAGATGGTCGCAGCCGCAAGAAAGACCGACTTCCTTGAGGCTGCCCGCCTCCGTGATGAGCTTATAAGTCTTCAGGAGATGCTCGAGACTAAGAAGATAGAGGAGAAAAATGGAATCTAAAGCAAGTACATTCCCCATTCTGCCTAAAGACCGTTTCCTTCCCACGACAAAGGAGGAGATGGATCGCCTCGGTTGGGATCGCCCCGATGTCATACTCTTCACCGGCGACGTCTATATCGATCATCCCTCTTTCGGAGCTGCCGTAATAGGGCGCACTCTTCAGAAAGCCGGGTATAAGGTCGCCATTGTGCCTCAACCGAACTGGCGTGATGATCTCCGGGATTTCCGCAAGTTGGGGAAGCCGCGTCTCTTTTTCGGAGTCAGTGCCGGTGCCATGGATTCGATGGTGAATCATTACACTGCCAACCGACGCCTGCGTCATGACGATGCTTATACGGCAGGGGGAAGACACGGTATGCGCCCGGATTATCCTACGATAGTATACAGCCGGATCCTTAAGGAACTTTTTCCCGATGTTCCGGTCATAGCAGGTGGAATAGAGGCTTCATTGAGGCGTGTGGCCCACTATGATTATTGGGAAGACCGTCTCCGGCCGTCGATACTTGCCGATGCCCCTGCCGATATGATAAGTTACGGGATGGGGGAAAGAACCATCCTGGAGCTAGCACGCCGTCTTGATGCCGGAGAGGTCATCTCGGAAATCACAGATGTGCCACAGACAGCTTTCTTTACAGATAAACTGATTCCCGGAAAAGATGATATGGTGCTCTACCCATATGATGAGTGTGTTCGGGATAAGAGGAAACAGTCGATGAACTTCCGTCATGTGGAGGAGGAGTCGAACAAATATGAAGGGAAGGTGATCTGGCAAAAAAACGGTGAGAGGATGCTCAGGATCAATCCCATGTATCCTCCGATGTCACGCGGAGAGATTGACGCTTCCTTTGATCTGCCATATACGCGATATCCTCACCCCCGCTATAAAGGGAAAACGATACCGGCTTACGATATGATCCGACATTCCGTTTGCCTGCACAGAGGATGTTTCGGAGGGTGTGCTTTCTGCACCATTTCTGCCCATCAAGGAAAATTCATTTCCTCGCGCTCGAAGGAATCGATCCTTAAGGAAGTGCGTCAGGTGGCACAGATGGAAGATTTCAAAGGCTACATCTCAGACTTAGGTGGACCCTCCGCCAACATGTATGCGATGGGTGGAAAGGACAGAAGCATCTGTGCAAAATGTGTCAGACCCTCCTGTCTCCATCCCAAGCCCTGTCCCAATCTGAATACCGACCACTCCCCTCTTCTTGATGTCTATCATGCGGCTGATGCAGTGCCCGGTGTCAAGAAATCGTTCATCGGGAGTGGTGTCCGCTATGACCTCGCGATGGCCCCGACGGGAAATTCCGAGTGTGACAAGACCAACCGCCGGTATCTTCGTGAACTAATCACCGACCATGTAAGCGGCCGCCTTAAGGTGGCTCCGGAGCATACTTCAGACAGGGTTCTTGAGGTGATGAGAAAGCCCTCCTTTTCCCTGTTCAGGGAGTTTAAAAAGATATTTGACAAGACAAACCGTGAAGCCGGGTTGAAGCAACAGCTCATCCCCTACTTCATCTCCTCACATCCGGGATGTCATGAGGTGGATATGGCGGAATTAGCGGTTGAAACTAAAGATCTCGACTTTCATCTCGAGCAGGTGCAGGATTTCACACCCACCCCGATGACATTGGCTACAGAGATATACTACACCGGGATTCATCCTTACACCGGCGAGAAAGTATTCACCCCACGGAGTGAAAAGGATAAGCTCGCGCAGCGAAGGTTTTTCTTCTGGTATAAGCCGGAAGCGAAACGTGAGATAATAGAGTCTCTCAAACGACTCCATCGACCTGACCTGATTGCGAAGCTTTATCCGGGTGGTTTCCAGAGAAACAGATACAGATCTAACTAAATTTTCCTATACATGAACAAATTCAAGCTGACAATGGGAGGAATGATGTTGCCTCTTATCCTGACAGGGTGTCAGGGAAATTCCGGCTCTGATGAGAAGATCATAGAGAAGCCGGATGTCAAGATTATCAACGGCATGATGACTCCGGAAGTCCTCGAGGCTTTCGGTCGCATTTCGGAGGCCAAACCATCACCTAACGGCCAGAAGATTATTTTCACTCTGGCCTATGAGGACGTCGAGGAGAACAAGAGCAATGCCGAGATCTACTCGATTGAAGCGGATGGATCTGACATGAAGCGTCTTACAACCTCTCCCTCCTCGGAGTCAAATATCCGATGGATCGAGGGGGGTGAGAAGATCGCCTTCATCCGCAAGGACAAAGTGACAGAAAAACCTCAGATCTTTGTAATGAGTCCTGACGGTGCCGATGCCAAATGTATCTCCAATGTCGCCAACGGTGTGGAATGTTTCGAGATTTCGCCCGATGGCAGCAAGATTGTCTATGCCTCACCCATAGCCGCTTTCGACAAGGATGAGAAGCTTTTCAAGGATCTTCCAAAGACAACAGGTCGACTTGTCAATGACCTGATGTATAAGCATTGGGACGAATGGGTGACCGAAATTCCTCATCCCTTTGTAGCTGATTTCTCAACGGACGGTATTGGAGAAGGCACTGACATCATGGCCGGTGAACCATTTGAATGCCCGATGCGTCCATTCAGCGGAGCTGAGGCTTTCGCATGGGCTCCGGATGGGAAGAAGCTCGTATATGTTTCGCGCAAACTCAAAGGTATGGAGTATGCCTTCTCAACAGACAGCGACCTCTTCCTCTATGATCTTGAGAACAAGACCACAAAGAATCTGACCGAGGGTAATCCCGGTTATGACACCGATCCCGTTTTCTCACCTGACGGCAACTCCCTTGCATGGCTCTCAATGGCTACAGCCAAATATGAGAGTGATAAGAAACGCCTTATGGTGATGGACATGAAGAGTGGTGAGAAGCGTGATCTTACTGCCGATTGGGATTGGTGGCCAGAGCAGATTGCGTGGAGCAAGAACGGCACCAAGATCTGGTTCACCGGATATTATGATGGTGTTGCCCCTGTCTTCACAATCGATGTCGCATCCGCAGAGATCAACACGGTGGCCATGGATGTGTGTGATTTCGCTTCTGTGATCCCCGTCGCTGACAATGCTGCTATCGCGCTTCGCCACTCCATGCGCAGCCCCAATGAGATCTGCCTCGTGAGGGAAGATAACAATGAGGTCAAGGATCTCACTTCTGTCAACAAGGATCTCCTCTCACAGCTCAAACTCGGAGAGGTTAAGAAAGTGATGGTGCCCACTACCGACGGCAAGGAGATGACTACATGGGTGATCCTTCCCCCGGATTTCGATCCGTCAAAGAAATACCCCGCCATTCTATATTGCCAGGGTGGTCCCCAGCAGGCTGTCAGCCAGTTCTGGAGCTACCGTTGGAATTTCATGATCATGGCGGCTCACGGGTATGTGGTGATTGCCCCCAACCGAAGGGGTCTGCCCGGGTTCGGAACCGAATGGAACCGTCAGATCTCAGGCGACTATGGCGGTCAGAACATGAAAGACTATCTCTCGGCTGTAGATTACATGGCCAAGGAGGATTATATCGATGAGAAGCATATAGGCGCGATCGGCGCAAGCTATGGTGGTTTCTCGGTGTATTGGCTTGCCGGGCACCATGATGGTCGCTTCGCAGCTCTGATTTCTCATGCGGGTATCTTCAATATCGAGGCGCAGTATCTCGAGACCGAGGAGATGTGGTTTGCTGATTTTGATCTCGGCGGACCCTACTGGGATAAAAACAATGCAGTTGCACAACGTACCTATGCCACTTCTCCTCACCTCTTTGTTGACAAATGGACTGCCCCTATTCTCGTAACTGTCGGAGAACTCGACTACCGTA
>CAZMHE010000085.1:0-11091 GCA_964566015.1 uncultured Sangeribacter sp. | reverse complement strand
CCTGGGAAAAGGGTCTGACCTACGCCTATCGCGACCGCAAGCAGAAAAAGCGCAACTTCCGCGCCCTCTGGATCCAGCGTATCAACGCCGCAGCCCGCATGGAGGATCTTTCTTACTCCAAGCTCATGGGTCTTATCCACAAGGCAGGCATCGAGATCAACCGCAAGGTGCTCGCTGACCTCGCAATGAACAACCCCGCAGCTTTCAAGGCTATCTGTGACAAGGTAAAATAATCGACGATATTTTCATAATATCATAAAAATTGCCCGGAGAATCCGATCGGAGTCTCCGGGCAATCTTTTCTTTTTATACGGGCTGCGAACTGGAAATGACGCGCCGCTGATTGTGTTTGGTGATGATATTGGTGACATATACCGTAAAGATCGGGAACATCATCATGCCGATTGCGGCAAGTAGCACTGACAGAACGCGTCCTACAGTCGTGACTGCTATAATGTTTGAGCCTACGGTCGTGGCGTCCATGAAAGCCCACCAAACTGCGTCACCGTAGTCTTTCACACCCGGATTGACTCCACGCTCAAACAGGAAGAAAGCTAATGAGGAGAAATAGATGGTGAAGAGAAGTGTGGCGAGATATGAGAGGAAAAGACCGGTGGCTTTGTTATAAGTGAACCAGCTGACCACGATCGACATGGCGTAACCGCCACGGATAAGGGGGAAATATCGGATGCAATAGGTGAGTGCCGGTGAGAAATCCCAACCGTAATGGTCGATTATGGCGTTGTAGGGTATCGATACGAGGAAAAAGATAAATCTCGTGGCAAGATAGTGACCCTTTTCCTGGGAAAGGAAAAATTCAATGAAGAAATCAGCGAGGAAGACCACACAGATCCAAAGCTGTACCTTCATGAACTGAGGTTCGTTGTAGAAAGCCTCGTTGTGATAGGTATCGATAGATATGCAGACCACAAGGAAGATCGAGAGGGCCAGAATCAGGATGTGAAGGAATGCGTATATACCACCTTTCTTAAAGATCTGGTTCAGGCGTTGGGTCTCGGTAGGTTTCGGGTCATCATTTTGAGATGATGAAGCGGGTGATTGTGTCGCTGTAGTCTGACTGTTTGCCGGAGGTGTACTTTCCGGTGTTGAGGGATTAGTCGTATTATTATCCATTTGAAATAAGTTTAGTCGTGGAATTATAAAAATATAACAAACGTTGGGTTGAAAGGGTTTTTGAACCGATTATGAGATGGTCTCTAAGGGAGAGTCTTGCATGTTTGACAGGATTTTATTTATTTTGCCATATATGAAAATCCTACACACTTCAGACTGGCATCTCGGTCAGGTCTTTTACGGTTATGACCGTCAGGAGGAGCATACATTCTTTTTCGAACGCCTAAAGGAGGCCGTCATGCAGAATGGTCCCGATGCTCTCCTTGTAAGCGGAGATATATTTGACGTCTCAAATCCATCTTCCGGAGTTGCACGAATGTTCAAGGACAGAGTGCTTGAGCTTCATGCGCTTTTCCCGGAAACGGTGATAATTGTCACCGCGGGTAACCACGACAGTGCCTCGAGGATTGACATAGATAGGAATCTCTGGCGAGCCAACGGCGTCCATGTCATCGGGAGTGTCGGGAGAAAAGAGGGAGAGTTTGACTTCTCGGGAAACATTATAGAGATTCCCGGCAAGGGATTTGTGGCGGCCATACCCTTCGTGAACCGTACGTTCATGTCTAAGTGTGGAGAGAAAGAGACTCCGGAAAGTGTGTTTTTCAGGAAAGTCGCGGAGTCGGTGTCGGAAAGGAACCCTGACAATCTGCCGGTGGTGCTGATGACTCATCTTGCTGTGACAGGATGCGATCAGGAGGGTCACCGGGATAATGTGATCGGCGGACTGGACAGCACTCCCAAAGAGGTCTTCGGCGAGATATTTGATTATGTCGCACTCGGACATATCCACAAGCCTCAGCAGTTTGATGGGGGTAGGATCTCATACTGCGGCTCTCCGTTGCCTTTGAGTTTCGATGAATCATTTCATCATGGAGTGAATTTCGTTGATGTAAGGAAGAGGTATAAACCGGAGATTTCATTCTGGAGGATAAACCCTCTGAGGGAGATGAAGACAATCCCTGAGACAGGCGTAGGATTTAAAGATGCCCTGAAGGTTCTGAAAAAACTTCCGGAGGATGATCAGTCTTATATCCGTCTCAACGTCGCCCAGAATCATGGAATGCCGACCGACTGCATGGAGTTGGCCGCGGCATTGGCCTCTGAAAAGAGATGCAGGTTCTGCACATTCAAATTTACCGATACCTCCGCTATGGAGGTGCGACCTGACACCATGCAATACAGCACATTTGAATTTGCGGAGGTCAGTCCACTCGAGATTGCGGAGCGTTTCCTGAGGAGCTCCGGTGAGAACGAGGAAACATTGGAGAACGACATGCAGCTACTCAGATACCTTATGGAGGAACTGGATCGAGAAGACAAGAAATGATTAAAAAAGCCATGAACAAATGCAACTCAACAGACTGAAGATTCATAACATCGCCTCCATAGAGGATGCTGAAATAGATTTCCGGAGCGGAATACTGCGTGATGCCTCGATATTCCTGATATGTGGGGAAACAGGGTCGGGGAAGAGCACTATCCTTGATGCGATATGCCTGGCATTATACGGAGACACACCGAGGATGGCCTCTGTAAAGAAGGAGGAGCTCGAACTGACCGTCGAATCGGTGCGCGATTATGAAAGGTATTACAACAACGACAATTCACAACTTCTCAGACGCGGAGCCGGCGAGGGCTCGGCCACACTTTATTTCACCGGAAATGACGGGAAGGAGTATGAAGCTGTCTGGGAGGTGCATAGGGCTCATAACAAACCAAACAAGCGACTCCTGACCCCATCACGCAGTCTGAGGGCTCTTGACGACTCTTTCGCCGAAAATAGGAAAGGGGAGATCAAGGGGAAAGTGGAGGAAGTAACCGGCCTGCAGTTCGATCAGTTTTGCCGCACCGTGATGCTCGCCCAGGGTGAATTCACCAAATTCCTCAAGAGCGGACGCAACGAAAAATCAGAGATACTCGAGAAGCTTACCGGCACAGAGATTTATACGAGACTCGGAGCGGCCATTGCAGAGCATTATTCGGAGTGCCAGAGAGTGTTTGATGAATGTAAAAGAAGAGTTGAGTTGACCAAGCCCTTGGAAGAGGAAAAACTCGTTTCATTGCAGACTCTGCTCACTCAACTTGCAGATTCGACCGTTGAGAAAACAGCGCTTCTCAAGAAGCGACAGAATGTGCTGAAATGGCTTGAGTCTGATAAGGAGAACCGGAAGAGGATTGAGTCTCTCAGGAAGGATCTTTCCGATCTTGAGGAGGCCGGTAAGAGCGAGAGTATGCTTACCGACAGGAGGCTGATAGTGGATTACATGAAATCGGCGACAGGAAGACATCTACTCTTAAGCCGGAGAGAGAACGGGAAACTGCTCACGGAGAAAGAGCGGAATATAATAAAACTCCGCGAGAACCTCGAGAAGGTAGAAAAAGAGGAGAAAGATCTAAAGGAGATTTACCTGAAGAGGGAGAGTGAAGCGGAGGCTGCATCGGTTGAAGCCGGGAAGGTTGACAACGCGTATTTAGCTTCGGAGATAAAGAGAATCTCCGAGCGTGATCTTCTGCTTTCATCTATACTCACGACACTGCAGATGTGTGAGGAGCGCAGCAGAAATCTTGACAAAGTAAAGCGGGAGAAAGGTGAGGAGGAAGAGCGCCTGAATGGTTACATTGCTGAGTCAGAGGGATTGAAAGCTCCGATAGAGGATAAGGAGAAGAGCCTCCGTGAGTTTACGGAAAAGCTCGAGGAGGTGCGACTTCTCTCATCCGAGGCGGCGAAGGAGCTGAGGAGGAATCTGAAAGTAGGGGATGATTGCCCGGTGTGCGGTCAGAGGGTCAATGCCCTTCTCCCTGACGAGTATTTTGAGTCGCGGCTCGAGCCCCTAAAGCAGGTGCAGAAAAGTATAGAGAAGGATCTTCTTGAGATGAAGGGGAGATCTCAGGCTCTCGCCAACCTCATAAAGGAGGGTTCGCGGAAAGTGAAGCGTCTTCAGGGGGATATTGAAAATAATAAAAAAGATCTCGAAGAGTGCCTCAATAAGAAGACAGACTTACTTGAGGAAGGTGGTATGAAGCCAGACGCGGACAACGAGATTAAGGAATCGATCGAACGTGAGCGGAGTGAACTGGCTAAGACGGCTAAGGAAGCCCACACTAAGTTGAAGGAGGGTGAACAATTGCGTAAGAGGGCCGATAAACTTCTGAAAGAGGTCAAGAAGCTGAGGATTGATCTTGATAAGGTTTCTGACGGGCGCAATAAGTCAGTCATATCCCTCGAGAGTGCCAATGCCGAAATAAAAACCATAAAGGAGAGTATAATCCGACTTGACAGTGAGTTGAAGGTGTTTTTCACGGACGTTGCTGAGATTACCCCGGAACGTCTTGAAGAGTTAGCCGGTTTGTCACAGTCGGCGGTGGAAGAGAAGGAGAGGCGTATCGAGACCTTTGATGACACCATGAAGATAACACAAGGGAAGCTCGCACGCGAGATGGAATTTTCTGAAGAACATGCAGCCTCCAGACCTGAAATGGATGAGGAAATGGATATTGAAGAGGTCTCTGCCGGTATCATATCATTGGAGAAGGAGATTAAGGAAGCAGCCGAAGAGTCCGGAAGGATTACGGAGCAGATAGCGCAAGACAAGGAGGTCCGCCGAGAACTTGAAAAGAGGATGGCGGAACTTGACAAGGCACGCGAGGAGCGAGACCGCTGGGAGTCGCTCTATCGTCGTCTCGGCGATCAGAAAGGGAGCAAATTCAGGTCGGTAGCTCAGAGTTACATATTGAAATCGCTCCTTGACAACGCCAATCTGTATATGAAGAGGTTCAGCGACAGGTACACCCTCACGTGCAATCCGGGAACACTCGCCATACTCGTAAAGGACAGTTTCAAACCGAGTGATCCGCAACCTGCTACTATCCTTTCAGGCGGGGAAAGTTTCATGGCCTCTCTTGCCTTGGCGCTTGCCCTATCCAACTTACGCTCAGGAGGGATGGCTGTTGATATCCTTTTCATAGATGAGGGATTCGGCACCTTGTCTCCTGAATATCTCGGGAATGTGATGGATACTCTCGAGAAGCTCTATCAGATCGGAGGGAGAAAGGTGGGGCTGATCAGTCATGTGGCTGAGATGAAAGAGAGGATCCCGGTACATATAGAAGTGCGTAGGGAATCACCTGCCATGAGCGTGATCCGGATAGAAGACACCGGAATGTGAGCGGAAATTCAAAAGTGAAAAGTGAAAAATGAAAAATGAAAAGTGAAGGGAGACAGAGAAAAATGAAAAAACCGGAATGAAAATCATTCCGGTTTCTTTCGTGTCCAAGATGAGACTCGAACTCACACAGCCAAACGGCCACTACCCCCTCAAAGTAGCGCGTCTACCAATTCCGCCACCTGGACAAATCTTGTGCGGTAAGCACCGCGAGGGATGCAATCAGAAGAGGTGTCTCTCTCAAATGCGATGCAAAATTATAAACTTTCCCGGACATATGCAAGAGAGTGGTGAAATTATTTTCAAAAATTTTTCACTCGCGGTGTGAATGTTTTGGTAATGCGAGTGGAAATAGCTAATTTTGCAGATGAAAACAGATTCCTTTCGAGTAGGAAAGGAAATAAAAACAATTAGAAATGAGAAAAAACATTGTTGCCGGCAACTGGAAGATGAACACCGTCCTCGAGGAGGGTGTTGAACTGGCCAATCAGGTAAACGAACTTCTTAAAGAGAAAAAAGCCAATTGCGAAGTAATCATGTGTGTGCCTTTCACACACCTTGTATCTGTAAAGGGTGTCATCGACGAGCCTCTGAAACTCGGTGCTGAGAACTGCTCCGAGCATGAGAAGGGTGCTTATACAGGCGAGGTCAGCGCAGCTATGGTGAAATCGACAGGTGCAAGCCATGTGATTCTCGGACATAGCGAGCGTCGTCAGTATTTCGGCGAGAACAACGAGCAGCTTCTCGCGAAGACAAAGCTTGCCCTTGCAAACGGCCTTACACCTATCTTCTGTGTAGGCGAGGTTCTCGAGGAGCGTGAGAACGGCACATACAACGACGTGGTGAAGGGTCAGGTAGAGGCTCTCTTCGAGCTTCCCGCCGAGGAATTTGCCAAGATCGTCATCGCTTACGAGCCCGTATGGGCAATCGGCACAGGCAAGACAGCTACAGCCGAGCAGGCTCAGGATATGCACGCACACATCCGCAACGTCATTGCAGAGAAGTATGGCAAGGAACTTGCTGACAACACCTCTATCCTTTACGGTGGTTCATGTAAGCCCTCTAACGCCAAGGAGCTTTTTGCTAAACCCGACGTAGACGGTGGCCTCATCGGCGGCGCAGCTCTCCAGGCTGATTCTTTCATGGGTATTGTAGAGGCTTTCGATTGATCTTCACCCATTCAGAAAAAAGAATAACTTACGCAAGGCTCCGCTATCACCGGAACGACGGGCTGCGGAGCCTTGCATAATTTCATCCGGAAACCCTCAATATGCATAGAATCCTGAAAATTGCAAATCATGCTTTCCTTATCATGGCCATCTGGCTATGCGGGTCGGTCTGGCCCCATGACCTTTCCGCTGAGCAGACGGAGCCTAAGGAGAGTGTGGTGACCAAGATTGAGAGAGAGTCGGAGGGAAATGTCATAATCGACATTCCGGAGAATATTCTCGAGCTGATCCTCAAGCCCAATCCCTCAAGGACACAGACGGAGCAGGTGATCAGGCCCGGTATCAATAAACTGACCGGTTACCGTATTCAGGTCTTCAGTGACGGACGGAATCAGTCTACCCTTGAGGCTCGGGCAAAAGCGAGAGGCAGCGCGATTCTCGGACGCTTTCCCAAATACAGGGGGCAGGTCTACACCTATTCCAGTTCACCAAACTGGTATACGAGAATCGGTAATTTCCTTAACCAGCAGGAGGCCAACGCAGCCCTTGCGGAATTAAAGCAGGCATTTCCTAACTATGCCTCAGAGATGAGGGTAGTGAAATGTCAGATTGTCGTCATAAAGCAATGAAAAGAGATATTCACGACGAAAAACTGGTGGATGAGATAGCGTCTCATTACAGGGAAATTCTGCGTCTTATCGGCGAGGATCCGGACAGAGAGGGTCTTGTAAAGACACCGGTGAGGGCGGCCAAGGCTATCTTGTCAGTGACCCGGGGATATGGAATAGACGCCGGTGAGATTGTCTCGCAGGCTGTCTTTGAGCATGCCGGTTCACAGATAGTGGTTGTGAAGGATATAGAATTCTACAGCATGTGTGAGCATCACATCCTCCCGTTCTTCGGGAAGGTTGCAGTCGGTTATATTCCGGACGGAAAGATGATCGGGCTGTCGAAACTCGCAAGGATTGTAGATTGCTATGCACGGCGCCTTCAGGTGCAGGAGCGACTCACGGCGCAGGTTTGCCGGTTGCTTACGGAGACTTTACCCAACCATGGGGTTATCGTGGTCTGCGAGGCTGGTCACCTCTGCATGAAGATGAGGGGAGTGGAGAAGCAAGAATCAACAACAGTCACACTCGACTATACCGGACGTTTCGCAGAGGATCCCGCACTCAGGAAAGAATTCATGGATCTAATCGGAAAATAATAAGTTTAGTCCATGAATAAAAATGGTGGCAACCGACCGGTTGCCACCATTTTTATTAATTTGGAATGTCCAATTTGGAATGTTGAATTTCAGAATCAAATTGAAAATTCGACATTCGACATTCGACATTCGACATTCCACATTTCACATTTCACATTCGACATTCGACATTCGACATTCCACATTCCACATGAGTTTATCTTCCTGATGATTTGATTGCTGAAAGGAGATTGTGGTTGAAATCCTTTTGTGTGAGGAGCTTCTCGACAGTGAGGTGCATTCTGTAGCGCCAGTAGTGTCTTGAATTGGAGGGCTCGTTGATCTGCTCTTCAGCCGGATTCTCGCGACGTATTTTGCCATCGGCCGACAGCCAGTCGGCAAGCGGGATGATGCAGAACATCGACGGACTCTTCAGCTGAAGGTCGAGAACCTTTGCACAAACCCAAGGCTCGGCGAAATAGGGAGCCTCTCCTGATTCGTGGAGAGCCACGTTGTAGAAGCGCTGCGTCACGGCGCGGTCTGTCTCCCACCATGCACGTATTCCACCCATATCGTGTGTGGAAGTTGTGCAGACCGAGAAATAGGGGTAGTGCCAGGTGTCACCGAATTCGAGTTGCGGATCCTTAGGCATTCGCTGAATCTCGAGAGAAAGGATCTCAAGACGGTGCATCACTTCGGGAACACAGGCGGGAATCATGCCTAAATCTTCAGCGCAGGTCAACATACCTGTCGAGTCGAGAAGTGGCGGAAGTTTCCACATTGCCTTACCATACCAGAAATCGTTGTTGCGATGATAGAAGAAGTCGTTGTACAGGCGATTGAACGACCATTTCTCATAGTCAGTGAGCATACGATACTGATATGTGAACTGGGCGGAGATACGAGGATGATAATGCCCCTTCTGATAGGGATCCTCAATGAAGAGGACATCATCGATCAGACCCATAAGGGCATTCTTTATGCGTGTGTTCTTCTCATCTGCCACCATGTGGGAGAAGTATTCCTCCACTTTCCTCTGGTTGTCGACAAAAGCACGCAGACGGTAGCGCCCCTCAGGCAGGGATTCAAGATAGTTTGACTTGACTTCATCCACATATTCGCCGAAGAAATCACCGAGCATCCATTCCATGATGAGTGGATTGGTCTGAAGCTCCGGATTGATCCAGAAATCGAAACTGTGGCGCATCTCCTCAGGAGAGAGAGGCAATGCGGGATTGAAATATCCGAGGAGTCCATGAATGGCCGTCATGGGAATCTCCCAGATCCTGAAGAACCCGAGGATATGGTCGATGCGATAAGCATCGAAATATTCGGCCATCTTGCGGAAGCGGTCTTTCCACCAGTGGAAGCCGTCTTTCGACATCTCCTCCCAGTTGTAAGTCGGGAAGCCCCAGTTCTGTCCGAGAACGGAGAAATCATCCGGTGGAGCACCGGCCTGGCAATCCATGTTGAAGAGGCGCGGGTGTTGCCAGGCGTCCACACTGAAGCGGTTGATGCCGATAGGAATATCACCCTTGAGCACGACACCATTGGCGTGTGCATAATCTCTCGCCTCGCGAAGCTGACGGTCGAGATGATACTGGAGATAATAATGATAGTTGAATTTATCTGATTCCTCCTTGCTGAGACGATCTACGAGAGCCGGGTTATAGTCGGCATATTCACCCCACTTTTTATTGTCGGGTGTGCCGAAACGTTCGGTCAGCACGCGCCACGCTGCATATGGCTTGAGCCAGTTTTCGTTGACGCGAAGGAATTCTCGGTATTCCTTTGTCGACATGTCGGCAGCTCCATTCTGAGCAAAGATCTCCTTATAATAGGCATCCTTGGAGTTGTTGACAGCCTCGTAGTCGATCTGAGGAAGCTGATTGAGCTCCGCCGCAATGCGGCGGTAGTGCTCGCGTCTTTCCTCATTATCAAGAACACCGACAGCTTCAGGGCGAAGATACATGGGGTGGAGTGCAAATGTGGAATTGGCACTATACGGATAAGAATCAACCCAGGTGCCTGTCTTTGTCGTGTCGTTGATGGGGAGCACCTGAAGCACTTTCTGCCCTGTCTCGCGACACCAGTCAACCATCTTCTTGATGTCAAGGAAATCACCAACTCCAAAATCATCGTCGGTGCGGATGGAGAAGACGGGAATTGCTGTGCCCGCCCCTTTCCAGTTGTTACGGGGATTGGCGAAGGTAAGACCGTCTACCACCACCTGGGAGTCGGGATTCTCATTGACGAGACCGCATATACGGTTGTCCATATTTTCCCAGCATACAACCTCCTTGGTGTCCTTCTTGATGATGATGAATTTATACTGGAATGGTTTCGAGAACTTCGAGAGGGGGAGATTGACTGTCCATTCCGGGTAAGAGGCATCGTTCATCACAATGGCGTCCATGGGGAGCCAGTTGCCGAGGAAGTCTCCCTCACCGGTTATCGCCATAGTCTCATCGGGCTCTACCATCGGGGCTTTTATGCGAAGCTGGAGAGTGCCGGGTAAGGAGAGGAGGGGTTTGTCGCGATGAGTCCTGCGGAGCATGCCGTCTACAAACGCTGAGGAATAGTAGGGCTTGTCGGCCGGTTGATCCTGCCAGGAATCAAAGATCTTCACTTCCTTGAGACCGGGTCCGCTGATAAACCTGTGAGGCTTGCCCCATTCAAAACGCCACTCCCTGCCGGGAGCCTTGACGATAAAGTAATAATTGAAATCGATTGGCTCGCAATCAAATTCAAGCTCGATGGCCCAAGTGTCGGGCGAAGTGAGGCGCATCTCAAGCGCTTCATTGGGATCGCCACCCCCCATCTGGAGGAGATCTCCGCAAATATACAGAGATTCTCCCCATTGGGTATGGTAGTTGATGTTGAATGAGATTTTCATGAATTGTTATTTTGAGGGTTACATAATGAGATTCGTTTTCACTGGAGTGAGGGAATTATCCGCAGCGGGAGTTGCCGCAATTGGTGCAGATAAGGCAACCCTCCGGAGAGATGAGTGCCTCTGCCCCGCAATTGGGACATTTCTGACCTTTAGCTTCGAGACCGTTGGGGATATATTTCTTAAGGGCTCTTTCCACACCGTTTTTCCATGTGTTGATGCTTGTGGAGTCGAGTTCGAGACCGCCGACAAGTTTCAGCACCTGATCGATAGGCATACCGTAACGGAGCACACCGGAAATGAGTTTGGCATAGTTCCAGAACTCCGGATTGAACTTCTCGCTGAGACCTTCGATAGTGGTCTTATATCCGCGTTTGTTGATGAACTGGAAGTCATAGCGTTTGCGACCGTTTTCATCAACTGCCTTGATGATCTTTCCGTGATTGACGCGTTTCGGACAGAAGAGACCGTCTTCGTCATCGGCAAGACCCGTGAAGATCTCGTAGGGTTTCCCGTCGACAAGCCCTACGAATGCAATCCATTTCT
>CAZMHE010000084.1:0-11100 GCA_964566015.1 uncultured Sangeribacter sp. | reverse complement strand
GTGAAAGTACCGGTATTTTCGCGGGCAAGTTTCTTGTACATTCCGTACATATATCCTACCTCGCGGCCTCCTACACCGATAGCTCCGGCGGGCACGTCGCGGTCAGGACCGAGATTGCGCCAAAGCTCAAGGATGAATGCCTGACAGAATCTCATTATCTCGGCGTCACTCTTTCCACGGGGGCTGAAATCGGAGCCACCCTTGGCGCCACCCATCGGGAGAGTGGTCAGAGCGTTCTTGAATGTCTGCTCGAAACCGAGGAACTTGAGGATCGAAAGGTTGACAGACGCATGGAAACGGATTCCACCCTTGTAGGGACCGATGGCGTTGTTGAACTGCACACGGTAGCCTATATTGTTCTGCACTTCTCCCTTGTCGTCTACCCATGTCACCCGGAAGGTGAAGATCCTGTCGGGCTCCACCATTCTCTCGATTATCTTGGCTTTCTCAAACTCAGGATGCTGATTATAGACCTCCTCCACAGAAAGAAGCACTTCCTTTACTGCCTGGAGATATTCTTTCTCACCGGGGTGCTTGGCCTCGAGGCCAGCCATAATCTCAGAGATGTTCATGTCTTTACTATTGACTTTATGGTTTATGTTTCACCTGCAATTATCATTTTGCGAGGCAAAACGGAGTTATTTTTAATTTTTCCTACGATTAAGATTCCTCATAATCGGGTTACAGGAAGGTTTACATTGCAAAAATATAAATCTTTTTCCATCCCTACAAACATCTCAATATGTTTTACAACATTAATGTGCCTATTTCACGAAATACTGCATACCCACCTCCAACAAGCGGATGGCTCCCCCCGGAAACCCGGGAGAAGCCATCTTCAATTAAAATCAGGATTAGGACGGTCCTTGATGATAATTATTCTGATTGAACTTGATAATTCTGTTATTTCGTTGTGAAGATCACGATACGGTTCCAGTCGTTGGTCTGGTAGGGCTGTACTGAGCTTCCATCATACTTTACGTCGAGACGGTTGGCTGCGATACCATATTTCTCTGTAAGCTCCTTGTAGACCTGATCAGCACGCTTCTTGGAAAGCTCCATGTTGTATTCGGCGGAACCGGTATCCTTGTCGGCATATCCGCAGATCACTACTTTCTCTTCCGGATTAGCCTTCATCCACTGTGCCATGTTGTAGATGTTCACCTCTTCAGTAGGCATGATCTTATCGGAGTTGATCGTGAAGCGAACGGAAGCGAGGAGAGGAATTTCGGGACAGTCTTTCTGGATTACCTCCTTAACCTCTGTGGGAGCGCTCTCGAGAGCTGCGATAGCCTGAGCCTGTGCGAGATTCTCGGCGCGGAGTGTATTCACCTCATTGTTGAGGGTTGCGAGCTGGCTCATAGAGCGGCACTCATTATATGTATTCCATTCGCGGCCGTTGATGTTGAAGTTGAAACCTCCGACAGCTGCCACGTTAGCCTCAATGGGGCGACCGTAAGCACATCCGTTCCAGTTGTCTCCGTAGAAAGAAGCACGGGCCTCAGCGAAGAAGTCAACCACCTTACAGAGTCTCAGACGGAACTGGATACCGGCGGTGACGGGAAGCGCCCAGTTGCTGTTGCGCTTGAGTCCGCTCGCGCCTTGCACTACATTGGTGCCCGGGTTGCTGTTGAGTCCCCAGATATAGTCACCGCCAAGACCGGCGAAAGGAACTACACTGAAAACACGGTTGGGATTAACACCGGCGATGCTGTTACACATGTCCCACATGATCTCGGCGTTGAGATTTACATGCTTGGCCTTTGACCATCCGCTCTGAGTTGCTTCAACGGGATTATTCCAGTGAAGGGCGCCTCCGAGAGCATTGATTCGGAAAGCCACATATGGTGATACCCAGTGACCGAAACCGAAGTTGTAGACGGTGGTCATATTCTCGCGGTGCACTGCGTGTCCGGGAGCTACGGCTCCGTTCATGCCTCTCTCCACAAAAGGCTGGTTGATGCCTGCGCCGACCTGGATGAACCAGTTGTTGCGCCAACTCTGATAGTATCTGTCGGTGTCGTCACATGTATAGGAAGTGACTGATACACTCTCGTCCTCGATTACTACATTCTGTGCGGATGCTGAAGGAGTGAGGGCGGCTGCCGATGCACATAGCGCCATTAAACAGTAAAGATTCTTAGCTTTCATAATTTTTGATTTTTTAATGATTCATTGAATAGTTGATTTTGTCTTTATAACATTTTGCATATTTTTTGGTTCAATAAAAACGTCAAAAATTTTAACGTTTATTCCCATTTCTTCACTTACTCCTTTGGATTTTAACGGTTTGAAAGCCTCATTTTCTTCTTCCGCAAATAAGCCCTCATTCTAAGAGTGCCGTTTGCAATTCTCCCGATTTTTCTGTAATTTCGCATCTTAATATGAATACACGCACGCGTTACCGTATCTCCGTTGAAGATGAGGGGAAGCTCGAGACCCTCGTCTCCGCCTCCGCATCCCCGTGGGTGATCGGAGTCTCGGCAGCGTCAGTGGTAATCATAATAATGTTGCTCGGAGTCTTCATAGCTTTTCTCACTCCGGTGCGACGTCTTCTTCCGGGATACCTGAAGGAGAGCGAACGTGCGGCCACTCAGATGCAGATCATGCGTATCGATTCGCTGCGTCAGGTTTGCGAGACCACATCTCTCTACCTTGCAAACCTCAATGCAGTGATGAACCCCTCCGGCGAAGTCACTGCCAGACGCGAGGTATCTGAACTTGACATACCCCTCTCACCCGACTCTCTCCTCCCCACCTCCGATGAGGAGGCACGTTTCGTAGCCATGATCCGTGACCGGGAGAAATATAACATCTCGGTTCTGGCTCCCCTCGCCGCCGAAAGCATGTTGTTTACACCCGTCAGTCCCGAGTCTGTCGTGACTGAAGCTACAAAGGGTCTGCAGAAAGCCGAAATCGCACTTGCTGGCAATTCCAGAGTATCGGCCATTGCCGACGGCACGGTAATCTCTGTCTCGCAATCACTGAGAGATGGAGGTGCAGTTGTCATCATCCAGCACCCGAAGGGTTTCCTCAGCAGGATCGGACGCCTTGGTCAGGTGCTTGTAGATGTCGGCGAGGAAGTATCCGGAGGGCAGGTGATAGCTTTACCCAATCGCGGCAATGCGCGCAAAGGGGAGATCATCACCCTCGAGATGTGGCACAATGGCAATCCACTCCTACCCTATGACTATATAGGCGCCCCGACTGATGGTGTTCCCGTCCCGGTGATAGATGAGGATGTTGGCCGTGGTCACCTCTGAAATACCTCCTTCTCTTAATTACTTAATTAAGGAGGAATCAAGAGCGTAACACCCGGACTATTGATTAGAAAATAACCGTAACAAAGTGAATACAGAAATTAAAAATATCGCCGTACTCGGAAGCACAGGAAGCATCGGCACCCAGACCCTCGACATCATCGGGGAATACCCGTCCCTGTTCCGTGCCTCCGTCCTTACGGCCAGACGCAACTGGAAGATGCTTGCCGAACAGGCAATCCGTTTCAAGCCGGATATGGTCGTCATCTCCGAGGCTGAATACTATAAGCCACTGTGCGATGCCCTGGCAGGTCTTGACATCCGGATTGAGCAGGGTGAAGCGGCCATCGCCAAAGCCGCCTCTCTTCCTCAGGTCGACGTAGTGGTCACCGCTATGGTCGGTTACAGTGGCCTTATCCCCACAATCGCTGCTATTGAAGCGGGCAAAACCATTGCACTCGCCAACAAGGAGACACTCGTGGTGGCAGGTGAACTTATCACCGGTATGTTGAAGGAATCCGACTCCGACATTATCCCCGTAGATAGTGAACACTCCGCAATCTTCCAGTGTCTCGTAGGTGAACGCAGTAGTGATGCAAGGAAAATCCTGCTGACGGCAAGCGGCGGCCCTTTCCGCAAACTCACATGCGAAGAACTGAATAACGTCACCGTTGCCGACGCTCTCCGTCATCCTAACTGGAGCATGGGGGCAAAGGTCACCATCGACTCGGCTTCCATGATGAACAAGGGGTTTGAGATGATCGAAGCCAAATGGCTTTTCGGAATGGAGCCTGACAGCATCGAGATTGTCATTCACCCGCAGAGCATCGTTCACTCAATGGTGGAATTTGTCGACGGTTCCATAAAGGCTCAGCTTGGCGTTCCCGACATGCACCTTCCTATCCGTTACGCCCTCGGCTACCCGGGAAGACTTGCGACTGATGCGGCACCCCTCTCCCTCGCTCAATATTCCTCCCTAACCTTCGAGGCACCGGATTATAACAAGTTCCCCCTGCTCCGATTCGCATTTGATGCTGTCCGTGCCGGTGGCAATATGCCCTGTATCCTCAATGCCGCCAACGAGAAAGCGGTAGCCGCATTCCTCGAAGGGAAGATCAGATTCACTGATATGCCCCGTATGGCGTCATATGCAATGGAGCATACACCGTTCATCGCCTCCCCAACTCTTGAGGATCTTGTGGCAACCAACACTGAGGCTCTTGCAAAAGCTGATGAATTTTTCAATAAACTTCACCCCCTTTCTTGATTAATGGAAGTATTTCTTATAAAAGCAGCCCAGCTTGCGCTGGCTCTGGCAATCCTTGTGATCATTCATGAATTCGGTCACTTCCTCTTCGCCCGGCTCTTCGGAGTAAGGGTTGAGAAATTCTATATCTTCTTCAATCCCTGGACCGAACTGTTCAAATGGAAACCCCGGAAATATGTCGGTGGATTCGGTCGTAAAAAATATGTCGAGGGGGTGACTCCCGAGACTGAGGATTCCGACATAAAGAATAAGAAAGGACGCTCCTCTTTCTGGGGTAATACGGAGTATGGTGTAGGATGGCTTCCCTTAGGTGGCTACTGCAAGATCTCCGGCATGATCGACGAAAGCATGGACACCGAGCAGATGAAGCAACCGGCACAGGAATGGGAGTTCCGCACGAAACCCGCATGGCAGCGTCTCCTTATCATGATAGCCGGAGTGCTTTTCAATTTCCTCCTTGCAATCCTTATATATGCCGGCATCGTTTATGCCACAGGTGAGAAATACGTCACTTTCCGCGATGCCGAGATGGGTATGAACTATTCCGGGGAGGCGCGTAAGATTGGATTCCACAACGGTGACATACCTCTCTATGCCGATGGCAAACCACTCTCCAACCCTGCTGAGGGGCGCATGGAGATGATGCAGGCCAAGGAGGTCACCGTTCTCCGCGAGGGTAAGGACACTGTCACGATAGCCATCCCGGAAGATTTCATCTTCCGTCTTGATTCCGAGGCCAAGAGCGACACTGCCACCGTGGCGTTCATGTCTTACCGCCTTCCGGTCAAGATTACTCAGGTAATGCCCGGTGAAGGTGCCGCAAAGGGCGGCATCGTCCCCGGAGACCGAATTATCGCGATAGACTCAGTGCCGACTCCCACGCTCGACACTTTCTTCCCGGCGCTCGCCGGTCATGAAGGTCAGACCGTCAACCTGACCGTTCTCCGCAGCAAGGGGGAATCATCTTTAGCGACTGATACACTCCGGCTCCCTGTAAGTCTCTCCGACGGAAGCAAGATGGGTGTCGGTCTTGAGATTGATCCTTCGGCATTCTATCGTGCTCAGGAGAAACATTACAATCTCTTCCAGTCGATTCCGCGCGGCATCGAACTCGGCACAGACCGACTCGCATCCTACGCCGCTTCCATGAAACTCGTCTTCACAAAAGAGGGTGCGAAAAGTGTCGGTGGATTCGGTTCGATCGGATCGATCTTCCCTGAGAAATGGGACTGGATAGCCTTCTGGAACATCGCGGCGTTCCTGTCAGTTGCACTTGCCTTCATGAATATCCTTCCGATTCCGGCTCTCGATGGCGGACACGTAATGTTCCTCCTGTACGAAGTGATTTTCCGTCGCAAGCCCTCTGAGAAATTCATGGAATACGCCCAGATGATCGGCATGGGTCTCCTCATCCTCCTCCTTGTCTACGCCAACGGCATGGACATAGTCCGCCTCTTCAAGTAATTGTTTTCTTCATAAGATTATCATATGGAAAATATAATTCTCAAACCAAGAAAAGAGGAATCGATTCTCCGGCGTCACCCCTGGGTGTTTTCCGGAGCGATTGCCACGCTCCCCGAGAATATTGAGGAGGGTGATCTCGTCAGGGTAAAATCGGCTGATGGTCGCGTACTCGGCACCGGTCATTTCCAGATCGGAAGCATCGCGGTCCGGCTGCTGGAGTTCGGCGAAAAGGAACTTGGAGATGATTTCTTTCAGCGTCGCCTCAATTCGGCTTTCCGTCTCAGGAAGGCTCTCGGACTGATTCGCCCCGACAACGACTGCTTCCGCCTTGTGCATGGAGAGGGTGATTTCCTCCCGGGACTCGTCATCGACATCTATGGCGACACAGCTGTCGTGCAGGCCCACTCTCCCGGTATGCACTATGAGCGTATGCGTATAGCCGATGCCCTCACGGAGATACCCGATGCCCGCATCCGCAATGTCTATTATAAAAGCGAGACGACCCTCCCGTATAAAGCCCGTCTCGACCCGCAGAACGATTATCTCATCGGGCATTTCGACGGGAACATTGCTACTGAGAATGGACTGAAATTCAACATAGACTGGCTTCGCGGACAGAAGACAGGCTTCTTCGTGGATCAACGCGAAAACCGTTCCCTTCTTGAGAAATTTGCCAAAGACAGGGATGTGCTCAACATGTTCTGCTATACGGGCGGCTTCTCTGTCTACGCCATGCGTGGTGGTGCCCGCAAAGTGGATTCAGTCGACTCCTCCGCGAAGGCAGCCTCGCTTACCGAAGCCAACATAGAGCTGAATTTCCCGGGAGATCCACGCCACACCACACATGCCGTGGACGCCTTCAAATTTCTTGCGGAGATGGAGAAAGACGCATATGATCTCATCATACTTGATCCTCCGGCATTTGCAAAACATCGGTCGGCGCTGAAGAATGGACTGATCGGCTACCGTAAGCTCAACGCCAAAGCCTTTGAGAAAATCCGGAGCGGCGGCATACATTTCACATTCTCCTGTTCGCAGGTTGTTACGCGTGAGATGTTCCGCCTCGCGGTCTTCACAGCCGCCGCCCAATCCGGCCGAAAGGTCAGGATACTGCATCAGCTGACCCAGCCTGCCGACCATCCCGTCGACATCGCCCACCCCGAAGGTGAATACCTCAAGGGTCTGGTGCTCTACGTTGAATAAATCTCTGATTCCTCTACACTCTAACCTCATAACCTTATAACCTCATAACCACTTAAGTTGAGTTTGCGAAACTTAAGTATGAATAATAATAATGAAAAAAGAATTCTCTACACTAATCCTCGCATCAATGCTTGCACTGAACGCGGCTGCCGCCGAAGACAAGAATTTCAACTACCACGTCGATAATTTCGCCGACATCGAGGTATTGCGCTATGAAGTGCCGGGCTTCAACCGTCTCTCCCTCGATCAGAAAAAGATGATATATTACCTGTCTCAGGCGGCACAGGCAGGTCGCGACATCATCTGGGATCAGAACGGTCGCTACAACCTCCAGATCCGCAAACTGCTCGAAAACATCTATACAAGTTTCGACGGCGACCGCAACTCAAAAGAGTTCAAGGCTTTCGAGAAGTATCTGAAACAGGTATGGTTCGGCAATGGCATACACCATCACTACTCTACCGATAAGTTCGTGCCTGAATTTTCAGAGGATTTCTTTGTGGCTCGCGTCAATGCTCTCCCCGATTCCATGCTACCTCTGGAGCAGGGACAGGATCGCGCCGCTTTGCTCTCCACCCTCATCCCTGTCATATTCGATCCTTCTGTCATGGCCAAGCGCGTTTGTCAGGACGGCACCGTCGATGTAGTCGCAGCCTCCGCCTCCAATCTTTACGGTGACGGAGTCACGCAGGCTGAAGTGGAAGCTTACTACGACGCCCTGAAAGATCCCTCCGATCCGACTCCTGTGTCCTACGGTCTCAATGCCCGCGTAGTGAAGGAGGATGGAAAGATCAAAGAGGAACGTTATTACCTCGACGGTCTCTATGGTCCCGCTATTGCCAAGATCATCTATTGGCTTGATATGGCTAAAAGCGTAGCTGAGAATGACGCCCAGAAAGCCTACATCACCAAACTCATCGACTATTATATCACGGGTGATCTTCGACTCTTCGATGAATACTCCATCCTTTGGGCTGAAGAGACAGCTTCCGACGTAGACTTCGTCAATGGTTTCATCGAGAGCTACGGTGACCCTCTCGGCATGACAGGCTCCTACGAGTCTTATGTCAACTTTAAGAACCGTGAGGCTTCCGAGCGCACTGAGACCATCTCGCGCAATGCACAATGGTTTGAAGATAACTCACCGATCGATCCCAAATTCCGCAAGCCTCATGTGAAGGGAGTTTCAGCAAAGGTAATCAATGCCGCCATGCTCGCCGGCGACGCATTCCCCAGCACCGCAATCGGCATCAACCTACCAAACGCCAACTGGATCCGTGCGCAGCATGGCTCGAAGTCTGTGACTATCGAGAATATCACCGAGGCTTATGACATGGCCTCACATGGCAACGGTTTCAACGAAGAGTTTGTAATCGACGCACCCACACGCAAACTGCTGGAAGACTAT
Source organism: uncultured Sangeribacter sp. (assembly GCA_964566015.1). GTDB lineage: Bacteria > Bacteroidota > Bacteroidia > Bacteroidales > Muribaculaceae > Lepagella. The sequence goes on along the minus strand of CAZMHE010000084.1, from coordinate 2,498 downwards.
CTCTACATCACCGACATGCTTCACACCGACCTCCACGAATGTCTCGGCCATGGATCCGGTCGTCTGATGCCAGGAGTCGACCCTGATGCCCTCAAGGAGAATGGTTCCGCCCTCGAGGAGGCACGTGCCGATCTTTTCGCCCTCTATTACCTTGCCGACCCCAAACTGATCGAACTCGGCATACTCGACAATCCCGATGCCTACAAGGCTGAATACTACAAATACATGCTCAACGGCCTCATGACTCAGCTCAACCGAATCGAGCCGGGTAAGGATGTAGAGGAGGCACACATGCGCAACCGTCAGCTCATCGCTGCCTGGGTTCTTGAAAAAGGGAAGAAAGATAAGGTTGTCGAACTCGTCAAGAAAGGTGGCAAGACCTATGTGAAGATCAATGACTATAAGAAGATGCGTACCCTTCTCGGTCAGCTCCTCGCCGAAATACAGCGCATCAAGAGCGAGGGCGACTACAAAGCCGGTGCCGATCTCATCAATAAATATGCAGTGAAGGTTGATCCCAAACTGCACAAGGAGGTACTTCAGCGCTTCTCAAAACTCTCCATTCCTCCCTACCGTGGATTCGTGAACCCTGTCTATACAGCCGTCATCGATGAAAACGGCAACATAACCGATGTCACCATCGACTACACCGAAGGTTACGCCGATCAGATGCTCCGTCTCAGCCGCGACTATAAGACTCTCGGCTACTGATAACAATATAGAATCCACGACACACAACGACAACGACGGGAGATACAGGCATCGGTCCTGTATCTCCCTGATATTTCTCAACAGAATGACCGACAAACTATCTACGGAAATATCGGTAGGGATTTACACCGCAGGCGACCCGGTTCTGTCACCGGCCGGGGATGGATTGACACGGCTCGAGAACATGCTGATCGGAAAAGACTTCCATTGGCAACAACCCTTGTCTGTGCTCCTCCCGGGTGAGGTACTGCCCTTCAGAAGTAATTCTCCCGATGATGATGGTATAACCCTTATCAACCGGCTACCCCTCGAGACATATCTCGAATGTGTCGTGGGCAGCGAGATGAACCCCGAAGCACCACTCGAATTTCTGAAAGCACATGCCGTCATATCAAGAAGCTGGGCATTGGGGAAGATACTCGGGAATCATCCCGAAGACAACGCCGGACGTATCGACACCCCTGATACTCTCATCGGGTGGGATGACACCGCCAGCCACACATCGTTCGATGTATGTTCCGACGATCATTGCCAACGTTATCAGGGAATCCAGCCTATATCACCTCAGGCATTGGAAGCCATCCGGTCAACAGCCGGAGAAGTCCTTCTTAACCCGGATGGATCACTTCTCGACGCCCGCTTCTCCAAATGTTGCGGAGGGCACACGGAAAGGTTCTCTACCTGCTGGCAAGACTATGAAGTCACAGGATTGGACAGTATTGATGATCCCTGGTGTGCGCCGGAAAAGGTCACTTCTGAAGTATTGAGATCTGTTGTCAAGGACTACGACCTGTCGGCAGCCAAAGCCACCGGTTGGAGAGAGGTGATAAGCAAAGCAGACATTGAGGGGAACCTCCGTCAAAAATTCGGAAGGAGTGTCGGAACGATAAAGACCATTGAAGCCATAAAGAGAGGTGCATCAGGGAGGATAAGCCTGTTGCGCATAGAAGGTAGTGAAGGAGCACTCACGCTTGGCAAAGAACTGTGGATTCGGAGGCTTCTATCTCCCACTCACCTCTACTCATCATGGTTTGAGATAGAAGACAAAGGCGAATATTTAATACTCAGAGGTAGAGGCTGGGGCCACGGTGTGGGGCTATGCCAAATCGGCGCCGCCCGCATGGCCCTCGACGGCGCTCCCTACCCCCGCATCCTCTCCTTCTACTACCCCGCCACCCACCTCTCAACCGCAGACTTAAACCAGCAACCCTACTGTTCTCCTATATCGGATTGAATTTGTCATCCCTGATTAAAATTCAAGGCGAAAACCGCGTTGTTTTAGTTCATTATATTTTTCAATATTAAACTTGAATAGGTTGGCCTCCCTCTTGGGCGTAGGCCAGGTTGTCTCATCCAGTTGAGTCAGAATGTCGAGGTGCAACATTTTCTTGGCAAAATTACGACGGTCAAAGCGCACATCGAGCACAGATTCATAAAGTGTCTGAAGTTCTTTCAGAGTGAATTTTTCGGGGAGCAAGTCGTAACCTACAGGGTGAAAATGGATTCTCTCACGAAGTCTACATAGGGCATCCCTAAGAATTACATCATGGTCAAATGCCAACTGAGGAACACTGTCAATCGCAAACCATCGAGCGTCTGCCGCATCATCGCCTCCTTTTACCTCCTGAAGTTTTACCAACGCGAGATATGCTATGGTAATAACTCTTTCACGAGGGTCTCTGTCAGGCTCTGAATATGCTTGAAACAGTATCGGGATCAAAGGCCTTGACAGCGTAATAGGTGAGAAGTTTCCCGGCACATCACTGCAGCGTTGCGTAACCCATCTG
>CAZMHE010000083.1:0-11131 GCA_964566015.1 uncultured Sangeribacter sp. | reverse complement strand
AAGGGAGTACACAACTCCTACAACAGTCCCGACTCCATCAACGCCATCGACTGGAACAACAAGACCAAATATAACGACCTCTTCCAATATTACAGCGGTCTGACCGCGCTGCGCAAGGCTCACCCCGCTTTCCGCATGACCACTGCCGAAGACATCGCAAAGCACCTCCGCTTCGACAAGATCGACTCCGCAAAGACACCCAACCTCATCTCCTACTCCCTCAAGGATCATGCCAACGGCGACGAGTGGGAGGAGATCAAGCTCGTCTTCAACGGAGCTTCCGAGCCCCGCGAGGTGACAATACCGAAAGGGACATGGAAGGTAGTGGCGCGCGACGGCAAGATCTCTCCTGACGCCTCTCTCGGCACCCTGAAAGGTGGCCGCGTCACGGTTGCCCCCTATTCAGCCCTGATCCTCGCCAAACCGTAATCTCCACATAGAGGGAATGAAAATACCGACGGGGCGCAAGCATCATTGCCATAGATGCTTGCGCCCCGTCTTTTGTATCTCCATAGGGAATCGAACCCTAATCATCGGAACCGGAATCCGACATTCTATCCATTGAACTATGGAGACTCCTGTTGATTTGCTTGCAAAGGTAAGTATTTTTTCCGATATTTGCAAAATGAATGTCAAAATGGAAGAGGGGTGGAAGTCTCGTCTCGCCCCTGAATTTGATAAGGAATATTTCAGGCAGCTCGTCGCCACCGTGAAGGCTGCTTATGCCGATCCTGCGGTGCGCGTCTATCCCCCCGCCTCACGGATATTCGCGGCCTTTGACGCCTCGCCGTTCGAGTCAACGAAGGTCGTGATCATAGGTCAGGATCCGTATCACGGCCCGGGGCAGGCCAACGGACTCTCTTTCTCGGTGGCTCCCGGGATTCCGATGCCCCCGTCGCTCGTAAATATCTTCAAGGAGGTATCTTCCGACACCGGAGCGCCCTTCCCTGCTGACGGCGACCTTACCCGTTGGGCTCGGCAGGGTGTGCTCCTTCTCAACTCCTCGCTGACCGTCATCGAGCACCGTCCGAAATCACATTCCGGAATCGGCTGGATCCCTTTCACCGACGCCGCTGTCGATGCCATCTCAAAAGGGGGCGAGAATATCGTCTTCCTCCTCTGGGGGAGCGACGCCATCAGGAAAGGGGCCGGGATAGACCGGTCGCGCCACCTCGTGCTGACCGCCCCGCACCCATCTCCCCTCTCGGCCTACCGCGGTTTCTTCGGTTGCCATCATTTCTCAATCGCCAATAATTATCTCATTCAACACGGCAAAACACCCATCGTATGGTGAGAATCCTCCTTACCCTGCTCCTCATAATTACAATCTACCCTTCGGCGAAGGGAGCCGACACCGCCACAGCTGTCTTCGACCCTGCCGTGCGCACCCTCGCCGTCCGCAACCCCGACAATTTCATGGCGCCCGATGTAATACGCCTCGGCACGTCAGACCGTCTCTCGGTCAACTTCGACATTATCGGCGACGACCGCCGCTACCTCCGCTGGCGACTGATACACTGCAATGCCGACTGGCAACCCTCCCGACTCCTCGAATCGGAATATGTCGACGGCTTCAACGAAGTGGAGGTCGATGACTATGCCTTCTCCTCAAACACTTATGTGCATTTCGTCAACTACGACATCACAATCCCCTCCCCTCAGCTCCCGATCCTTGCGAGCGGCAACTATCTCCTGCAGGTCTTCGATGAAAGCGACCCCGACAATGTGATACTTCAGGCCCGCTTCTGCGTCACCGAAAACTCCTCGCCCGTGGCCGCCCGGCTCACGACAAGGACCGACTGGGGCTTCAACACCGACTGGCAGCAGGTGGATATCAACGCGGATCTATCCGGACTCCCCGCCTCCAATCCTTATCAGGATTTTGTGTTGACCGTGACCCAGAACAACCGCCCGGAGACCACGCGCACTGTCTTCAACCCGCTACGCGTGGAGAACGGACACGCCATTTTCGAGCATAATCCCGACCTTGTCTTCGGCGGGAGCAATGAGTACCGGCGGTTCGAGACTGTGCGAATCGACTATCCCGGAATGCACGTCGATTCCGTCATCTTCGGAGGCACCAACTGGCATGCGTGGCTCACACCCGATCAGCCGCGTGCCGGTCACCCCTATTCCTACGACCGCACCCAGCATGGACGCTACATGATCGACGAATACAACGCCACCGACCCCAACCTCGGCGCCGACTACGTCACGGTGCATTTCTCTCTCGAGACGGGGGAGATTCCGGAGGCTGACATCTATGTGGACGGCGACTTCTCTCTGCATCGTTTCGACGAACGCAACCGCATGGCCTACAACCATACCACACGCCGCTACGAGGCGCAGATTCCCCTGAAACAGGGTAGCTACAATTATCAGTATGTCGTTGTTCCGCGCCGTGGCGCCTCCACCTCCGCAACTCCCGATCCCGCCCCCATCGAGGGGAACCTCCACGAGACATCAAATGAATATCTCATAAAGCTGTTCCACCGTCCTCCCGGTGCAAGGGCCGACCGCCTCATAGGCGCCGCCCTGATCCAGTGACCTCACGGTTGAGCTTTTGAATCAGACTATACAATCATGTTGGTAATAAAGAATACACTTGTGTCGCTCGACCTGATCGAGCGTTATTTCGCCTGCGACCTCGACGCATGTCTCGGACAATGCTGCATCGAGGGCGACGCGGGGGCTCCACTCCTCGAGGAGGAGCGTGATGCCATCGACGCCGAAATGCCCCGGATACTCCCCCTCGTGAGCCGTCAGGCCCGCGAGACAATCGAGGAAGAGGGATCTTCCTATCGTGACTGCGAGGGGGATCTTGTCACCCAGATTGTCGGGGGCAAGGATTGTGTCTATACCTGCTATGCCGAAGGGGGAAAATGCCTCTGCGCCCTCGAGAAAGCTTATCGCGAAGGTAAGCTGCCGATGCTTAAGCCCTCGTCGTGTCATCTCTACCCCGTGCGTCTACGTGAACTCGGCGGAGGCATGACCGCCGTCAACCTCCATCGCTGGAAGATATGCAAGAGTGCCGAGGCCCGCGGACGCCGTGAAGGGATCAGGGCCTATGAGTTTCTCCGCGAACCCCTCATCAGGCGTTTCGGTCAGGAATGGTATGACGAATTGGCCGCCACAGCCGCCGAATGGCTCAGGCAATCAGGCAAATAAAAACATGTAGATAACTTTTTGAATTTCCGTGAGCAAAAACGACACATAATTTGTTGTTATGTTGTCACGGATTTTTTGTGGAAATATTATTGTTATTTCTTGCAAATTTGTGTGAAAATTTGTGTAATTTTGAGCCGACAATAACCTTAAAAAGTCAACAATAACCTTAAAAGTAAGCAAGCGATGCTTGCAAGAGATATCTAACCCAATATGTAGAACCAAACCATTTCCTGCATGAAAAACATCAGTTTTCATCTGAACCGGAAATTATGGATGGCCATCATAATGGTGGTTGCCCTCGCTTTTCCGGCTCTGGCACAGAAAATCACCGTCACCGGCACGGTGTATGACGAGTTCGGCGATCCGTTGATCGGAGCCACTATCCTTCAAAAGGGCACGACAAACGGCACGGCCGCTGACCTCGAGGGACGATTCCAGATCAACGTGGAGCCCAAGGCTACGCTTATCGTAAGCTACGTCGGCTATGACCCGATGGAAGTGGCCGTCAACGGCCAGACCGACCTCAACATCGTGCTCAAGGAGAATGCCACTCTCCTCAACGAGACAGTCGTGATCGGTTACGGTACGGTCAAGAAATCCGATGCCACCGGCTCAGTAGCCATCGTTCGTCCTGACGACATCGATGCCGGCATCTCAACTTCCGCTCAGGATCTCCTCGTCGGAGCGAGCCCGGGCGTGGTCGTGACAACATCGGGTGGTGACCCCTCCGGCAACGCAAGCATCCGTATCCGTGGCGGTTCATCACTTTCCGCCTCCAACGACCCCCTCATCGTCATCGACGGTGTGCCTCAGAGCAACCAGAGCAACGCAGGCGGCACAAACGCCCTCACGATGCTCAACCCCCAGAATATCGAGTCGATGACCATCCTCAAGGATGCCTCGGCAACAGCCATCTATGGTTCACGCGCATCTAACGGCGTCATCCTCATCACAACCAAGAAAGGTGCGAGCGGACGTCCTCAGGTGAATTTTGCAGCCAACTTCCATGTGAACACGGCCCGCAAGACCCTCAAGATGATGAACACCGAGGAATATGTAGGCCTCATCGAGCAGTATGGCAACGACCGCGCAAAGCAGATGCTCTACGCCAACCCCGTCAATCCGGAACTCGGCGTGAACCTCGGCACAAACTACAACCTCTACGACACTAACTGGCAGAAGGAAGTGCTCCGCACATCTTTCTCTCATGATTACTCACTCAGCGTGGGCGGCACAGCCGGAATCCTCCCCTACCGCGTAAACGCTTCCTACACCAACAACCAGGGTATCATCAAGACCTCCTCGATGGAGCGTACCACAGTCGGCTTCAACCTCCGTCCTAAATTCCTTGATGACCACCTCAGCATAAATGTAAACGCTCAGGGTTCTTACGTACATGTAAATGCAGATAAGGCCGCTGACGTTATCGGTGGTGCAGTGAGCATGGCTCCTGTATATCCTGTCTACAAAAATTTCCCCACATCTGTATCCGCAGCTCCAGCAGGTCTCACTCCTGAACAGACTGCCCTCTGGAACCAGGCCAACCGCACGGTTGCTTACAACGGCTACTACAATATTCTCCAGACCACCGGTAACCCCGAGACCAACGCTTCCGAGAACCCGGTGCAGGTTCTTGAGGATAAAAGGACAGTGGGAAAGACTCTCAACTCTACGGGTAATATCCAGATTGACTACTCCCTCCACTGGCTCCCCGAGCTCCACTTCAACCTCAACCTCGGTTATCAGGTGTCGAAAAACACATCCAACACCGATGTAAACCCCAACTCTATCATGGCTTGGCGCGGTAACTATAAGGATGGTGCCGGCACACACGAAAATTGGTATGAGCTTCAGCGCAACACCAACCTCTCTTTCTATATCAACTATAAGAAGAACTTCGAGGCAGCCAAATCAGATGTAGACGTGACCCTCGGCTACGACTGGCAGCGTATGGACTATCATGGACGTTCCGAGACACTCATCAACACTCTCGGATACAACATGAATTATTCCGGTGGTTCATTCACCATTGCTCCTAACCTCGACACAGCAAACCGTATCGGACACTCCTACGAGGATGCACCCATGACACGCTGGGGCAACATCAACCAGCTTATATCTTTCTTTGGACGTGTCAACTACATCTTCGACGACACTTATCTTCTTACCTTCACCCTCCGCGACGACGGCTCCTCACGCTTCGCCAAGAACAACCGCTGGGGTCTCTTCCCCGCCCTCGCTCTCGGCTGGAAGTTCAACAACATGGCCTTCCTCGACAGGGCACGCGGCTGGCTCTCCGAAGGTAAGCTCCGCCTCGGCTGGGGTCAGACAGGTCAGCAGGAGTTGAACGATATGTTCTTCCCTTACCTTCCGATTTATATCGACTCCTATAAACTCGGCTTCCAGTATCTCGACCCCAACGGCTCCGGAAAATGGATCACCCCCCTCTATCCGCAGTCTTACAATGCCGACCTGAAGTGGGAGACAACCACGACATGGAACGTCGGTCTCGATATGGGATTCCTCAACAACCGCATCACTCTCGCGGCTGACTGGTATCTCCGCAAGACAACAGACCTTCTCTCACATGTACCCACCTCATCTGTAAATACCTCCAACTATGGATGGCGCAACATCGGCTCGATGGATAATATCGGTGTCGAGGTGACAGTAGGTGCAAAACCGGTTGTAACCGAAGACTTCATCTGGAACACATCGGTCAATGTAGCCTGGAACAAGAATAAGATCACCAAACTTCAGGGAGACGGCGAGACCTCACGTATCTCCGCCATCGACATCCCCTCAGGGACAGGTGGCTACATCGGATGGCACATCGTAGGTCAGCCGGCCTTCACCTATATGGTTTACGAGCAGGTTTATGACTCGAACGGCGATCCCATCGAGAATCAGTATGTCGACCAGAATGCCGACGGCGTCATCGACGAATCTGACCTCATCATGTATCACAGCCGTGACCCGAAGGTGACACTCACCTGGAACAACACTTTCTCCTGGAAGAACTGGGATCTCGGATTCTCACTCCGCGCCAACATCGGCAACTATGTCTACAACAACCTGAAATATTCCAACTCGAGAGTCTACAGCGTATCTGCCGCTCAGTATCAGCTCGGCAACCTCCTTGCTGACACTCCCCTCTTCATCAACCCCTCGAGCGCAGACCTCCTCCCGAGATCAAGTTATTTCGTGGAGAACGCAAGCTTCCTCCGCTGCGACAACATCACTTTGGGATACACATTCAAGAACCTCTTCGACGACAAGATGACTCTCCGTCTCTTCGCCGCCGTGCAGAATCCCTTCGTGATAACCACCTTCTCCGGCATCGATCCCGAGGAATTCGGAGGTGTTCAGAACAACCCCTATCCGCGTCCCGTCACAACCTCTCTCGGCATCGTAGCCACATTCTAATCATTTTTCATCCGAACAGATTCCAATATGAAAAAATCACATAAGTTTCTGATGAGTCTCGGTGTTGCCGCATTGGCTTTCGGTCTCCCTTCATGTGTAGGCGATCTCGACCGCGAACCCTGCGACCCGAGCCAGATTACCGATGTCTCCAATGACATGGATCGTGTCTTCGCAGACCTCTACCTCAATTTCTCCACCTACGGCGCCAACGGCAATAGCCCGGTTCAGGGGTTCGATGGCGGTATGGCTGCTTTCCAGCGCGCGATGTTCATCGCCGAGGAGATTCCCACCGATGAGGCCTCATGGCTTTGGGACCCCTCAGACTACGGCACGATGAACTACGGCCTCTTCAACCCCTCACAGGGTGCCCTCTACGGCTTCTACTCACGCCTGCTGATCAATATCTCCCTCTGCAACCAGTTCATCCAGAATGTCGATGACGGCTATTTCAATCTCGATGCCGAGGGTGTGAAGAAAGCGGCTGAATATCGCCGTCAGGCCAAGATCCTCTGGGGAGCCTGCTATTACTACATGCTCTCTTTCTACGACAAGGTACCCTATGCCGACGAGACCACTCCTATCGGAGCCTCACCCGTGCAGCTCCCGCGTGCCGAGGTCTACAGACTCGTGACGGCTGCCCTCGAGGATGTCGTGGCTTCCTACAACGGTGATGAGAAACCCTATTACGGTTTCGTAGGTCTTGACGCCGCTGAGTCTATCCTGGCGAAGATCTATCTCAACGCCGAGGTTTTCACAGGCACCGCAGCCTGGGATAAATGCTACACCCACTGTCAGAACGTCATCAACCGCCTCGGCAAGGGTGGCTACTACGGCAATGGCCTCGTGCGCAGCTACAACGCCCTCTTCGGCGCCAACAATGACAAATACGTCATCGGCAACCCCGGCAGCGACGTCAACGAGATCATCTGGAGCATCGTGGGCGACGAAGTAAACCTCACTTCCTTCTCAGGCGCGGGCTTCCTCCAGGCCGGCTGGATCGGCACCAACGGTGTTGAGCAGACCATGGGCAAACCCACCGACAACGCATCGCTCAACGGTGTGATCGACGAAGCCACTCAGACCTTCTATAAATATTACTCAAACGCTGAGGAATATGCCGAGAATAAAAAGAAGTATGATGAGGTTGCCGCTGACAAGAAGGAAAGCTGGAAGACTGTGATCTCCGAGACCATCAACGGCGTACACTACTCTTTCGATCCCACCCAGACCGGGTATGTGGCTCAGGCATGGTTTAACCTCGACGCAGGTTGGAAGTGTATGGTGGCCCGCAAGTCATTCGTGCGCAAGTTCAACTGGGATGATGTGGCCATGTCGCAGAGCTCTGACCTCCGTGTCTCACTCTGGCAGACCTCAAAGCATGGCTTCACCGTCGAGAATGTCTCCCTCGTGGGCGACGACTGGGGCAAGAACGGCTACCTCACTCCCAAATACTCCAACTGGGCATATAATGAAGACGGCACAATCAACAAGGAGGAGTCGCCGACAAATATCGGCAGCGCTGCCGGCGACTATGCTGCCATCCGTCTCGCCGAGATCTACCTCACCGCAGCCGAGGCTATCCTCAACGGTGGCGGCGGTTCCGAGGCTGAGGCTCTCAAATATGTCAACTATATCCGCGAGCGTGCTTATGCCGACGCTCCCGGCTCAACCGACCATCACTGGACATCTCTTTCCATGCAGGATCTCCGCGACGAACGCTGCCGCGAGCTCTATCAAGAGAATGTGCGCCGCACCGACCTCATCCGCTGGGGACAGTGGTGCACCGGCTACACATGGGAATGGAAGGGTGGCATTCAGAGCGGCACCAACCTTCCCGAATATACCAAGCTCTATCCGTTGCCTTCACGTGTGATGAGCGCCTCCAATTTTGAGCAGACCACCGGGTATTAATCTCTAAAATCCGACCAGTAAAATGAAAAAATTCTCAATCATATTCGCTATGGCCGCTGTGGCTCTCGGACTCCCCTCCTGCAAGCAGGAAGACAATCCGCAGTATCACGCGCCTACGACTTTCACCATCAATGAGCCGGCACTGAAGAACCAGGCATTCCGCACATCAGCCGAGATGACGGATCCCGCCACCTTCAACCTCTTCTGCTCTCAGCCCGACTACGGCTATTCAGCCGTATGCAGCTATTCGGCTCTTGTCTCACTCAACCCCGACGCCCCCCTCGACGAGTGGATCTCTCTACCCAACCAGACCCCCTCGCAGGCTGCGATGGCCATCAAGACATTCGAACTCGGTGTGGCTGTCAACAAGCTTCTCGATGTCAAGGATGCCGAAGATTTCGCCAAACGCGATCTCGGCAATCGGAAATACCAATGCTATTTCAAGGGTGTCTGCGAGATTCCCGGCATAGAGAGCTCGAAGATTGTCAGCTCCAATATCGTCTCCTATGACAACGTGATGATTCAGTATGCCGAGAAGATGCCGGCATGGATCTTCATCTGCGGAAACGTGCGCAATACTGTGACAGGCGCCGTCAACGGCTTCCTGGCTCCGAGTGCTTCCAATTATGACGTCTATAAGGAGAGCTTCGCCCTCTATGAGCCCGACGACATGATCGGAGAGAAACTCTATGTAGGTGTCTTCGACCTCGTGTCGAAGTCTGCTGACTTCGCCGACAAACCCGATGAGTTCAACGCAGATAACCCGGATGCCTGCTCGCAGTTCCGTTTCTTCACCGAGCTTCTCGGATGGACTCCGGAAGCCTCTCTCGGATCGAACGAGGCCGACTTCTACGTGCTCCCGATCACCGACAAGTGGGTGGCCGGCTACAGCGGCGACATCGTCAACAAGGGTCTCGGCAACTGGGGTATCTTCGTTCCGGAAGGCAACCAGCCCGTGACAATCGTAGTTGACCAGCTCAATCTCAAAATATTCGTTAAGGAAGGGGCCCACACCGTCACATTCGTAGGCCGCGACCCTGAATTCAATTGAAAAGCGTTCCAATCATGAAGACAATCAAAGCAATATCAGCATTGGCTCTCGTCATCGGTCTTGCGGCCTGCGAGAACTATGACCTCCCTAATCCTCCGGGCCAATCTTATCCGGCTCCTGACGGATATTTCGAGAGCACAAACCTTATGCTGAGCACCAATTCCACACCCATAAATCTCGTCGAAGCCAATCAGGCAAACAGTTTTGTGACTGTTGCCACGATTGACAAACTGGATAATTTTCCCGCCGGCTACACTCTCGCTATCGACATGCAGCTCGGCGCGAATGCCGACTTCTTCAAGACGGTCACCCTTCCCACTACGATCGACGGCTCTCTCATCACCCTCAACCCCGACGTGGTCAACGGTGCAATCCAGAGTGTGATCTCACGCAAGCCCGGCACCTATGACGTGCCTGTCCGCTTCTACGCTTACGCGGAGCGCGGCACAACCCGCATGGGTCTGGGCGGAATCGGAGCCGCCTACGGCGACGCCACTCTTAAGGTGACTACTCTCGACCCGGTTAAGGTGATCGAAGACAGCTATTATCTGGTGCCCTGCAACGCATCCGGCACACCCGACTTCTCGAAAGGTATCAGGATGAACAACACCGCCGGCAACAATATCAGCGGCTATGACAATCCTGAATTTGCCGTGCAGATCGACGTGCCCGAGACAGAGCCTTACTATTATGTGATCGCTCCCGCATCAGTAATGGAGTCGAAAGATGCTTCCGCAGTCTACGGATGCCTCATGAGCTCCGACGGAGTGAGCGGTAAGCTCTCCACCGATTATCCGGCCAGCGCGATGCCCATCTTCGGCTCAGTGCTCATCACGGTCAACATGGAGGATGATGCCCTCACCGTCACCTATGCCTTTGATGTGCTCTACCCCATATCCGGCACTACACAGCCGAAGAACGCGATGAAGCTCTACACCGACGACTACATCAACTTCTATGGCGTCACCGCCCTCAACCAGCGCTGGACCCTCTACACGGCTGCCGACAAGAGCGGCGTAGTCTTCAAGCTCGACCCGACATCTGAGACTGAAGTGGCTGAAAACGGTCTTTCAGAATCAGGCGTCATGACGACAGAGGAAGATGGCGTCAGCCTGACTGTGCCCGTGAAAGGGAATTGCCTCTACTACATGGATGTAAATCTTGTGCTCAAGACCTACACTGCCAAGGCTCTCCAGACCCTCACTGTCATCGGAGCCGGCAACGGCTGGGACCTCGCTACGGCTCAACCGCTGACCGCATCCAAGGACTTTAAGACATGGACCGCAACCGACGTCTACATCAAGGATGAGTTCAAGATCAACGCCAACGGCGCATGGGATTATGACTTCGGCGGCACGACGCTGACCGACACGGAGGGACAGTCGGCCTACACACTCTCTTTCAAGGGTGGCAACATGCAGGCCAAGGAAGGCACATATGATGTCAAGATCGACTTCTCCGCCCTCCCCTACACACTGACACTGACCAAGAAGTAAAAAATGTAGGGACATGGCGTGCCACAATGCTGTTTAGTTAAGCTCTAAAATAAAAAAGCGGTCTTGCCCGCTCAGTTGT
>CAZMHE010000082.1:0-11350 GCA_964566015.1 uncultured Sangeribacter sp. | reverse complement strand
ATGGATAATATCCAATTTTGTTTTCCCTTCTTTTGCCTACATTGGCTAATGTGGCTATAACCGACGATGCCGCCATGCTCGGCACCTCGAAAATCGTGGAACGCGCTGTTCGCGCCGTTGCATATGTAGGTGCCGTGCCGGATGCTCCCGTCACATACGCCATCGGCGACATCTACTATGAAGGTGACGTGGCGGTAGGCGTAGTATGCGAGCTCAGCGACGATGCCACCCACGGCAAGATCATCGCCTTAAAGAACGTGAAGGAAACCGGCCGTATCAACGCCATGTGGGATAAGCGTGCCGATAAGAGCGAGTATATTATCATCGGTGCCGATAGCCTCGACGACGGCGAATACAATATGAACAAGGCCATAGAAAACGATCCAAACCTCCTTTCCATGCCCGTGTTCGCCCTCTGCCGCGATCTTGGTGAAGGATGGTACCCCGGTGCTACCAACGAACTTCTTAATATCTATGCAAATAAGGATGTTCTTAACGCAGCCCTGAAATCTGTCGAAGGTGGTTCGACACTCGACAACAACGACTACTGGACATCTACCGAAGGCACCGAGAACCCTGCCGAACGCGCTACCGCAGTAAATATCAAGAACGGCGAGAAGTTTGACTACCGCAAATACTTCTACAATCTCGTGCGTCCCATGAAGAAATTCTGAACTCGTCATACCCCAACAGATTGACGATTCGGAACCTCACAACTTCCCTAATAAAAGCGATTGACAAGTATATGAATAAACTTGTCAATCGCTTTCTTGTATGTTAGTTTCTTGTTTAGGCTTTAACTTATAAATATTGACACAGGGATAGTTTGGCAAATATCTCTCAGAAGGATTTGCCAATAACAATGTGATCACATCTCTCACTTGTGGATTAGCTGATCAGGGGGAGGAGGTCGGCGTAGCCTTCGGAGGCCATTTCGTCGAGTGGGATGAAGCGGAGGGAGGCGGAGTTGATGCAGTAACGCAATCCTCCTTCTTCTTGAGGGCCGTCCTCGAAGACGTGGCCTAAATGCGAGCCGCTTGAGGCGGAACGCACTTCAGTGCGACGTCGCCCGAACGAGTTGTCTTCATGCTCGGTTATCACTCCAGAATCAATGGGGCGGGTGAATGCAGGCCAACCACATCCGGAATTGTATTTTCTCGTGGAAACGAAGAGAGGTGTGCCGTCGGTGATGTCCACATAAATTCCGGGACGGAATTCATGGTCGTATTCGTTGATGAATGGCCTCTCTGTCGCACCATTCTGAGTCACCTCCCACTGGATGGGAGTTAATCGTTGACGTAGTTCATTTTTATCTTTGCATGAAGAAACCTCTTTCCCGTCACCATGAGTTCTATCTAAGTTCTTTTTCCATAGGCTGACTTCCTTGAAAAGAGAGGGGTCGACATGACAATAGCCTCCGGGATTTTTATAAAGATATTCCTGATGATAAAGCTCGGCAGGATAAAAATTTATTAATGGGGCTACCTCGACGGCCAACGGTTGCGAATAACGCCGCTGAACGGCGGCTACATATGCCTCGATAACCTCCAGGTCTTCGGAGTCAGTGTAATATATACCTGTTCGGTATTGCGTACCTATATCATTCCCTTGCCGATTAAGAGTCAGAGGATCTATACTGCGGAAATAAATTGACAGCAATTTAGTAAGGCTGACTACAGAGTCATCGTATTCCACCGCTACAGTTTCTGCCGCGCCGGTAGTGCCGGTGCATACCATTTCGTAAGTCGGATTGGGGACACGGCTATTGGCATACCCCGCTTCAGTACGCTCTACACCCTCCACGAGAGAGAAAAGATGGTCAGTACCCCAAAAGCAGCCTCCGGCCAAATATATTTTCTTTTTCATCTTAATAATCCTTTTTTTATAAAACAACATAACTCCATTGGAGGAGGTTTAGGTAAAGGGGAAAAGTAGACCGCCAAAATTTTGGTTGTATTCCCCTCGGAGGTGACGGTTTCTGAGATATTGTCACCTCCGAGGGGAACGGAATTTTTGTGGAATTCCTTATGTTGGCAGGGTCGAGGAGGAAGGTCAGAGGTCGAGGTATGATCTGAGAGTATCTACATATTCCTCAAATGCCTTGCGACCCTCTTGAGTGACGCTGCAGACCGTTCTCGGTCGTTTCCCTGACATCCCTTTCTCTATCGAGATATACCCCGCCGAGGAAAGTTTATCAAGCTGCACACTAAGGTTTCCCGCTGTTGATTCGGTTTTTTCTTTCAGATAAACAAAATCTGCTTCCTCCACATTCATCAGTATCGACATCACGGCCAGCCGGAGTTGCGAATGTAGAAGTGGATTAAGTTCTTTCATGCCTGCTTCGCTTTATGATTCAGGATGTGACCGGGTATGATCATCATCACTATGAACGCTATTATGAACAAGGGACCTGTCCACATCCTCATCCACGTGCTACCGGCCAATATCCCGGCCACTAAGAATCCTCCGCTCAACACACTGAATGCGCCTCCCCATATCATCGTCTTCTCATTGATTATCATCCCTTGGAAGGAGGCGGCCATCCCGACTACAAAAAATATGAACGGCATCATCCAATACCATATGCTGAAACCCACAATCGAGAACAATCCCCCGATACATATTGCTATCACTGCCAACCAGAGTACGTAATTCCACAAGTTGAGGGAGATCTTGTCAGTATAGGTCATGACCGTCCTGTCGTTTGCCTTGCGGTGTTTTACAATTATGGTGTATGGGATACCGATCAACGGGATCAACCACCAGATCCAATCCGGACGAAACGGGATATTTATCCCCGCCCCATAGCGGAGATAAACAAAAATGAAGTCCATCACTGTGACAATGGCACAGAGGTAGCCCCAGAAGAGCAGCATGTTTCCCTCTCCTCGTGTCAGGTGTCGTCGCGTCTTGGCGATCATGGTCGCGATCAGCTCCATGCTCTCTTTTTCAGTCATCTTTTTCTCTTCCATAATTCAGATACTTTTTGAGTTTCGTTTTTTGGTTTATTTTATAAACCATTTTGGTCTGAAAAAAGAGCGGTCGCGCGATTCCGCTCTGATTCCGGCAGCAAAGTTAATTCAGTTTATTTTATAAACCAAATTTTTCACCAAAAAAATTTTTCTAAATGCGGTCAGGCGGTTGTGAAGCGAAGATGGCCGGAGAAATCGGCGGTGCCGTCAAACATGTAGCTCTCTCCTTCCAGAGAAGCCAGATCAGCCACCTTGTTTATGTCGTTCATCAGGATATCCCTGAGTAACTCCCCACGTAGCTTCTTAAGTCTACCAGCATTGGGAGTCTTCTCCCCCGTCTCCGTCACCTCTATGAAATCAGCCTTATACACCCTTGCAAACCGCTTGATGGTTTTCCAGTCTATACTCTTTGCAGCATCCCCGGGGAGGAGATCCAATATTTCCTTTGTCCCGGTATCCTGAAGATATTTACCCAACGCAATCGTGTTGTGCATACGGTAATACTTCCACAAAGGCTGGGATA
This sequence comes from uncultured Sangeribacter sp., assembly GCA_964566015.1. GTDB lineage: Bacteria > Bacteroidota > Bacteroidia > Bacteroidales > Muribaculaceae > Lepagella. The sequence goes on along the minus strand of CAZMHE010000082.1, from coordinate 7,855 downwards.
AGGGTGCAATCGGAGATGTGAAATCAGTCCTGTATGATTTGATGATATCGTCAGGATTCAGCAATCCGTAGAGAGAGGATATTATCCTTACATCATCCAGACACTTCCTTCGGGCACAATCGGAGAGTGTCTCGTATTGCAAGGCATTGAATACCACCCCGGTGTAAGCCCTAATAGCCTCGGCTCCCGTTGATTTGTTGGGGAACTCATATATCATGGTCTTCATCTTCCTTGCAAGGGAATGTGAGATACCTATCGAAAGGGAGATTTCATCGATTGTCTTATCGCTCAACCCTGAGATGATGTTGTCTGCCAACGCATCAAACAAGGGTCTGTGGAGTGAAAATTCCTCCGGCGTCACGACACGATCGCATGGTGTCATAGTTTTCGATTCCGCAATCAATATTAACATAGCCTTAACCTTTAGGAGTTCTTCAGTTTATTAGCCGCGGCAACAACGCTATCCCCTATTTGGAGATTTCCGGATGGTGGCGGGGGAAGGCGTCGATCATGGAGCCGGGGGTGGCGTTGAGGATGCGGATGCCACGTCGGTCGGCATATCTGCGGATCTCCCAGTAGCTCCGGAAGGCTATCGTCATGCTGCCGAGCACGTCGTGGAGCCTCAGCCCGGCATATGTCGCCCTTACCCTCTCGTGCTCCTTCGGATTATCCTCATAGAAATGGGGCTGGACACTCACCACGAAATTCTCGTCGTCCACACTCAGTGTCTGCGTCCAGGTGTGGTCGGCTCCGCATAGGTAGATGGTGCTGTAACCTTCACGGATTGCGGTCATGATGGCGGGTATCATCACGTTCCTCGGTCTGGGCATACCCATGCCGGCGTCCATGAGCCATCCGCAAACCCGCTCAGACCCTTCGAGCGGCGTAAGATTAAAATGCCTGACGGTGATGTGCGGATTATCGGCCGTGAGAGATTCAGCCAATCGGGTCATCGGAGCCGCGACCCATAGGGTCATTTCCCAGTCAACCATTGAGAGCCTCTCCCAAAGGCGCTCAACGTTAGGATCAGTGGTGCGTCCCGAAAAGAAATGACCGTCGGCAAGGATATACAGAGTGGGTCGTAGCTGAAAGAAGTCGGGAGTGTTGGCCGCGAAATTCACAGCCATCAGGTCGCATGAGCGGAGCCAGTCTCCGTGTTCGTCGATTGTCCGGCGAAGCGAAGGGCCGTTTCCCATTATCACCAACGGACGTTGAGGCTTCTTCTCACTTTTCTTCGACGGGGTGCGTGACATGACCGCCACTTTGAGCAGTGAGCCAAGAGTGGCGGATACTTTCCCTATTCCTTTTTGTATCTTCTCTGCAATCATCTCGCAGTCTATTCCGGAATTATTTTGTGCGGGTCTGGCCGTCGCCGCAGATGAGGTATTTGTAGGTCGTTATCTCCGGAAGAGCCATCGGGCCGCGGGCATGGAGCTTCTGGGTCGATATGCCTATCTCGGCACCGAACCCGAACTGTGCGCCGTCGGTGAAGGCGGTCGACACATTGGCATATACGCATGATGCGTCAACATCTCTCTGGAATCTCGCGATAGCTTCCGGATCCTCACTCATGATGCACTCGCTGTGGCGTGAACCGTAACGTGCGATATGTGCGATAGCCTCCTCAAGGGAGTCGACGGTGCGGATTGCCATCTTGTAATCGCGGAACTCTGTCCCGAAATGTTGATCGGTAGCCACTTTAAGAAGTGAAGCGGGATAATGCTCCTCGAGGGCTGTGTAGGCGCGGGGATCGGCATAGATCTCCACGTTCTCCTCCGCAAGGGGAGCGGCTATCTCCGGAAGGTCATTGAGGCGTCCCGAGTGTATGATGACGCAGTCGAGGGCATTGCATACGCTGACCCTGCGTGTCTTGGCGTTGAATATGACATCGCGGCTCTTGGATGTGTCGGCCGAAAGATCGACATAAGTGTGGCAGACACCGGCACCGGTCTCAATGACGGGCACCCTGGAGTTGCGACGGACAAAGTCGATGAGCCCGCGACCGCCTCGGGGGATAATGACGTCGATGAGTCCCTCGGCCTCCATCATAAGCGTGGCGCTGGAGCGGTCGGAAGGCATAAGCGTGCAGAGTGCCTCCGGGAGGGAATGGGAGCGGAGCACGCCGTGAATCACCTCAACGATGGCCTCAGATGAGGAAGCCGCGTCGCTTCCCCCTTTAAGCACGCAGGCGCTCCCCGCGCGGAAGCATAGCCCGAATACATCGGCCGTGACATTTGGGCGAGCCTCATAAATCACTCCGATCACTCCGAACGGCACGCTGACCTTGCGGATGGTCATCCCGTTCGGGCGGACGGTCTCGGAGATTACCTTGCCGTAAGGGACAGGGAGGGTGGCTACGTGGCGCATGTCGGCGGCGATTCCCGCGATACGTTCAGGTGTAAGCCGGAGACGGTCATAGTCAGGATCGGAAGGATCCATACGGTCAAGATCCGAACTGTTTGCCGCAAGGATCCTGTCGGTGGAGGCTACGAGTGCATCCGCAACGTCGAGAAGGATACGTGCGGTCTCCTCGCCTGTGAGGGAGAGTAAAACGGTGGAAGCGGCTTTGGCCGCAGATATCTTGTCCATTATCGTTGTCAGTTGATATAGAGGTAATCGTAGTGAACGGCGGGGCGCTGACCTTTGACTCCGAGCACATCCCCGAGTTCATTGGCGTCATATTCGCTGCAACCCATACCGATAAGGTTGCCGGAAACATCGCGGATCTCCACAAGGTCACCTTTCTCAAACTGGCCTTCGGCGGAAATGATGCCGACAGGGAGGAGACTTGCCGCGCGTTCAGGGTCGAGGAGGCTTGCGGCAGCCCCGTCATTAACGGTCAGTGTGCCCTTGACGAAATCATGTGAATGGGCGAGCCATTTCCTCACACTGTTCATCCTCTCGCCGGCCGGAATGCGTGTGCAGACGGTATCCGGATCTGTCAGCAGAAGGGGGAGGATATCCGCGGTCTTGCCGTTGGCGATTATCACCTCGGTTCCTTCGGAGGCGACCTTGAGGGCTATACGGCTCTTCGTCAGCATACCGCCGCGTCCGAAAGTGGATTTCCCGGCCACGACCACCTCCGAAAGATCGGTGGCCGCCGGGTCAACCACACGGATCACCGCCGACCCCTCCTCGCGGGGATCACCGTCAAAAATGCCGTCGATATTGCTGAGTATCACGAGAAGGTCGGCGTCCATCATCGTGGCCACCAGTCCGGAGAGTTCATCATTATCCGTAAACATCAGCTCCGTGACGGAGACGGTGTCGTTTTCGTTGAGGATCGGTATGACGCCATGCTGAAGCATCACCTCCATGCAGTGTTTCTGGTTGAGGTAGTGCAGGCGGGAGCCGAACCCCTCCTTTGTGGTGAGGATCTGGCCGCACGTCAGGCCATGATCGCGGAAGAATTCATAATAGCGGTTGATCAGTTTGGCCTGTCCCACGGCTGAGTAGAGCTGACGTTGGGAGACAGTGTCGAGACGGTGCTCGGGATGCACCTCATTGCGCCCGGCGGCCACAGCTCCTGAGGAGACAAGGATGACGAGATGGCCGTGGGAGCGTAGCCATGCCACCTGATCGACAAGGGCCGACATGCGGGTGACGTCAAGAGTGCCGTCGGCACGTGTTATCACGTTGCTGCCGATCTTTACTACAATACGCATACCTGTTCAGTGATTATTTTACGGAGGCGCGGAGAGCCGTGATCACGGCTGCGGAGAAGCCTCCAGCCTCAAGTGCATTGAGTCCGCGGATGGTCAGTCCGCCGGGTGTGGTAACCTTGTCGATCTCGGCTTCGGGGTGCGCCCCGTCAGCGAGCAATGCGGCCGCTCCCTCGGCGGTGGCGGCAGCCACCTCTGTGGCGAAGCCGGGCCGTAGGCCCAATTCCACGCTCCCCTCAACGGCGGCGCGGATAAAGCGGAGGAAGTAGGCTATGCCGCAGGAAGAGAGGGCGGTGACCGCACCCATGTCGCGCTCCTCAACGTCAAATACCTTACCGGAGAGGCGGAAAATGTCACGTACCGCCTCCCCCTTTTCTTCGTCAACTCCTTTTCCGGAGGCTATGAATGTGGCGCTCTTCCCCAGACGGATTGCCGTGTTCGGGATAACCCTGAAACAGGCAACTTCCCGTTCGCTACATTCGCCGGTAACCCGGGCAAGGAGTTCCTCGAGAGACATTCCGGCAACTACCGACACAAGCGATGCCCCATCCTTGATATGCGGCGACACCTCTTCGAGCACACCGGGTGCAATCCATGGCTTTACGGCAAGGATGACGATGTCGGCATCCTTCACGGCTTCTGTGTTGGAGCGGGTGGTGGAGAAGGCGGGGTCGAGTCCGGCAACACGTCGGAGTGTGGCGTCGGATTTGGCAGTCACCGCCACTTCAAATCCATTGCCGGCAAGGGAGGCGGCAATCGCGCCACCCATGTTCCCGGCCCCGAGAATAGCTATTTTCATTGTTCAGAAGAAATCAATTACTTCAGTGTCGCCGAGAGCCTCCTGAAGTTGACTCTCGGTGAGACGTGTATAGTAAACATTGTTGGCGGGATCCTCTTCATAGTCCTTGTTGAAGAACACGCGGATAATCTCGAACCGTGCATCACCCTGGAGCTCCTCCTGCATGGGGGTCTCCACCCAGCAGAGCACCATCTCGTCGGATGTCGGCTCGCTCACTTTATAGAGCTGAAGTATGCCGTCATTGTCTTGCGCCAGCATCATGGAGGACACAGGCTCATAGAGATATGATAGGCGGCGCTTTATCCAGAAGTCCTCACCCTGGAAATTCTGGAGGGTGTAGCTGTAGATGTAGTTGGTGTCTTCTATTTCAAGATAGGCACCGGTGCCGTCGGTCCAGATTCCGAGGACATCTTTCTCGGAAACCTCAGGGGGGAAATCATCGCCGCAACCCGAAAGGGGGAGGAGCAACAGAATGAGGAGAAGTGAAGAGAAGATTTTCATTTTGAGATAATGTGAAGGGTGACCGGTGAATTATTCCAGGGGAAAGTGGCTGTGACGGTCCGGGTAGCCGCGTCGTAGACATAACCGTATTGACGGATCATCTTGCGGCCGGCCATTTCGGGTAGTTCCGTGCCGTCGCCGAGGGTTACGGTTTTGGGACGTGCAGTGCCGACAATCTGAATGTCGAGCATCCTGACATCGGGCATACCCTCATATTCCCCTTCCGATGATAGGGATATGGTTATGTTTCCTTTGTCGGCTTGTCCCGAGAAGTTAATGAGCTGATATTTCCCGTCGGCGAGCGATGTCGGCGATTTGCGGTCATCGTCGAAAAGGGTATAGGAAGTCTCTTCGGAGGAAGGGAAATACTTCACCGTAAGGAAGCGGGGATCGTATTCCGTCGTGTTCTCTATGGGGCGGGTGTACTGAGGTATGAAAGAACCGCTCCTGACGAATAGCGGAAGGCAGTCGAGGGGAGCCTTGACAGTCGCTTCCGTGCCACCCTTGTAACGGAGACGCGGATCGTTCCAGTCAACCCATTCACCCGCGGGGAAAAGCACCTTGCGGCTACGCGCTCCTTTCTTCACTACGGGAGCCACAAGCACGTTGTCGCCCCATAGGTATTCATCGCTTACGTCGGCATATTTCTTTCCGGGGTTCTCACCGCGGAAATTGAGGGGGCGTGCCAAAGGGAGGCCGAAAGCCGCGTTCTCGTAAGCGAGCGTGTAGTTATAGGGAAGCCACTCGTAGCGCATCCGGATGAACTTCTTGAGGATATTCTCGCTTGCCGGGTAATGGTAGGGCTCAGGTTTGTATTGCGCATGAGTGCGCATCATCGGGGTGAAAGCTCCGGCCTGCACCCAGCGCACATAGAGTTCCTCGTCAGAAGGGTGAGCCTTGTCCACGGCAAATCCGCCGAGGTCGGAACCCATGTATCCGAGACCGGAAACACCGCTGCTCAGCATCAGGTTGATCTGTGGCTCGAGACCTCCCCATGAGCGTGAAACGTCTGTCGTCCAGGGGAACACACCATATCTCTGAAGCCCGGCAGTGCCTCCGCGCATCATGAGCATCGGGCGCGTGTCGGGGAAATCCTCACGCAGTCCCTCGTAGATGAGGCGCGACCATTCATTGCCGTAGACGTTGTGATACTGCTCGGCTGTCTCACCGTTGGCGTGGCGTATCGTGGAAGGATGCACCTCCGGCTCTCCGAGGTCGCCCCACCATCCGGCCACACCGTCTGCGGCGAGTGAGCGGAGCCTTTTCCAGAGCCATGCCCTCGTGTCGGGGTTGCTGACATCGATCATGCCGGCGTCTCCCACCCATGTCGTCACGTCGTGGGTGCGCCCGAGAGAGTCGCGCACGAGCATCCCTTTCGACGACAGATAATTGTAGTTGTCGATAGCTCCTATCTTGTTGACATAGGGCTGGGAGATAATCACCGTGTTGACCCCCTTGTCCTTAAGGTTGCGGAGCATCTCCTTATGTCCGGGCCATTGCACGCTGTCCCAGGCAAGACGCCCCATGTCGGTCTCCTCTCCATACCAGTAAAGGTCGAGCACGATGCCGTCGAGGGGATAGCCGCGGGTCTTCAGGGAATCGACAGCACCCTCTGCCTCAGCGCGGTTGTGGTAGCCGTATTTGGAGGTAATATATCCGAGTGTCCATATCGGCGGGAGTGGCTGGCGTCCCGTCAGGGCGGTGTACCCTTCGGTGGCTCCGGCCATGTCTCCGCGTCCGTTGATGAAATAGTAGGAGAGGGGCCATGCCGTCTCGGAGACGTAAGAGATGGTGTCTCCCATCGTCATGGCCGCCTTGTTATAGTCGTCGAAGAGCACTCCGTAGCCTCGGTCGGATACGAAATATGGCACCGATATACCCATCTGCGACAGGCGCGGGTCCCCTCCGGAGTAGCCGTAGTTCTGCCGGTTATACATCGACAGGGAATCTCCGTTGATGACCGGGGCGTGGCCACGCTCCCCTCCGCCGAGGAAATACTGGGCGGGGGTGCCGTCGAAAGATACCCTCTTCACCTCCCCCGAATTGTCGACACCTCCCGCTTCGGAGAGGAGCACCTCCCCGGCCACGTCAAGGAAGGAGATGTCTCCCGTCTTGCGGTCGATGCGGACGGTTGTCGTTGGTGAGGTGATAAGGAAGGCATCGGCCGTGACGGCAGAGCGCGCCTGAGTGGGCTCGGGCTTGAGGATCGCGGACTGCGAGGGGCGGTAGGTCAGCTCCGACCCGAGGGGGAGGGAGGTGACGCGGAAGATCTCGTCGGTGACCGGCTGGACACTGACGATGCCGCGAGGTGTCTCCACCTCATAAGCCCCGCGCACATTGCGCAGGATGCCTCCGGCACCGAGCACGGTGCCCGCTCCGATGATGAGGGCAGAAGCAATCGCTATGGAGTGTCTCATCTTTTCAAAAGTTTAGAGTTCGAGGTCGCCGCCGATGATGGTGTGCCAGGGAAGACCTGACTCGGCAAGTTTCTCGAGGAATGGATCGGGGTCGAACTCCTCTACATTGTGTACGCCCGGCATCACCCATTTCCCTGTGAGGAACATGTATGTGCCGACCATTGCGGGCACGCCGGTGGTGTAGCTGACGGCCTGTGCGCCGGTCTCCTTATAGGCAGCCTCGTGTGAGCAGTTGTTGTAGATATAATAGGTCGATTCCTTACCCTCCTTGTCAAGGCCAGAGATGCGGCAACCGATTGAGGTCTCGCCGGTGTAGTTCTCTCCGAGCGATCCCGGATCGGGAAGCACAGCCTTGAGGAATTGGATAGGCACGATCTCACGACCCTCATACATCACGGGGTCGATGCGGGCCATACCTATGTCCTGAATCACACGCAGGTGTGTTAGGTATTCCTGACCGAAAGTCATCCAGAAAC
>CAZMHE010000081.1:0-11365 GCA_964566015.1 uncultured Sangeribacter sp. | reverse complement strand
AAACGGCGCGAGGGCGCGCCTACTCCCTGTAACGCGGTACACAGCGCCTATTCCCAGCGGCGTAATCTCAATGTGGATTGATGATAGGGGAACTGGAGGGTGAGCGTCATGCCGTCGCCGAGCTGAGCCGTCATCGACTCGGTCATCTTCTCCCCCTCGGCATCTATCCATTCGAGATTGAATAGCCCGCTGAATGGTGTGGGGGTCAACCTCCCCTTCCTCATCCCCGGTTTCCAGCGCGCTCCGTTGACGCGCGCTCCGGAGATGTAAATGATGTCATAACCATCCCTATCCTTTACGATCGCCAGGCGGTAATTACCACCCGGCGATAATAGTGTCTCCTCGAGGGACCGGTCGAAAATCTCCCAATACCCCTCCATACCCCCTGGCGAGGCCGACAGGTATTCGTCGAGTAGTTCCTGATCTCCCCATATCGTCATTGCGGTCTCCATACCTGTGGCTTCCGCCGATATGTCGGAGAAGAGCATCTCTCCGCCGGGAGTGGCCGTAAAACCGACAACCGCCGCGTCGCAAAGCGGCACAGCGGTTGTGATAAGTTCATTCATCTCATTCTGACCCCCGCTTACCGTGAGGCGTCCGTCATCTAAGGTCATCTGCCACAGCGACTCCCCGTGAAAAGCGAGTTTCCCGCCGTCGAATGTGCGCCGGTGAATCACCTCCCCTCCGGGGCTTTGGCGCAACGTGAGGATTGTCATCTGCCGGGATGCGTCCGGCTCGGGAGTCTCCTGCGCTCCGATCTCCATGCTGACGCTGTTTCCCCGTGAATCGCGGAGGAGTACTCCCCAGGGTGGAAGAGGGGTCTGCCGACGGTGTCCCTGAGAATCAATGTAGCTGTATTTCTTGCCGGGATGGGCATGGCGGTTGTCTGAGCGGAACGTCAGCCTCATCCCTGTCATCGGGGTGTCAAAACGGATGGAATCAGTGACTACCTTATCGGTCTCTGAGGCTACCTGCACACCCTCCTGAGTGGCACCACGGAATGGCGCGTAACCGCGACCGGCATTATAGCGGTGGGCCGGCGTGCGCGCCGAGGCAAGGTTGGAGATACCGGTCACGATACCAACCACAGCAAAGATCATCAGCACAAAACCGATAACCCTGTTTATCCCCCGCATCGAGCGGAGGCTGAAACGGTTGCGCACCTTGTCAATCGAGAAGGTGACGAGCCACCACCAACCCAACGCTCCCGCAAGAATCGAGATGAAGCCCATGATATACTGATAGAACTTTATCTCCGGCAGGAGGAAGTTGAAGCGGGCGAAAAGACCGATTATTAGAAAGAGAATCAGCGGATTGGAGAATGTAAAGAGGAAACCGCCGAGGATATTCTTCTTCGGCGAGGCCTCGCTCATCGTGGGTTGACGGCGCGTGATCGAAGGATCTTTCCGGAAAAGGTATATGCCGAATCCTATGAGCACCGCGCTTCCGAGCAACTGTATGACATTCTGGTTGCGCTCCAGAAAATCCTCGATGAAGGAGAGGCCGAAACCGGTCAGGAGGCAATAAAAGAGGTCGGAGAGAGCGGCTCCGATACCGGTGTAGAATCCCGTCCAGCGACCCTTGTCGAGTGTGCGCTGGATGCAAAGGATACCCACCGGCCCCATCGGGGCGGAAATCAGGATACCGATGGCGATTCCTCGCCATATCATATAGAAAAGACCTTCAAGAAAGTCCATGGATAAAAGTTCGTCTCATAACGTTAGTTCATGATCAGATACCCCCCTTGTCCTGTCGGGAGGCACTGGTAGCGGCGGAGCCCGTATTTCTTGGAGCCTGTCGCCGCCGGGCCGGAGATGGGCGCACCCCCTGCCATCGTCACGTCATAGTGTGAACCGCATACCGGGCATACCGCCTCGTAGAGCTCCCCCTCGATCTCGACCCTCACGTCTGCTTTCATCTCCACGGGGCAGGCGAGATCATATGCAAGCGGAAGATTGGTCGTGGTGGTGTAGGGATCCATACCCCCTATCAGTAGCACGCCCCCGAAACCGGTGGCGCTCTGCTGGCTGTAGGGGAATCCCGAAGGGAGACGTAGATCCTTGGAGAGGATGAAGCGTTGGCTCATGCCGTATCCGGCCACGCCATAGGTGTTCCACATACCGACGTCAGCTATATTGATGCTGACGGCGAAATTAGGAATCCTCTCGTCGTCGACCGTGTTGCATCCTGCGAGGGGGGCGACCAGCAGCATGAGGAGCGTCGCGACCGCCACCTCGACCCGTCGGATTCTGTTGCTTCTCTTCCCCACCATTCAGAAGGGTATGGCCTGAAGCACCTGACCGAACTGGTCGGCCATCTTCTGAAGCTGACCGCCGATCATCGGCTTTAGCATCGGCGGGATGGCTATGTCGATGTCAACCTTGGCGAGACAAGCCTCAGCACCGTCGGGTGTGAGGGTCATTGCTAAGCTTAGGGGCATCGGTGAGTTCTCGGCGTCGAGGCGGATGAACGAGGGTTCCCTCTTCTCCTTGACGCGGAAAGTGAGCGTGCCCACAGGGCCTGCGGGTACGGAGATACTGTCAGAGGTAAGAACGATACTCTCGAAGAGGTCGCGCTTGTCGGCAGGGATCTTGTCGACAGGGACATTGTCGAGGAGAGCGCGGAGGTTCTCGAGATTGGATAGTTTCGAGTAGACTTTCTCGGCTGATGCGCCCAAGCGCACTTCGCCACTGTTATATTGTGCCATTACCTAAAAGGTTAGGAGGTTATGGGTTAGGGGGTTAGGGTTTGCTTAACAGCAAACCGGTTGAGGGTTAACGGTTAGAGGTTAGGGGTTAGGGTTGAGTTATAACCTTATAACCTCATAACCTTATAACCTTTAAAATTACCCGTTTATTTCTCCGGGGATCCAGTTGGCGGGATCCTCGCGCCATTCGCGGAGTGTCTCCGCCTCGGCGGGACTGATATAGCTTGTCTGCTCGGCCACACTCAACATCTCGGAATAGTTGCAGAGCGACACGAGCGACACGTCGGCTTCCCGGAAGCGTTTCACGGCCATCGGGAACTGATAGTTGAAAAGGCAGACCATTCCTGTCACCTCACATCCGTAGTTGCGGATCTCGTCTACGGCTTTCAGCGAGCTGCCGCCGGTCGAGACAAGGTCTTCGATCACCACCACTTTCATTCCGGGGCGGAGATTACCCTCGATGAGGTTTTCGAGACCATGGTCTTTCGGTGTGGAGCGCACATAGACGTAGGGGAGGCCGAGGCAGTCGGCCACGATCGCGCCGAAAGCGATCGCCCCGGTGGCAACGCCGGCCACAGCCTCACTCTCGGGGAAGTTCTCGAGGATGGCGCGGGCATATTCCACCTTTACAAAGTTGCGTATGTCCGGATATGAGAGGATGCGCCGGTTGTCATTGTAGATCGGCGAGTTCCAGCCCGATCCCCAGACAAACGGGTTCTGCGGCTGAAGCTTGATAGCACTCGACTGTAGAAGTTTCTCGGCGAGGATTTTTTCCGGTTTCTTCATATTTTATTATCTTTAATTTACTTGTCTCGGAATCCTTAAGGACTTTAAGGACTTTAGGGGCTTTAAGGTCTTTAAGGACTTTAAGGACTTTAAGGACCTTAATCACCTTATTTTCCCAAAACTGCAAAATTACACATATCTGAGGTTGTTTCCAAATGAAAAAAACAAAAAATTTGTTTACCTTTGCCAATAATTTATCATCTTCGACTCCCGCAAGCGAGAGTCAAGTTTATAACCTTATAACCCCATAACCTCCTAACCTTCAAGTTAAGCACAAGCTTAACTTGAATCAATCCGGTTTCAATGGATATCAAGGAAAACTCATATAAGGGTATTTTGCGTGGCGTCTCCATTTTCGGAGGTGTCAAGGCACTTGACATCCTTGTGAACCTGATCCGCGGAAAGTTTGTGGCCCTCCTCCTCGGCCCGGACGGTATGGGCGTCAACTCCCTCTTCACCAGTTCGGCTCAGACTGTCAGCCAGTTCTCCTCACTCGGCGTCAGCATGGCTATCGTCAAGGAGACGGCTCCCCTCCACGATGACACGGAGCGTCTCCGCTTCACTGCCGCAGCGGCTATGCGCCTCACAACCCTCACTGGGATTGCCGGTGCCCTCATCTGCGTACTTTTCGCTCCCCTACTCTCTGTCGTGGCTTTCGGCAGCCGCGACTACTGGTGGCAGTTCATGCTCCTCGGTGTGGCGGTCTATCTGATGGTGGGGAACGGTTCGCGCCTCGCCCTCCTGCAAGGATTGCATGAGGTGAAACGCCTCTCGCGAGCCTCCCTCGTCGGAAGTTTCACCGGTCTGTTGGCAGGTGTGCCCCTCTACTGGCTTTTCGGGCAACTCGGCATCGTGCCGGCCATCATCATCCTCGTGCTGGCGATGCACATTTTCTATACCGTGTCGCTACGCCGGTCAATCCCGGGTGGCACGCCACTCCCCCGGGTGTCGCTCCGTGAGTGCCGCCCCCTCTTCCGCCGCCTCCTCGGCCTCGGCATCGTCCTTGTGGCGGGCGACGCTCTCTCCACCCTCGCCAACTGGCTGTTGCTCGTGATTCTACGCGAAAGCGGGGGCGACTTCACCGTCGGCCTCTATCATGCCTCCTCAAGCGTCACCAACCAGATGGCAAGTGTAGTGTTCGCGGCTATGGCGATGGACTATTTCCCGCGCCTCTCGGCGGCAGGTAGCGACAACCGTGAGATGACGATGATCGTTAACCGGCAGACGGAGGTCATGGCCTGGGTAATCCTCCCCCTCTCACTCATACTGATAGCTGCCTCCCCGCTGGTAATACGTCTCCTCTTCACCGAAGCGTTTGCACCCGTTCGCTCCCTGATGTGCGTCATGGCCGGGGGCGTCCTCCTGAAGGCTATGGCTTTCCCGATGGCCTACATCACGATTGCGCGTGACCGCCGCCGCCTCTTCTTTTGGCTGGAGGGTGTCTTCGCAAATATCCTTACACTCGCCGCCCTCTTAGGGGGCTTCCACCTCTTCGGACTCGTCGGTATCGGCTACGGCATGATCCTCGAGCAATCGGTGCTCATCATTGTCTATATCATCGTCAATCACCATCTCTACGGCTATCTCCCCTCCCGCGAAGCTCTCACGGGACTCGCAGTGGCCGTCGTCTTCGCGGGCGCGTCGATAGCGGCCTCCTCACTGACCGACATGACAGGAGCGGCGGCTACAATCGGCATAGCTGTGGCCGGCACAGGCCACTCGTTCCTTAAGCTCAGACAAATACTGAAAAAGAAATGAATCTGGAATTGCACTCACTCACTACGGGTTACAGGTCGGGTAAGGAATGTAAACCCATCACCCCCGACATCAACGCCACACTGCGTGCCGGTGAACTGACCTGTCTTCTCGGTCCCAACGGCGCGGGAAAGTCGACGCTTCTCAAGACACTCGCCACGTTCATACCACCCCTCTCGGGGAGCATCACCCTGGGTGGCGAACCGTTGAGCGACCTCCCCCCGGCCCGTAGGGCAAAACTCCTGGGAGTGGTGCTGACCGACAGGATTGACGCGGAAAATATGACCGTGAGACAACTCGTGGCTATGGGCAGGGCGCCATACACAGGTTTCTGGGGCAATCTGTCGGATGAAGACAACGAGGCCGTGGAGGAGGCTCTCTCGCTTGTCGGCATCAACGACCTCGCGGAGCGCACCGTGGCGACTCTCAGCGACGGCGAGCGGCAGAAAGCGATGACCGCTAAAGCCCTCGCGCAACAGACACCCGTCATACTCCTCGACGAACCGACGGCATTCCTCGACTTCCCGAGCAAGGTAGAGACGATGCTGCTTCTGAGGCGTCTCGCCTCAGAGCGTGGCCTTGCCGTGCTGATCTCGACGCATGATGTCGAGATCACACTTCAGACGGCAGACCGCCTCTGGCTCATGCCCTCACGCAAGGGGGGGCTACCCTCCGGCAAAGGCCTGATCGACGGCACCCCGGCAGCCCTCAGCGAAGACGGCTCGATCGCCGCCCTCTTCAACTCCGCCGGCCTTGTCTATGATCCGGGCTCGATGAATTTCTTGATTAATCTCGATTAAGTGAATCCTGAATTACCATCCTCCTGAGGCACCGCCACCCCCGGTAGCCCCGCCGCCGAAACCGCCGCCGAAGCCTCCGCCGCCACCTCTTCCACCCCCGATGCCGGGGAGAACAACTACAGGTGGAGCCTCCTTGCGGGGTATGCGGTAGCGTTTGCGGCGCACATGATGGCAATACATACATTCGTATTCCTTCTCCCCGGTGCCCTCACGGCGCGTAGTGGCCGGCACAAGGGTATGGTCGCGCACCTCACACATGGCGATCGTGTGGCATTGCGGACACTCCGTGAAGGTGCTCTGCCGCTGAGGGAAGGGGTAACGCTCCACACTTCCGCACTCCGGGCAGACCCACACGTCATAGTCGACGGTCTTCAGTTTCTCTTCCAGATCCTGTGCCGGTGAGAGGAGTTCATTATCCTCAGCCTCACCCAATTTCTTCATCTTGTGGCCGCAGACCTCACACGTCACCGGTTTGTTGCGCGCACGCCAGCGGAGCCACTCCTCCAAAAGGAGGAAGATGAGCGCCGAACCGAGCGAGCACACCGCGAGTACCCAATACCATACGCGGTGGCGGTGCCACACAAGACTCCGACGGTAGCGATCCTTGCCGCGCACCTCTATCAGGTCGATCACGAAAAGGGCGGCAGCTATAAGGAATCCGAGAAGCGCCACACCACGCACAAAGTAGGCGAACACCTCCGATAGATCCTCACCCCCTCCCTCCCAGGGCTCACCCCGGCTGCTGCGGAGCTCCTCGGCGACAGCAGGATCGAAAAGGACAGCCGCTACATCGGCCGAGGCGGCATCGACTGCTGCGTCAAGGTCTCCCTCGCGCATATTCGGCACGATCGACCGCTCGATAATCTTTTTGGCTGAGATGTCGGGGAGCGCACCCTCCGCACCGTAACCGGTCTGGATACGGGCACGTCGCTGCTCCGGGGCTATGAGGATAAGCACACCGTTGTCCTTGTCTTTCTTGCCGAGTCCCCAGCGGGTGAAGAGGCGTTCGCCGAACTCTTCGATCGGGATGTCGCCGATCGAGGGGACTATGGCCACGGCAACCTCAGCCGTGGTCTGCTCGCGAAGCGACGCGAGACGGTTGTTGACACGCGCCTTGACAGCCGGATCCATCAGGTTGCCGGGATCGGCAACGTAGACCCTGCGGTCGGCGATGTTGGGATTCTCCACATCTTCGGGTGCGTAGTCGCGTGCCCAAAGTGTCAAAGGGATAAAAACTCCTATCAGGAAAATCAGAAAGCGTAATATATTTTTCTTCATAAATTTCAGACTGCGGGGAGCGAATGTCCGTTGAGTTTGCGGAAAAGGTCGAGGGCATAGACGTCGGTCATGCCGGAGATATGGTCGAGCACCGCCTGCACACGCTCGTAGAGCGACTCGGCGCGCACGTCATACTGGCGGGGCATCTTCAGGAGAAGGAGACGCGATGAATTGCGCTCCGGATGAAGCACGGCCTCCATCATCACGTCGATAAGGTAGGTCATGATGCGGTTGCCGGCGATGTCGACGTCAACCACGTCGGGAGCGTTATAGATCTTCCCCCAGGCTGTGGCGGAACAGGCGGCGTATGCCTCCCGCAGACGCGGCTCCATCAGTTGCACGAGCGGGCGGAGCATCTCCCCCTCGAGAAGGGCTTTCTCATTGTTGGCGAAGACCTCGGCACAGTTGCCCACCATCACTCCGATGGCGTTGGAGCGCATGTAGCCTACCTGCTCGTTGGGGTCGTCGAGGTGCGTCATGGCCCGCTCCATGCGTGCGCGGGTGGCATCGTCAAAGAAACCCAGAAGGAGCGTGCGAACCTCCTCCGTGGAGAGTATGCCGAGGCGGTGTGAATCCTCGATGTCCATTATCTGATAGCAGATGTCGTCGGCGGCCTCCACAAGATAGACGAAGGGGTGACGGGCAAAGACACCGGGAGCCGTTTCTGGTATACCCAACTCAGCGGCCACCTTGCGGTAGGCCTCCTCCTCGCTGCTGAAGAATCCGAACTTGCCCTTCTCCCCGGCGGCAAGCGAAGTCCAGGGGTATTTCACAATCGATGCGAGTGAGCTGTAGGTCATGGCGAAACCGCCGCGGCGTCGCCCGCAGAACTGATGGGCAAGGAGGCGGAAGGAATTGGCGTTACCCTCGAAACTGGCGAAGTCGGCCCATTGCTGAGGGGTCAGCATCGGGCGGAGCTCCTGCCCCTTCCCCTCCGTGAACCATGTCGAGATGGTCTTCTCGCCGGAGTGGCCGAAGGGTGGATTGCCGATGTCGTGAGAGAGGGAGCCCGTCGCCACGATGTCCGGCATCTGCCCGAGCAGGTTGTAGGTCGGAGTCCCCTCATAGGCGGGGGCGAGACGCATCCACGCCTCGCGGGCCATGGAGCGCCCCACGGTCGAGACCTCTAAGCTGTGCGTCAGCCGGTTGTGCACGAAGATACTCCCCGGCAGCGGAAACACCTGTGTCTTGTTTTGAAGCCTGCGGAAAGGTGAGGAGAATATCAGGCGGTCGTAGTCGCGCTGGAAATCGCTCCTTATGTGGGTGCGCGGGTCATGAAATTCCTCCATGCCGAGGCGCTTGTCGCTGATGAGTCGTTGCCAGTCCATATTCCTTTTATGACATCGGTTCACCCTCCCGGTTTTCGTCCGGGAAGATGAAGTTTAGGCAAAGTTAATAAAAAGAGCGCAATTTCACGCTATCACGTTGCGTTATAATCTCAATGACATCCCTTTTCCGACATATTCAAACCACCGGCATCATTCTGCGACTCCTCCTTGCCGCCGTCATCCTCATCGGCTTCGCGCCCCGCGCCGAAGCGCGCCCCGGCGACAAGATCCTCAACCGCCCATATGCCGACCTGAAACGCTGGCACCTCGGCTTCTCCGTCGGTGCACACGTGCAGGATCTCTCATTCACCCACAACGGTTTCGTCACACCCGACGGACAACGCTGGGTGGCCGAGATACCCGATTTCGCCCCGGGATTCTGTGTCAACGTGCTCGCCGACCTGCGCCTCCACCAGTATTTCAGCCTCCGTCTCACACCCGGCATGTATTTCGGAAGCAAGAACGTAGTGATGCGCGACCATTACAGCGACCTGCGCACGAACCAGGATGTGAAGAGCGCGTATGTGGTGGTGCCCCTCGACCTGAAGATCACGGGAGACCGTATGCGCAACACCCGCCCCTACGTCACACTCGGCTCGATGTTCAGTTTCGATGTCAGCAAGAAACGCTCCGAGGCCCTGATGTTCAAGCCGACCGATGTATATCTCTGTGTCGGCCTGGGTGTTGACCTCTATCTCCCCTTCTTCAAACTGAACCCTGAGATCAAGTTCTGTTTCGGACTCAACGACATACTGCGCCACGACCGTCCCGACCTCGCCGACGACCCCGACACGTTCAAGATGACACAGTCGCTCGCCAAGGTGAAGTCGAATATGGTGGTATTCTCATTTTATTTCGA
Organism: uncultured Sangeribacter sp.; assembly: GCA_964566015.1. GTDB lineage: Bacteria > Bacteroidota > Bacteroidia > Bacteroidales > Muribaculaceae > Lepagella. The sequence goes on along the minus strand of CAZMHE010000081.1, from coordinate 1,852 downwards.
ATGATATCATTTCCCGACATAGCGAAACGCCGGCACACGGTGCTTCTCCTCGCCATCCTCTTCCTGGCTATCCTGTGCCCGGGGAGGATTGCCGCGCAGAACGACCCGATCTATACCCAGTACTGGGCGTTACCGACAATCTACAACCCGGCCCGCACGGGTGAGACCGACTTCCTGCGTATACGCGGAGCCGCGCGTCTGCAGTGGGTCGGCATCCACAACGCCCCGAAGAGTTTCGTGGCCGCGGGCGACATACCCTTCCTGATCGGCAAAAAACGGATCGGGGCGGGAGTCGTGATGTCGCAGGAGAGTATCGGCCTTTTCTCCACGCTCCTTGCCTCCGTGCAGGGGAGCTACAAGCTGAAAGCCTTCAAGGGGCAGCTCGGCATCGGCCTTCAGGCCGGCTACTACAACTCGAAGTTCCGCGGCTCGGAGGTGTATATCCCCGACAACGACGACTTCCACCAGAGCAACGACCCGGCCATACCGACCCAGGACCTCTCCGGCAACGCTTTCGACCTCTCGCTCGGTGTGAGCTACGTGCGCCCCGCCTTCTATCTGGCACTCTCGGCAATGCACGTCACCTCCCCGAAGGTGAAGATGTCGCTCGAAGGCACCGAACAGACCGAATCGCGCCAGTATGAGACGGAACTTCCGCGCATCCTCTATTTTGAGGGTGGCGGCAATATCGACTTAAGAAATACGTTATTTACATTGCAGCCTTCCCTGCTGGCCGCCACGGATTTCAACTCATTTTCAGCAGCTGTCTCCATGCGCGCCACATACAATAAATTCATTAGTTTCGGCCTCGGATACCGATGGAACGACGCCCTCTCCCTCATGATAGGCGCCGAATTCAAGAATTTCTTTCTCGGATATGCTTTCGACTATCCTCTCTCCGCACTCTCCAAGGCCTCTGCCGGCAGCCACGAGATAGTGGCCGGCTACCGGCTCAAGCTCGATCTCTCGGGCAAAAACAAAAACAAACACCGTTCCATCAGGATAATGTAGCGACAATATAGATGATGACCAAAACGACTTTCAAATACAGTTCCGCCATCCGGGTGAAATCACCGCGTCTCCTTCCGCTCGCGGCCGCCCCACTCTTCACGGTGCTCCTTGCTTCCTGCTTCGCGGGGAAAAGCAGTTCCGCCGGAGGTGAAGTGACCGGTGTCGGCGGTTCGGCATGGGCCGAGCCCACACCCTACGGCATGGTGCTCGTGGACCGTGGCGGCTATGCCATGGGCCCGGCCACCGACGACTCCGTCTGGAACGTCAAGGCTAATCCCCGCGGCGTCTCAGTCGACGCTTTCTGGATGGATGAGACCGAGATCACCAATTCAAAATACAAGCAGTTCGTGTTCTGGGTGCGCGACTCCATCATCCGCGAACGCCTCGCCGACCCCGCCTACGGCGGCAACGAGGCTTTCAAGATCGAGGAAGACCGCGAGGGCAACCCCATCACACCCTACCTCAACTGGGCCAAGGCAATTCCCTGGCGCAACGCCAATGAGGATGAGCAGCGCGCAATCGAGAGCGTCTACCGCACCAACCCCATCACCGGTCGCCGCGAACTCGACCCCACGCAGCTCAACTACCGCTACGAGGTGTACAACCACACGGCGGCCGCTCAGCGCAAGAACCGCCTGATCAATCCGATCGACCCGCAGGGCGCCTCGCGCGAATACAACACCGACGTGCCCCTCTCGGACGCTCTTCCGATCATCTCGAAAGACACCGCCTACCTCACCGACGAGGGGGTGATCGTCCGCGAGACCGTCAGCCGTCCCCTCACGGGAGACTATGACTTCCTCAACACCTATAACGTCAACGTCTATCCCGACACGACCTG
>CAZMHE010000080.1:0-11553 GCA_964566015.1 uncultured Sangeribacter sp. | reverse complement strand
CCTTGAAGATGTAGAGGATGATATCCATCACCTTGAGGAACTCACCCTTGATCTGATCGGGAGCGCAGAAGATGTGGGCGTCATCCTGCGTGAATCCCCTCACCCTGGTGAGTCCGTGGAGCTCGCCGCTCTGCTCGTAGCGATATACTGTTCCGAATTCGGCAAGACGGAGCGGAAGGTCGCGGTAGCTTCGCGGAGCTGCCTTGTAGATCTCGCAGTGGTGGGGGCAGTTCATCGGTTTGAGCATATACTCCTCACCCTCTTCGGGAGTGTGGATCGGCTGGAATGAATCCTTGCCGTATTTTGCCCAGTGTCCTGATGTCACATAAAGCGCCTTGTTGCCGATGTGCGGGGTGATAACCTGCAGATAGCCGTATTTCTTCTGGATCTTGCGCAGGAACTGCTCCAGTCTGTCGCGGAGAGCTGCACCTTTCGGGAGCCAGAGGGGAAGACCCTGACCTACTGTCTGGGAGAATGTGAAAAGCTCCATCTCCTTGCCGAGCTTGCGGTGGTCACGCTTCTTGGCCTCCTCGAGAAGGGCGAGATACTCGTCGAGCATCTTCTTCTTCGGGAAGGTGATGCCGTAAACCCTGACAAGCTGGTTGCGCTTCTCGTCGCCGCGCCAGTAGGCACCGGCGAGTGAAAGAATCTTCACGGCCTTGATCGGAGCAGTGTTGGCGATGTGCGGACCGCGGCAGAGATCCGTGAAGGCTCCCTGTGTGTAAGTCGTGATATGACCATCCTCGAGCTCGCTGATAAGCTCGCATTTGTATGTCTCGCCACGATCGCCGAAGAGTTTCAGCGCATCTGCCTTGGAGATATCTTTTCTTACGATATCCTCCTTTTTGGCCACGAGCTCCATCATCTTCTTCTCGATCTTCGGGAAGTCTTCCGATGTGATCTTATGCTCACCCGGATCTATGTCATAGTAGAAACCGTTCTCGATCGCGGGACCGATGCCGAATTTCACTCCGGGATAAAGCTCCTGGAGAGCCTCGGCGAGAAGATGGGCCGATGAATGCCAGAACGCATGCTTGCCCTCGGCGTCATCCCATTTGAAAAGCTCGATGGAGCCGTCTTCAGTGATTGGGCACGAGATGTCCCATTCCTGGCCGTTGACCTTGGCCGCAAGCACGTCAGCCGCAAAGCGGGGACTGATGCTTTCCGCAACCTGAAAAGGAGTTACGCCTGCCTCAAACTGCTTGACGCTTCCGTCGGGAAATGTTATGTTGATCATTCCGTATTCTATGTTAGCTTATTGTTTGATCTTTGTTCTTTCTCGTCGACCCTCCCCGCCGGGGAAGGACTCCATATTCCGTTTTCGCTCCACACGATTGGGAGCTACACGATTATCGTGCAAATTTACAAAATTTTTCCGACATGCCACTTATGTCAGAACCAATTATTAGCTTTTTTTATTAATTTTGCATTGTTATGAATGTTTTCCGATTTTCCCGAAAGCTCTTGTCGGGCATTTTCATAATGTCTGCCACCATTGCCACGGCTCCTTTTGAGGCAGCCGCGCAGGTCAATGCCGAACAGGTTGTCACAATCGGCCGCAACGTCCTCTCCATGGAAGACTATATGCTGGCTATCCAATATTTCAATCAGGCCATCAAGGCCAAACCTTATCTCGCTGATCCTTATTTCTACCGCGCAATTGCAAAACTCAGTCTCGACGACTATCAGGGCGCGGAGACCGACTGCTCCCTTGCCATCGAGCGCAACAAGTTCAAGACGGAGGCCTACAAGGTGCGCGGGTTCGCCCGCCAGAGCATGGGGCGCGATTCCCTCGCCATCACCGACTATGACACCGGGCTGAAAGACAATCCCACCGATAAGTATTTCCTTTTCTATAAGGCCGTCGCCCAGACCGACCTCAAGAGATATGAGGCGGCCGATTCAACCTTCTCCACGCTTCTGCGCCTCTACCCATCCTTCCAGGAGGGTTTCTCGGCCCGCGGTCGCCTCAATATGGTGCGCGGCGACACTGTCGGTGCGCTCGCCGACCTCGACAAGGCAATTTCCATATCACGGAGCATCATAACCCCCTTCCTGCTGAGGGCTCAGATCGAATGGGCACGCCGCGAATGGGACAAGGCCGGCGAGGATATCGACGCCGCCATCCGCCTACGTCCCGATGCCCCGGATCTCTATGTAAACCGGGCCTTCATCCGTTATAACTCCGACGATTTCTTCGGGGCTATGAGCGACTATAATTATACCCTTCAGCTCGACCCGAAGAATACACCGGCTCTTTTCAACCGCGCCCTGCTCCGGTATGAGGTGCGTGACCTCGATCGCGCCATCGACGACCTCGCCGAGGTGATCCGCCTCGAACCGGACAATTTCCACGCGCATTACAACCGCGGCCTGATCCTTCTCGAGAAGGAGCGCAACAAAGAAGCTCTCGAGGAATTCAACAGGATTGCCTCCCGCTACCCCCGCTTCTACCCCGTATATTATGCCATGGCTGAAGCCAGAAGGAATATGGGGGATCTCCGTGAGGCGGTCTCGCTGATTCACAAGGCAGACGACATGGTGGAGAGCTATGTGAAGAACCCGGAGAAACACCCCCTCGACCGTCCCGTAATTGCGGCCGCCGAGACACGCGATGTCAGCTCTGACTCCGAAACCGACGATGAGGAATCGGAGGTGGAGGTGATGAAGCGTTTCAACCGCCTCGTCACCGTGTCGGAGGCCGTGGAGTCGCAGCTCTCCTATAATGAGAAGATCAAGGGACGCGTTCAGGATCGCAACGTACAGGTCGAACCCGAACCGATGTATGCGGTATCGTTCACTCCTCCTGCAGCCACCCTGCGGTCTGTCTCCAACTATTTCCGTGAACTCGACGACCTAAACTCGCAAAGACTGATTCAACGCAAATTCTATTTTATCCCGGTCTCCGTCAGCAACAGCGATGAGGCCACCATGCAGAATCTCTTCAAGTATGCCGACGACATCAATTCTTTAATTAAGGAGGGACGCGCACGCCCCGTCGATCTCCTTGCCCTCGGCGTCACCCTCACGATGCTCCGCAACTATCCGGAGGCAATCTCGCAGCTTGACCGGGTGATTGAAAAAGACGATCGCTTCACCGTGGCTTACATGGCGCGTGCCTATGCCCGGTATATGCAATATCTCTCAGAGCGCAAGAATGGCGAACACGGAGGTATTAACCCGGGAGCGCTTCTCGTTCAGGAAGCGATGGCCGACTACGACAAGGCACTCTCCTACAATCCGCGTCTCGTCTTTGCCTGGTTTAATAAGGGAAATATCTATTATTCGTTGGGCGACTACACCTCAGCTCTGCAATGTTATTCGGAGGCCTTGGGCATCGACCCCGATTTCGGTCAGGCCTATTTCAACCGCGGACTCTCCTATCTTCAGGCCGGAAACAAAGGGGCTGCCTTCTCCGACCTCTCCAAAGCCGGCGAACTCGGCGTCCTCCCCTCCTACAACATCCTTAAGCGAATGAAGTAAGTTCAATGAACTAATGAACTTATTTCATTCGCTTAAGGATGTTTGAAGATTTGCCTGACACAAACCGGTTAGGAGGCAACCCTAACCTCTAACCTCTAACCCCCTAACCGCAAAGAGGGCAATATAAAAATGGGATGGAACATTTTTGTTCCATCCCATTTTTATATTGCCCGCTTTGCTTACTTCTCAGCCTTGGCAGCGGCACCACGTGCGGCACGTGTGAGCTGTACGGCGCAGACAACTGCGTTCTTGGCGTTCATCAGCTCGAGACCCTCGAAGTGAAGATCACCTACGGCAAGGCTCTTGCCGAGACCGAGGTTGTCAACATTGACTACGAGACGCTCGGGAATATTGCTGTAGATAGCTTTCACTTTAAGCTTACGCATGGAGAGTGTGAGCTTACCACCGGCCTTAACACCCTCGGCGTGACCCTCGATGAGAACGGGAACCTCCATAACGATGGGCTTCTCGTCGTTGACCTCAAGGAAGTCGAGGTGAAGGATTGTGTCCTTTACAGGCTGGAACTGGATCTCCTTGAGGACTGCCTTGCGATCCTCACCGTTGATGTTGAGATCGATCTCGAAAATGTCGGGAGAATAGATGAGCTTACGTACATCCTCACCCTTCACTACGATGTCAGTCGTGATGAGACCACGCTTGCCATCTACGTCAACCACCTTCTCACCGGCCTTGAGGGGACCGTTGTAGGGAAGGTCTACATGCTTGCCACCGTTGAGCACCGCGGGGATCTTACCCTCCGCGCGGAGAGCCTTTACAGACTTCTTGCCGAGTTCCTCACGGGGTTCGGCGTTAAGTGCAAATTTCTTCATTGTTTTTTGTGTTACTCAAAATAAGTTTTTATGCTCCGGCAAATCGCCGTGGGAGCCAGCCCCGCAGACAACAGGTCGGGAGGCAACAGATTTCCCATCACACGTTTTTGTTCAAAAGCGTCGCAAAATTACAAAAAATTCCCCGAACGGCCAAAATCCGTCCGGGGAATTTATCATTTTATCGATGCCGGTCACGGCATACGGTGTGTCATTGTCACTTTACGATGACTTTCACGCGGTTTTCACCAACCTTCACGATGTAGACTCCCTGAGGAGCGGCGATCGCGTTGGAAAGGAGACCGGTCACGGTCGAGAGACGCTTGCCGTCGGCTGCGAAGACCTCGATGGTCTTGCCGAGGGCACCCTTGACGATGATCATACCCTCCTCACCGTAAACTGCGAGATTATCGGAAACAGTGTTCTCGACACCGGTTACGAGGGCTATATAAGGCTCGCCGGGCACAGCCTCACCGAGCTGATAAACGGGGCTTACGCGATATGTGTCACCCTCGACACCGGCTGCATCAATGTATGCTGTCTCGGCCACGGGAGTCTCGTTGAGACGCTCGCCGTTCTTCCAGATGTTGTAGCCGACGATCTCGAGATCGTAAGGCATCGGCTGGAAGGTGACGTCGTCAACCTGGAGGAAGAATGTAGCCTGGGAGTTGGCGCGGATTGCGAAACGCTTGGCACCGGCGGGGAGATCGAAGCTATACATTGTCCATCCGTTGGGAACGTCGAGATATTTTCCTACTGAGATGAAGTCATCGGGATCGAGGCTGCCCTCTGAATAGAGACCCTCGATGTTCTCGGGACTCGACATCGTGTGTGAGTGAGCCCAGAGAGTCACGGTCTGTGCGTCGCCGTAGAGCTCGGGAGAAATGGCCCAGTCATCACCTTTGACATTGACGTTGCCGGGAGCGACCTTCATGAGATACTTGTTGCCGGAGTGTCCCTGGAATGCTGTGGAGGTCTGACGCTGCTCGTCGAGCTGCATCACGTCCATCACGAACCATGACTGCTTCGAGCCGGAGACGATCTCTGAACCGAACTCACCGTTGGCGGTGCCGAGGTTTACGGGGCTGTCGTCACGGTCGATGAATGTCCAGCCGTCGACTGAGGTAGCCCATGGCTCGGCTTTCTCGAATGTCTCAGTGCGGGGATTGGGAACATAGTCCTTCTCGGGAGCATCCCATGCGAGTGTCACACCGTTAGCCTCGGTCATGTCGCCGCGGAGTGCGCTGACTGTCGGATAGGGAGGAAGCATGATGGTTGTGGCGATAGGATCGGATTCGTTGTCGCTTGCATCAGCCTCACCCTCTGCACTTACAACACCTGAATAGATGCTTACCTCTGAAGCATCCACATCGGGAGTGTCGAGGATCTGAACCTGCTTCACATCACCTGAGACAATCTTTGAGAGAGCCTTTGTCTGAACCTGCTTGCCATTACGCATGAGGTCGAGTGTCGCACCCTGCACATCTGCATAACCGTTGTTGATGACGTTGAAGATGTAGAGGCCGCTCTCACCCTCGTCGATAAAGGCGGAACCTGCGATAGGACCTGCGGAGAGATCGACTGCCGGGATGTTGTCAACCCTGAGGTTGTCGATGAAGCTCCATACATAGCTCTTCAGGCATGGAACGATCATGAGGGATACCTTCATACCCTTGAAGACGTCGAGACTTACAGTATACTTACACCAGGAGTTCATGCGGCCATAGTCGCCGACAGCGTCCGGACGGGCGCGCACATAGTAGCTTGTCGGGCCTCCGAGGTTGACGAGCACCCAGATGGTGTTGTCGTCGAAGGAGTTGTTCTGGTAGATGTTATACATGTAGAAGGACACACCGGGGTGATCAAGACCTGCGAGGTCGATATTCGCTGTCTGGAAGATACCCTGTGAGTTGTAATAGATGCTGAAGTAGCCGAGGAAGCCGTTGTCTCCGTCATATGACTTGACTTCGGGGAGCTCATCGTCGCCGAGACGATACCACTCGCTCAGTGAGCTTGTGCCATTGATTGAATAGACGTAGTTGGTATCTGCACCGAACGATTCTACATAAGGTGTGGGATAAGCGGCGCCGACGGCAACTGTGTTGGTGGCCTCGATTGTGCTGTAACCGCCGTTGGTGACAGCCACGACACCGTAATAGACGAAGCGGGGATCACCGTTGAAATCAACGTTAGCGTCGCTGAAGGTCACAGATGTCTTGTCGCCTGAGATGTTGTCGACAACAACTACGGTCTCACCGGCCTCATTCAGGCCGACAACCTTGTAGGAAAGATCAGCTGAGGTGATGTTGTTCCATTTAAGGTCGCTTGTGGGGGCGGTCCACTCTACTGTGAATGTCTTGGAAGCGTCGTTGCGTGTAAGCTTGGTGTCGGTGACGGGACGCGGAGCATAGCGGCCGAGATAGCAGCCGGCTGTGGTGTAGCGGCTCTCACCCATGTCATTGGAGGCGGCCACACCGAAGGTAGCCTCGGCACCCTTGTCAACTGTGTAAGTGAATGAGAAGTCAGCACCGGGAGCAACACCCTCTTTGTTGGCGACTACCTCACCCTCATACTGGAGAGTGATCTTGAGGTTGCCGGTCAGAGCGTTGTTGCGTGTGTCCTTAAGAGGAGCCTTGCCGGTGATGAGGGCTGTTGCGGAACCTGTGGTCTCGGGCACAACCTTCACGTCGGTACAGGGGCCGGGGAAGCCTGCCTCGGCTGACTCGGAAACGGTGAGGTTGTCAAGATATACCTGAGCGCCGCCGTTGCGTGTGCAGCAGTGGAAGCCGAAGTAGTAGAGACCATCCTCAGGAACGGTGAAGTCAACGATCTTGAATTCCTTGTTGGCCTTGAGAGCCGTCACGGTGAATTCAGGCATGATGAATGTCTCCATGTTGTCGGGATTCTGCACCTTGCCGTAAGCGATCTCAAGACGTGAATACTTGTCTTCGGTATTGGGCACGTAGCCGGTGTAAGTGTCAAACGACATGGAGTAGCTCTTGCCGGCCTTGAGGTTGAAGGCGGGAGTGAGAAGCCAAGCGTTCTCGTCTCCGAAACCTGTGGAGCAGGTAGCGGCCTTGTCACCGGCGTGTACATACCAGTGGCCGAGTGTGTTGCCGTCAAGCTCGTAGTCGGGGTAAACACCTTTGAGGATGTTGTCGCCGTAGCCGATGAGGCTTGTGTCGTCCCATGTCTCGGTGAAGGGAGGTGTGATCACACCGATTATAACCATGCCTGACTTGCCTTCGGCTGACTTGATCTCGCTGCCGATATTAGCGGTAACGCCATAAGTGTAGTAACCGAAAGGAGCGTTCTCGGGAATAATCTCCTCATATGTAGTGTCTTTCTTACCCTGACTTACGATAGTCTGGTCGGGATAACGAGTTACGGTGTATGTGATGGCATCAACATCTACATAGCCGCGGTCATAAGCGGCACCGGTGACGGGATCCCATGTCACGAGGATCTTACCGTCGGCATATGCAGCCTCCACTTTGGGCGTATCAGGCACTCCCTCGCCGATATAAACCTCGATGCTGACTTTCTTACCCTTCCCGGATGCGTTCTCAAGGCGCGCGGAGAAAGAATAGTAACCGGGATTGGCCGCCTGATAATCAACCGCTACGCTTGCTCCGGCTGTGGCTGTGCCGCCGCCGATGACATTGCCGTTGTTGATTACTGAGTATTTCACCTCACCCTCGAGATCTGAGCCGTCGACTGTCTTGGTCGGGATGTCGAGCTTGATCTGTCCGACAAGTTTTCCCTCGGGGAAGTCAGCCGTGAAGTTCTCGGGCTCTGCGGGAGCGAGTCCGTTGGCCTGCATGGGCACGAACATGGCCACGACCTCCTCGTTGCGGGGATAGTCCATCACTTTTGTAGCCACACCGGTCTCGAGATCTACCGTGTAGAGAGAACCGACATTGTCCTTGCTCTTCACTGACCAGTAGACCTTTCCGTTGCCGTAGATGTCACAGCAGGCTGAAGATACATAGTACGGCTTCACGCCGGTGTCACCGATGAGTTCCATCGCGCCGGTGTTCTTGTCAATCTTGTAGAGCGACGCTGATTTGGTGTAGTTGGGATCTGTGCTTGTATCATCCGGATCAGTAGCTGTCACCATGTCGATGCCCCAGAGCTGACCGTCTGCTGTGAAGAAGAGAGCTGTGAGGATATTGTCGAGGTCGCAGATGGCCTCGCGCTTGAAACCGGTGAACTGTCCGTAGCCACCCATCTGGGGTGTGAACTGATACTCTACTCTTGCGAGCACATAGCTGGCGCCTGAGTTGGTCTTGATGAGACAGCCGTAGACATCGCCCGTGGTGGGGTCGGTTGTCATGTCGCGACCTGAATAGATGAGCTCCGAGCTCTGAGAATAAGATTTTTTCGACCAGTCAGTCAGGTCGAAAGCATTGTAATAGGAGCAGTAAAGTGATCCATAGCGGCTCACGAGGTTGTTCGTGATGAAGTAGCCGTCAGACTCGGCTCCCGATGTCACCTGATTGAAATAGCTACCCATCTGGCCGGGGACGGTCTGGAAGTCCTCACCGGGAGCCATCGGGAGCTGCTTGAAGGCATAGGTCGTGTATTGCGACGAAGCTATGACCGCGCCATAGATGACAGGTTTGTACTCCTCTTCAGCGGCCATAGCCTTGGCCTGAGACAGAAGCGGAAGGGCATTTGTGCTGAAGGGCTGGAGAGTCTGGAAGAAAGGATCGATAGTCTTCGCCACCAACGGGGCTGAGACATTACCCTCCTGACGCACCGTACGGGTGCCGACCGGAGCAAGATCCCTCGATTCCTCCACCGCCGCATAAAGCGTTGACGCTCCTAAAAGCGTCGCCAATGCCGTGCAGAAAAGTTGCGACTTTTGCATAGGTAAATATATTTAGGTTAGTAAAAAAAGGTATAATCAAATCAGTTATTTGAATGAATTCTATTCGACAAATTTACAATTTTATTACACACTATCCGAAAATATTAACATATATTTATCCCAATACCCCAAACAGACCAACAAAAACCCCAAATAGACCATTAAACCAATTCAAAATTCCCCATTCAAAATTCAAAATTATCCCAATGCCCAATCTCATTGTCAATCCAATCGGCGGACTCGCCAACAGAATGCGCTCCATTGCAAGCGCGGTAAGTCTTGCAAACAGTTGTGGCATCGAAAAAGTTAAAGTCATCTGGAGCGTAAATGATGAATTAGCCGCCCGCTTTGACGACATCTTTCTTACGGCATCGCGACTTCAACTCTTCTACCCCTCCCCTCTCACTTACTCCTTAAAATATTCCCCGCCTCGGAAAAAGAACCTCTTCATTTCGGCTCTCCCGATAAGTCGATACGGGCTGTACCTGTCAGATTTCAATAGGCAACTCCGTGAGATCCGCGCATCGGAAAACCCCGATAAGCTGCTCCTTTCAAAGGCAACGGCCACTCTCGACAAGGGACTCGACTGCTATATTCAATCGGGGTGCATCTTCTACCCCTTTATTAATAAGGAGTATCGTAGACTCTTTCAGTTCCGTCCTGAGATTGAGGAGAAAGCCCGGGAAATACTGGAAACATTAGGGGAAAATGTTGTCGGCATCCACATCCGTCGCACCGACAATTCTCAATCCATACTCCATAGTCCCGATGAACTCTTTTTTGAAGAGATGGACCGACGCATCGCACGTGATCACAAAGTCAATTTCTACTTGGCAACTGATGACGAGGCTGTAAAGAGGAACTTCAAGGCAAGATACGGTGACCGGCTTGTCACCTCATCGCGCCCGGCAAACCGAACGTCGCGTGGCGGTATCATTGACGCCGCTGTAGAGATGTGCACATTGTCAAAAACAAAAGAGATAATCGGCTCACACTACAGCTCCTTCTCCGAAGCCGCCTCCCTCTTCGGCTCAGTCCCCCTCCTTCAGGTCTTCAAATCCAATAACCCCTAACCTTATAACCTTCAACTTTCGCAAGTGAAAGTTGAATTTACTCAAAATAAAGTCGGAATCATTCTGCAATCCCGCATATTTGCAGAAAAATTAATCCGACACTTATGACCTCAATAAAAATCAAGTTCCGTCCCTCCACTATACCTCAACACGAGGGCACAATCTACTACCAGATCATCCACGAGAGAAAGCAACGACAGATCTTCTCCGATTACCATGTATTCCCCGCCGAATGGGATGAACGCCGGTCAATGGTCACCACCACACCGAATAGCGAGAGGAAACCACTCATTCTTGCAATCCGCGAACGCATCCGCTGGGACGTTGAACGACTCAACAAAATCATCCGCAAACTTGAAAACGAAGGGTTGACTTACACCGTCGCTGACATCACTGACGAATTTGAACGTCACCTCCAGGACTACACACTCTTCAACTTCATGGAGAATATGATCGCGAAACTGAAACAGAACGGCAAGGTCCGAACCGCCGAGACCTATACCTCCGCGCTTAATAGTTTCAAGAAATTCCGCAACCAGAATGACATCATGCTCGACGCACTCAACTCCGAGATAATGGAATCTTACGAAGCATGGCACCGTAGAAGAGGCGTAGCGCCCAACACCATCTCCTTCTATACCCTATACCCGCATTCTCCGGGCCACCTACAACCGGGCCGTAGAAGACGAGATAATCGAGAACCGCAACCCTTTCCGCCATGTCTATACCGGAGTTGACAAGACCGTAAAACGCGCCCTTCCGCTCGGGGCTATCCGGAAAATCCGTGGACTCGATCTCTCGCTTCAACCCGCTCTCGACTTCGCCCGCGATATGTTTATGTTAAGCTTCATGCTGAGGGGGATGAGCTTCATCGATATGGCGTTCCTGCGGAAAAGCGATCTTACGAACGGCTACGTCACCTACCGCCGACGCAAGACCGGGCAACAACTCGTGATTGCCTGGACCAAAGAGATGCAGATGATCCTCGACAAATATCCCGAGAACACAACCGACTACCTCCTCCCCATCATCCGAAAGAAAGGCATCAACGAGAGAAGCTACTACCGCAACGTTGGGTATAACGTCAACCACAATCTGAAGCAGATAGCGCAGAAAGCCGGCATCATGATTCCACTAACCCTTTACGTCGCACGCCACAGCTGGGCTTCGATAGCCAAATCGAAAGGAATCCCCGTATCAGTGATAAGCGAGGGAATGGGTCACGACAGCGAGACCACCACACAGATCTACCTCGCCAGCCTCGACACCTCCGTCGTAGACCGCGCCAACTCCATCA
>CAZMHE010000079.1:0-11757 GCA_964566015.1 uncultured Sangeribacter sp. | reverse complement strand
AAAGAGCAATGGGCATCCTGTGTGGACGCCCATTGTCTTTTTACGTGGTTGTATGTGTTATCTCTTGACCTTTATAGCTTTCAGTGTCGATGCGTTGCTGCTTGGACCAACTTCCACAATGTATTCACCCTTGAGAGGACGCATTTCCATTGTCTTCGGATCCCACCATTCAAAAGTCTTGTCGTTCAACGGGAGTTGCACCTTGCGTGTCTCTCCGGCTGGAATTTCCACTCTCTCGTAGGCTCTGAGAGTCCTGACCGGACCCTCCTTATCATCAGGACGGCTAACGTAAACCTGAACTATCTCAGTGCCGTCAACCTTGCCGGTGTTGGTGACGTCGACAGAAAGGATCCCTTTTTTATACGAGGGTTTTGAGTAGGCGAAAGTGGTATAACTTAGACCGTGACCGAAAGGATACAGGGGGTCGGAGTGCATGAATCTGTATGTGCGCCCCTCAATGTTGTAATTCTCGAAGTCTGGAAGCTGGGCGTCATTGCGATAGAAAGTGACGGGGAGTTTGCCCGAAGGCACGGCGTCACCGAAAAGGATATCGGCAATTGCATTTCCACCCTCTTCTCCGGGATACCAGGCCTCGACTATGGCATCGCATATCTTATCTTCAGGTTCAAGGGCTACGGCACTGCCGCTGCAGCAGACAAGCACGATGCGTTTTCCGGCTTTGTGGAGAGCCTCAAGGATGTCGCGCTGGCATTGCGGTAGCTCTATCGAGGTGCGGTCGCCACCGAAGAATCCGGGCTCGTTTACGCTTGCCTCCTCACGTTCGAGAGATGGAGAGATTCCTCCGAAGAAGATAACGGTGTCAGCGTCTTTGGCTGCTTCAACAGCATCTGCGACAGTGACATCCTTCTGTCTCTGCACATCAAAATTGAGGGTCGCTCCGTCTGCGAGTTGCAGATAATCGAGTTCGATATCATATTGCTGACCTTTCTTCACGGAAAGTTCCTTCACGCGATGGTTGAGACGGTCGGCGCGCCAACGGTTCTGAACCGTATCGCCATTAATGATTAATCGGAAACCGTCATCGTTATTAATCACAAGCTTAAGTTTCTCGTCGGCTTCGGCAACAAACGATCCTTTGAGTTTAGTTGTGAAATTCGTGAGATTCACACCAGGAGCGAACACCGTATTGCCTCCGTTGTCGAGAAGAACGGGTGAAGTGTAGACTACGGTCGTCACAGGGTCACAGGACATATCAGTATTGTTCCAGTAGATACCCTCCATACCTTTTTCTCCATTTCCGTGGGTGAGACGGTCAAAGATGCTGACATTTTCCTGCATCCTGGTAATGCCGCAACCGGCGGTATAAGGCACGTCACCGATCTTATTCTTCACGCCCTCAAGCATGGTTACTGAATATCTTGGCTGACCATAATAAATACCCCAGAGCATAAGGGAGTCAGTTGCGTTCGGACCCATGACCATTATTCGCCCCGGATCATTTTTTGAAAGAGGAAGTATGCCGTTGTTTTTCAATAGAACAGTCTGTTCCTGACCCATCTTGCGTGCGAGAGCGCGGTGTTCAGGCGAAGCGATTACCGATTCGGGTATCGAGGCCCAGCTAACCAACTCATCAGGGTCGAAATCGCCCACGGCAAGTCTGGCCTCAAGAAGACGAAGCACGCTGTTGTCAACATCCTTTTCCGAGAGGAGGCCTTTACGCACGGCTGCAGGAATATGCGAATATACGCTTCCACATTCCACATCGGTTCCGCTCGATACTCCAAGGGCGGATGCCTCATCGGCATTGCGTGACACTTCATGACGTCCTTCGCGATAGAAATCGCCGATTGCTCCGCAGTCGCTGACCACCAGGCCGTCAAATCCCCACTTGTCGCGGAGGATCTGATGTAGGAGCTCGTCGGAACCACAACAGGGTTTATCCTTGAATCTCTGATAGGCACACATCACCTCCCTGACGTCCGCATCCTGAACGAGCGTCTTGAAAGCAGGGAGATAAGTCTCCCAAAGGTCGCGCTCGGGGAGGTCGGTGATATTGAAGGTGTGGCGAATCTTCTCCGGACCGCTATGCACTGCATAGTGTTTTGCACAGGCGAGGAGCTTAAGGTATTTGGAGTCGGGATCCCCCTGAAGACCTCTTACCACGCGCGAACCCATGCGGCCGTTCATGTAAGGATCCTCACCATAGGTTTCCTGGCCGCGTCCCCATCTCGGATCGCGGAAGATGTTAATATTGGGAGTCCAGAAAGAGGTGCCTTTATATTTATCGACGGAGTTGGTGTGTCGGGCAATATTGCTTTTTGCACGGGCCTCGTCGGAAACGGCTGTAAAGACCTCCTCAATGAGGTTGTCGTCAAAAGATGCCGCCATGCCGATACATGAGGGGAATACTGTGGCTGTGCCGTTGCGGCCGACTCCGTGAAGTGCTTCGCTCCACCAGTCATAAGCCGGGATTCCGAGGCGCGGAATAGCGGGGGAGGAGTTTTTCATCAGCAGAGCCTTCTCTTCGAGTGTCAATCTGGAGCAAAGGTCGGCGGCTCTTTCAGCCGGGGAAAGTTCAGGATTCTGATAAGGTAGAGTCTCCGCATAAAGCGGCATCGCAGAGACTAAAACTGCAAAAATTTTAATAAGTCGTCTCATGGTGTTTGGTTTTTTCAATGCAAAATTATCTGATTCTTTTGAATAATTAAAAAAATATGAGATAAAAGATGCCAATATTTAATAACTGTGAAATTTTTCCGTATCAAGACACGTTGATTAAAAGATATAATATTCCAACATAACTTAACCTAACATCTATATCTATGTCTGATTCAAATCAGGGGGGTAGCCGCATCTATCTTTTTTCGATAGTGCTTGTCGCGGTTCTCGGCGGCTTGCTGTTCGGCTACGATACAGCTGTCATTTCAGGAGCTGAAAAAGGACTCCAGGCATTTTTCCTCGGAGCAAAAGATTTCGTTTATACTGACACTATCCACGGCATCACGTCGAGCAGCGCCCTGCTCGGGTGTATCATCGGTGCAGCCCTTTCCGGTGTCTGTGCCTCTGCACTCGGACGACGCAAGTCTCTTGTCATAGCCGGTATCTTCTTCTTCATATCAGCTGTAGGTTCTTATTATCCTGAATTCATGCTTTATGACTTCGGTAAGCCTCACTTCAACCTTCTTATCGTATTTAATATCTACAGGGTTCTCGGAGGTATCGGTGTCGGTCTTGCCTCGGCCATCTGCCCGATGTATATCGCAGAGGTGGCTCCATCCAACCTGCGAGGCACACTCGTGTCATGGAACCAGTTTGCCATTATTTTCGGACAGTTGGTGGTCTATTTCGTCAACTTCCTCATCCTCGGTGAGCACACTCAGCCCATAATAGAGAAGATTGGTGAGACAATCTACCGTGTCGCTCCACATTCGGATCCCTGGACAATCTCCACCGGTTGGCGCTACATGTTTGGGTCGGAGGCTATCGTGGCCGGTATCTTCACAATTCTTGTCTGCTTCGTTCCGGAATCACCCCGTTATCTTGCATTGGTCGGTAAGGATTCAAAAGCCTTGCAGGTGTTGACACGTATCAATGGCGCAAAGAAGGCCGGTGAGATTCTTGCGCAGATCAAGAATACTGTCGACGAGAAGAGCGAACGCCTCTTTTCCTATGGCATCATGGTCATCTTTGTCGGAGTCATGCTCTCTGTATTCCAGCAGGCTGTCGGCATCAATGCCGTGCTTTATTATGCACCGCGTATATTCGAGTCGATGAACATGGGTAATCCGATGGTGCAGACCGTTATCATGGGTATCGTCAATATCGCCTTTACGCTTGTCGCTGTCTTTACAGTTGAGAAGCTTGGACGTAAGCCCCTCTTGATCTGGGGGTCAATTGGAATGGCTATCGGAGCTTTAGGTGTTTCATTGTCAAATATCGTCGAGACCGCACCGATTGTCCCCGTCATCTCCATCATGGTATATTCAGCCTCCTTCATGTTCTCATGGGGTCCGATCTGCTGGGTGCTTATCTCAGAGATTTTCCCGAATACTATCAGAAGTCAGGCTGTCGCGATTGCTGTAGCGTTCCAGTGGATATTCAACTTTATCGTGTCGAGCACATTCGTGCCGATGTACAATATGAGTATGCCGGGAATGGGTGAGAAGTTCGGACACTTCTTCGTATACGCCCTCTACGGAGCAATTTGTATTGTAGCAGCCATCTTTGTTGCCCGTCTTGTTCCTGAGACTAAGGGTAAGTCGCTCGAGCAGATGAGCGAGCTCTGGCTTGCAAGAAGCAGGAAGTCTTCAAGAAACAATTAAGCCGGTTTTGATGTTAAATTTATACAGGGGGGATTAATCATTAATCCTCCTGTATATACCGAAAATATCAAATCCAGGAAAACTATGGCGAATAAGACTGAAGCAAGGGTTATTCCACCCTCTCAACTCATCATCAATGAAGATGGATCCGCATTCCATATTCATCTCAAACCGGAGCAATTGCGTGATAACATCATTCTCGTAGGCGATCCGGGACGAGTGGATATGGTGGCTTCATATTTCGATTCAATAGATTATGATGTCCAGTCACGCGAATTTCATGCCATCGGTGGCCGGTATAAGGGAAAGGAGATAATGTGTATTTCCCATGGTATCGGACCCGATAATATCGAGATTGTCGTAACCGAGCTTGACGCTTTGGCTAATATCGATTTCGCCACAAGAACCGTTAAACCACATCATCGCACCCTTCATATGGTGCGCATAGGCACATCAGGCTCCCTTCAGCCTGAGTTAAAGATCGGAGATTTTGTAATAGCCGAGAAGGGAACAGGTTTCGACGGTATCCTCAACTTCTACAAAGACAGGGACTCTGTCTGTGATCTGGAGTTTGAGCGTCTTTTCTGTGAACATACGCATTGGGACAAGACCTGGGCCGCCCCATATACGGTTGATGCTGACCCCGAGCTTGTGGAACGTATCGGTCGGGATGATATGGTTCGCGGATTTACAATTGCCGCAGTCGGTTTCTATGCCCCACAGGGTCGTGAGGTGCGTCTGAGTCTCAAGGATCCTGACCTGAACGCCAAGATCGAGAGTTTCCGGTATAATGGTCGCCCCATCACCAATTTTGAGATGGAGTCAGCTTGCCTTCAGGGAATGGCGAAACTTCTCGGCCACAAGGCCATGACCGTATGCTGCATCATAGCGCAGCGACGCGCGGAAGATGCCAATACAGACTACAAACCTTCAGTGAAACGTCTTGTGGAGACTGTACTCGAGAGATTCTGAAATAAAATAAAAATATCAGCGGGCGTGGTTGCTTTCAGAAGCAATCGCGCCCGCTAAGTTATTGAGAGTAACGGTTGCCGGGGTGGCGGGTCACGATTCCATCAAATTCAAGGTCGGCGAGAATTCCCATGAGTGTCGGAATAGGCAGCCCTGTCAGATGAGAGATGCGGTCAATCTGCAGGGGCTCATGATAACGGGATATAGCATCGAGCACTTTTTTTGAATCACCTTCAAGCTCCGGGAACAGATTCCGCTGAGTCGTGTCGATCTTTAAATCGAGAGGTTGCCAACCGGTCAGTTCAATCAGGTCCGGAGCTGCTGTTATTAGATGTGCCTTTTCCTTACGGAGGAGGAGATTGCACCCTGATGAGAGTTTGTCGGAAATCCTGCCGGGAAGAGCCATGACATCGCGGGAATAAGAGAAAGCGGTATTGGCAGTTGACATTGCCCCTCCCCGGATATCGCTCTCGACAACAACGGTGACATCAGACAATCCGGCGACTATCCTGTTGCGTTCAAGAAATCTTTGACGGTAAGGTGGTGAGCCGAAGGGATACTCCGAGACAACTGCACCACCATTATGGATGATTCGGCGTGCAAGGTCGCGGTGTGCGGCCGGATAGATCATGTTGAGACCATGCGCCACGACTGCAACCGTGACAGCATCCGCCTCCAGAGCTGCAGTGTGGGCAGCTGAAT
Source organism: uncultured Sangeribacter sp. (assembly GCA_964566015.1). Taxonomy (GTDB): domain Bacteria; phylum Bacteroidota; class Bacteroidia; order Bacteroidales; family Muribaculaceae; genus Lepagella. The sequence goes on along the minus strand of CAZMHE010000079.1, from coordinate 5,803 downwards.
CAATTCCGTAGGCAAGGCCGCTGACAACGGTCAGGTCATCGAAATATACGGCGAGATCCTTGACAAGTTTCTGAGCGAAACCGACACCGTAAGGGGTAGGTTTACGGGTTCCGACAACATTCAGGATATGTCGTGAATCAAGATCCGCATCGCCGAGTACATAGAGCACGACCGGGGCGTCAGGAATCTGGGAAAGCCTCACAGGGTAATCATCGTCACCGAGGTAAAGAGCCTTAATCCTGTGGTTTGCTATTGCCTCCGTCTCTTTCCGGGCTGCAAAGAGGGCTTCGTCGCGGTGCATTTTCTCAAACCTGACGGTTGAGTTAAGGCCGAGACGCTCTGAGAGAGCCGGAGTCTCGAGAGAGAAAAATTCCTCCGGTGAGATTCCCGTCTCATTCATCCTCCTGACGACCTCAGCATTTACCTGAGGGGTCATGGAGAGGGCAATCCTGAATGTTGTGCCGTTGTCACTCATCATTTAAGAAATTCGGCGAATGCCTTGGCAAGTTCATCACCGCGAGTCAGTTTCCCCTCTCTGAGTGCGACGCAGGTGACAATGCCCTGGGCTATCATACTCCCGTCGTGGCGGACAATGTCTTGATGAAAAATGAAACGGGGGCCTTTCCTCTCCACCCGAAGGCAACTCAGGAATGATTCACCCCCATGGAGCGAGGAGATGTATTCAATTTCAATTTTGCGGACCACTGCGTCGATTCCCTGATTGTGCATTTCAATGAAAGATAGTCCCGCTTCTGTACAGAATTTGTGGCGTGTGTGTTCCATATAGTGGAGATAATTGGCATTGTTGACAATCTGTTCGCAGTCGAGCTCATAATCTCTCACTTCCATTTCAAGGATATAGCAGTAGTTCTTGTCAGACTTCGGTATTCGCATGATATGTTCTTAGTGGCGGATTTCAATTATATGTTGGGTTATTGATTTCTTTGCAAGATATTCTCGCTTATTTTGCGGTAAGCCTCCATAGCTTCTTCCTTGGATGAGAAGGCGGCTATTGGTATCCAGATGAATCCCTTGTCCGGGGCGCTTAATAGAGCTGTGACAGCATCGGATGAAGCTAAAAGTCGCCGTATTGAGGAAAAAGGATAGTTGCGGGTTGCAACAAATTCCAGATTCTCGGAGTCTTCACAATGCCGATAAGAGGAAACGGCGATTCCGTCATCAGACACTTCCACACTATGTGGTAGAAGATTTGATGCTGTGGAGGGTCTGAGACCATGATAAAAGAATAGAAACGCAAGAATCATGGGAGCCACAACGCAAATCAGCAGGAAGAACACAATGAGCCAGCGTATGTCGAAGAGGATTCCTGCCGCAAGAGCCGGGATGAGAAGAATAAGACCGATGGCTAATGGCCCCCAGCCGTAAAGTTGCATGAGGTGTGAGGTAAGTTCTCTCCTCGGCATACTTACAAGATTTGCCGGAGCCTCACTCTTCTCCATTGTCTCTGAGTTGTCGTGCATTCCGGTAAATGTCAAGATTTTTCTCGCGGAGTATCTGGACGTATCCTGTGCCCTCATTATTGAAAAGCAGTGACATGTCGATATATTTCTCTCCGTTTCCTTTCTTTATAGGGAATACCTGGTCGCGCCTCTTCTTGACAATGTCGCATTGAGGGGAGTGCCCTCCGGCGCCGTTTCCCCTGAGATCTGATGGAACACCTTCGCGGCTGCATGTAACGGGGGAAATATCCGCACAAGGTGGGTAACCAAGCCCGGTCCACATGATATATTGACGACGGATCAGATCCGGATCGGGCTTTTCTCCGGGAGAGAGTGGCTTGCATCCCTCTATGACAATTGTTGCGGTAGATTTATATCGGGGGATAAAATCCTGATCGATAACCCATCTGTCGGTCCCTTCGCTGAAATCGCGACCGATCAAGTCATGCCAGAAGGAACGGCTTGCTGTCTCGGTAAGGTATTCAGGGGTGATTTCTCCCTGTTTTGCAAGAGGGGAAAGCAGATGATTAGCATTTGCCTCCCTTACGAAACCGTATCCCTCATCCGGGCGACCGGAATGAGAGTAGTTGGTGCGTATGATGATATTGTCCGGCGCGTCAGATAGATCGAAACGTTTATAGGAATGATTGTTGGTCTCGAATACTGCACCGTTGCCGTAAGCATCGATCACACCGAAATTAGCTTCAACACCCAACGGACGTTTATAGGTGGCAAGAAGTTTCTCGAAGTCATCGACGGTGACACATGTTTTCAACGCAAGAGTCATGATAATACCCTCGCGATCCATCTTTGATGCAGGCACTTTGTCATCCTTAAGGTTGTAGGAAGCGGTGTTCATGATGGCGAAACCGGCATCGTTCATGCCCGTCCACGCCTCTTTAAGCAATTTATCCTGCGCGTTAAAAAGAGCGACATAGGAATGTTGACCATCTTTCCCCTCCACATATTCCACTTTGTTGTCGATGTTGCTTGTATCTCTATGTTTCCATAGCATGGGACGCCCGTATCGGGCGGCTTTCGCGCCCACGACAGCAGATGTACAGGCCAACGACGGAAGTATGGCTGACAATGAGCAACAAAGTAGTATGAGGATTCGTTTTACCATTTGTGGAGAAATAATTTTTCCACAAAATTACGAAAAAAATTGAAACTATGAATATTCCGCAGGATCCTGTCATGCTGATGAGCATGATCAATATGAAAATGCGAGACGGCGATTACACCGGTCTCGACGATCTTTGTGCCTCATTGGGGATTGATAAAGATGATTTGATATCAAGATTAAAAGGAGCTGGTCTCGACTGGATGCCCGCAATAAAACAGTTCCGCTGAAAGGAGAACTCATTTAAAGAACTCATCTTAAAGAACTCATTTTAAGAGTCAGTCCGAATAAAATAAGCCCGTAGGTCAGGGCGTAAGACACAAAAAAGGAGAGGCGTTTTCACGACGCCTCTCCCGCGATTCCACTATAAACTATATCTAACTAAACTTAAACCACATTCAAACATTCTCACGAATCCTTGAATGTTTATCCATATTGCTTCATTGCTTTTTGTATAATTAAAACGAATGACGCCCCCTATTGTTGGGTTGATTAGATTGCTTTAAACATATTCAACATGCCTTAACATTTCAGGGTGTTAAGCCCCATGTTTTATCCACTCCTGTTAAGGATATTTTGAATTTGCAATCTGTCGGGAATATTTATTTATATTTAGTGTTGAGAATATTTGTCAGTAATTTTTTTTGATATTAATTTTGCGTCGGTTTTCCGTCATGGAGATAGCTGATATTTTTCGTCGCTTGACGACGGATATTTCTGCAGGGCACGACGGAAGCCGGATGTTTTGAAGTCTTGAGGTAAAATATAATAATAGTTGTAGCGATTGCGCTTTGCCCAGATTGGGTGATCAGGCGCCGGTCACTTAAATATGAAATCAAACTTTTCCGGCCTTTGGCTTCTGCTGGCCATTGCATTAGCAATAGTAGTTGGTGTGGCTCTCATGGACGATGATATAAATATCGGTTCATATACAGTCCGTAAGGCTCCGGTGAAGACATTCCTTTTCCCGGACTCTGCCAATACGGTGGCAGAAGACTCTTTGCTCATTGTCCCCGATAGTATCATTAATCTGGAGAAGTTGCTTGCTGAAGAACCTGTGCAGGTAGATACTCTCCCGAAGTCAATCTTATTATTCGGAGATTCGATGACATTCAATCTCGCTCTCCGCCTCGCAAGATATGCCAAGATGAACGGCCACACGCTCCATGCGGTGAACTGGGATTCAAGCAACACCAAAATATGGGCTGATTGCGACACACTCGACTATTACATCCGTAAATATGGTGTAGACTACATCTTCATTTCCCTTGGTAGCAATGAACTCTATTTCAAGCGTCCTGATTCAAGACTCCCATATGTGAGGCAGATTCTTGATAAGATCGGTGAAATTCCGTATGTATGGATCGGACCTCCCAACTGGAAGGAGGATACCGGCATCAATGATATGCTTCAGGCGAATTGTGCCCCGGGAGCTTTCTTCCGTTCGGCAGGTATGGAGTTCAAACGCAAGAAAGATAAGATTCACCCAACAAGGGATGCTTCAGCGCTTTGGGTGGATAGTATAATGCGATGGATGCCGAAATCCCGCCATCCGATCCGCGCCGAGTTCCCTTCCGACAGTCTGGGAAAGGTAAATGCAAATGTTATTTTTCTAAAAGCTCTTAACAAGTGACGGGTATTGAAATCGGCACATTCATGAATGAGGGTGTGCCAAATATATTGAGACTATTCGCCTACGATCCTAAAGCGCCGTTGCTTTTCAGCTCCGGTCTTTTCTGGATACTTTTTCTGATTTTCCTGCCCATCTATGCCTTTCTGAAGGGAAGCAAATGGAAGATGACACTCTTTGTGGTGCTCTTCTCTCTATACTTCTATTATAAATCGAGTGGCCTTTTCTTCCTCATGCTCATCGGCACTTCACTGATAGATTGGGGATTGTCTCATTGGATATACTGTCTTAAAAGGAGGGGGGCGCGTCTTGCCGTGATGTGGACATCCATCGGCATCTCGCTGAGTATATTAGGGTATTTCAAATACGCTAATTTCTTCCTTTGGAACTGGAATCAGATGGTCGAGGGGAATTTTCAGCCTCTTGACATTATACTCCCTGTGGGAATCTCTTTCTACACATTCCAGTCGATAAGCTATGTTGTAGATGTTTATAAGGAAAGGATAAAGCCTACCCGGAAATGGATTGACTATTTGTTTTTCCTAAGTTTCTTTCCGGCTCTTGTCGCTGGCCCGATCGTTCGTGCAGATTATTTCCTTCCACAGATTGAGAAAAATGAAAAGCCCTCTCAAGATAAAATTTGGGGAGGTCTATGGCTTGTAATAGCAGGTATCGTGAAAAAAGCGTTGATTGCGGATTATATTGCTCAATACAACGACCTTGTATTCAATGATCCTGAACTATATACGGGTGTGCAGGCACTCATGGGTGTACTCGGATACACTATGCAGATTTATTGCGACTTCTCAGGTTACTCCGATATGGCAATCGGTATTGCATTGATAATGGGTTTCAAACTCGGATTGAATTTCGATTCACCTTATCAAAGCAAGAACCTGACGGAATTTTGGCGACGCTGGCATATATCCCTTTCCTCATGGCTCAGAGACTACGTCTATATTCCCCTTGGCGGAAACAGGAAAGGCACAATCCGTACATATGTAAATAATTTTCTGACGATGCTGATCGGTGGACTATGGCACGGAGCGGCCTGGAAGTTTATTTTCTGGGGTGCAATGCATGGAGTCGGCCTGGCTGTTCACAAGGCTTGTCAACCTGTACTCAGGAAAATACCGGATAATTTTCTGACAATCTTTATCGGATGGGCCGTGACATTTATTTATGTATCGTTATTGTGGGTATTCTTCCGGGCGGCAGATTTTGAACAGTCAGTTCTGATAATTCAAAATATTTTCACAGACTTCCACTGGAATCAGATACCGCAATTCTGTGTCGCTCGTCCCGCATGGTGTGTGATGATGGTGACCCTGATAGTTTTCCATTTCGTTCCCCAACGGTGGGCGGATTCAGTGCAATTTATGTTTATACGTGCGAACTGGGTTCTTAAGCTTGTTGTGTTCCTTGTTGCGGTGCAATTGGTAATAGAATTTATGTCGGAAGAAGTGGCTCCCTTTATTTATTTTCAATTCTGAGGCGCCTAAGGTAACAATTGAACCCCGCGAATTGTTCACTCTTTAACAAAACGCAATAAATTTTAACATTTATTGATTTCACAATAACACAGCAGGT
>CAZMHE010000078.1:0-11948 GCA_964566015.1 uncultured Sangeribacter sp. | reverse complement strand
TGTGAATGTCATCAGTGTCAGTGCTGTGATCGACCCGATAAGGAATCTTTTCATATTTTGTGGATAATATTAAGGAGGGAACGTATAAGAAACCGTCCCCTCCTTAATTAACGTTTAGGATTGTGATAAATTACTTTGTAGGTCTTATTCAGCCACGCCTTCCATGATAACCTGAACGCGGTTTTTGCCGTTCCAGAGGGTCTTCATGAAGTTGTTGAGATCTGAAAGCTGGATGCTCTCGAGAGCCTCACGCTCACCGGTGAGTGTGTCGTAGCCACGAAGTACACTGACCATATTGTTGAGCCAGTATGCATTCGTGCGCTCCTGGATGTCGAGTTGCTTGAGAGCCGCCTGCTTAACCTTGTTGAACTGCTCTTCGTTGGTGCCCTCCTGAAGGAGTTTGTTCATCTCAGCCTGCGCGCGGTCAATCAGGGTCTGCTGCTTATCCTTGTTTGTCTGGAAGAAATAAACAAGCTGCCATCTTCCGTTTACAGGATTGAGACTTGCGCCTACGGAAGCTCCGTATGTGCCTCCCTCTTCCTCGCGGAGAGTCTCGGTGTAGATATTATCGAGGATATCGCCCATGAGAGCTACGAGATAGTCATTCTTGATGGAGTAAGGAACGTTGGTGTCAGAGAATACGTCGTAGACCCATGTGGAAGGTGTCTGCATCTGAAGGGTAAAGTAGTTCTTGACATCACCAGCCACGGGATTCACATCTGAAAGCACTTTTCTTTTCTTTACCTTCTTCGTGGGAAGTGAGGCGAGATACTGCTCAAGCATCGGACGGAAGGTTGCAAGATCGATGTTGCCGGTGAATACGAATGTATAATCGGCAGGATTCGACAGAGCCTCCTTGATCATGTTGAACATTTCATTGTAGTCGGCAGCCTCTACAGTGGCCATGTTAGCGCTATGGAGGAGGGGATTGTTGGGATAAGATGTCTTGTAGACATTGTCGAAGAAGACCTTGCGGGGGTTCTTGTCGGCATTAGCAAGGCTTACCTTCAGCTGATCAACTGTCACACCATATGTGGTGGGATCGGGATTAAGGTTTGTGAAGACGGTGTAGAGCATCTCCATCAGGGTCTTGAGATCCTTCACTGTGGAACTACCCATTATGACATCTGAATAGGAGTTGACACCGAAAGAGAGACCCACCTGTTTGCCGGCGAGGAATTTACGAAGTGTATTGCGGTCGAAGGGACCCATCTTGGAAGCCTCGAAGGCATCATCGATGAGAAGAATGTTGGCGGAGTCTTTTGCGGCGTAAGTCTGCTTGCCACCTTCGCGGAATGCGTAAAGCCTGATTTCGTCAGCTGCAAAATCTGTGGATTTCACCACAACCTTGAGCCCGTTGGAGAGAATGAACTCCTCAGCCCCGAGCACCTTGTTGGTGGTCACCTTCTTGATCTTTCCGGGTTTGGGAAGTTTTGCGATAAGTGGTTCGGTGATGACCTCATCCACATATGCCTCATATTCGGCGTGCATGGCGTCCTGTATATCCTTCACGAGAACCTCTTTGCCGACAAATTCCACACCATCCTTCTGGGGAATAGTCTCAACAAGCACCATGTTCTGGTCAGTAAGGATCTGTGCGCAGGCTTGGTTGATAGCCTCCACGGGGATGCTTGGGAGCACTGCCTTGACCATGTTGTAGGTCACCTCAATGCCCGGATTGGGGGTGTTGTCGATGAAGTGGCGGCAGAGTTCATTGCCATAACCGCTGTTTTTCTTCTTATCACGCTCATTGTAGCTGTTCTCATATTGAGAAAGGAGTTCCTCCTTCACACGGTCGTATTCAGAATCGGTAAAACCGGTCTTCAGGGCACGTGCAACGATTCCCATCACCTGACCGAGAGCACTACGCATGTCGCTCTTCGGGACGACTACAATATTTGTTGCGTCTTTTGTTTTGGATATGTAGAAATCGGAGAAGTAGAAGCCTGCTCCGGCAAACTGGCAGTCGGGCTGATGCTCGGCTTCAGTGAGACGGTTGTTGACGAGCATGCTGATGAGCTCCTTCAGGAGGTCGTCCATGATGAAAGCCTCCTGGGTGTTGCGCATCTCGCGGGGAAGTTTCTCACTCTTGAAAGAGATGGAGAGACGGGGGAATCTCATCTCCGGATCGGAGAAAGAGGCGTAGATGGGCTCCTCATTGTCGCTTACCACAGGATATTCGCGGGGAGCGGCATTCTCAGGCATTGTGATAGGGCCGAAAAGATCTTTCACTTTCTTTTCCATCTCGTCGGCGTTGAAATCGCCGACGATGACGATACCCTGCTGGTCTGGACGATACCATTTCTTATAATATGAGCGTAAAGCCTCGGGCTTGAAGTTCATCACGACCTCCATCTTGCCGATCGGCATCTGCTGATACTGATATTCCTTGTAAATCTGCGGTAGGATAGCTGTATACATACGGGTGTTTGCATCGTTGCGCTGACGCCATTCCTCCTGGATCACACCACGCTCTGCGTCAATCTCGGCTTCCTCGAGGAGAAGGTCGCAGCTCCAGTCGTGGAGAACGAGAAGAACACTGTCCATGAGTGGCTGGTCGGTTGTGGGGACGTTGTCGATGCGGTAGACAGTCTCATCGAAACCTGTATAGGCATTGATGTCTGACCCGAAGCGGATACCTTTGCTCTGGAGATAGTTGAGCATATTCTTGCCGGGATAGTTGGTAGTGCCGTTGAAGGCCATATGCTCAAGGAAGTGAGCGAGACCAAGCTGATCCTCATTCTCAAGGGTTGAACCGACCTTCTGCGCTATATAGAAGTTGGCGCGTTCTTTCGGTTCTTCATTGTGCATGATGTAATAGCTCAAACCATTCGGAAGCACACCGTGCTTCACCTTAGGATCGAGCGGGAGCGGCGTCTGTGCCATCGCTCCGAGGATGCCTGCAAAAAGCATCACGATGCTCAATACTTTTCTGAACATAATCGCTGTTGTTATGATGTTAATTGATATAGTTTCGCAATATCCGACAAAATTAGTAATTTATTTTTGGCTGTCAAAGTCTTTTGCTAAATTGTGTCGCAAATCTGTGTCGGAAGTGGCATTATTTTGGTTTTGACATGCGGTGTGTCGGCAATATGCGACAATTCATAACAATTATTTGCATTTGATATTAAATCTTTGCATTTGATATTAAATTAACTTAAAATGGAGGCGGCAGGAATGTGAAAATAAAATATTGGCAAAAAAATTGCATTGAATAAATACCGGAGACGGTTTTTACATCCCTCTCCCTCCGGCACATTAAATTTGCTTCCCGTATTCCAGGGGGCACTTTTTGAAGTGGTGCCGGGGAATTATTTGATTTTAGGCAATTCCATAAAACTGACAGACATGAAGAAATACACAATCCCCGCCACCCTGGCATCTTTAGCAATCTTCGTCTCGCTCGCATATGCGGGCTCAAAAGCTGTCGATAACAACGGCTCATCCAATACACCTGAATTCATCCACACCGCTGCCGGTGCCAATTTTGACACTGACTTCACCGTCGCTGCCGAGAAGACCGTCAACGCTGTGGTCTGCATAAAAAGTTACACCACCCAGCGTCAGCAGCAGAACCCCTACGGAGGTTCAGGCGATCCTTTCGGAATGTTCGACTTCTTCTTCGGCCCCCAGCAGCGTCAGCAGCAGCCCCGCCAGCAGCGTAACAGCGAGCCTGTGCAGAGCGGTCTCGGATCGGGAGTCATCATCACTGACAACGGATATATCGTCACCAACAACCACGTAATCGACGGAGCTGATAAACTCGAGGTGCTCCTTAATGATAATTCCACGTATGAGGCTACCGTGATAGGCACTGACGAGGCAACCGACCTTGCTCTCATCAAGATTGATGCCGAGAAACTTCATCCAATCACATTCGGCAATTCAGACGACCTCAAGATCGGCGAGTGGGTGCTCGCTGTCGGTAACCCCTTCGGTTTCAATTCAACGGTTACTGCAGGCATCGTATCTGCCAAAGCCCGCAGCATCAGCCAGAACTCGAGAGGCGGCCGCATGGGCATCGAGTCTTTCATCCAGACCGACGCCGCCCTCAACCCCGGCAACTCGGGTGGTGCGCTTGTCAACCTCAAGGGTGATCTCGTCGGTATCAATTCAGCCATCTACTCCAACACTGGCAGCTATTCGGGCTTCTCATTCGCAATCCCGACATCGATCGTGAAGAAAGTGATGACAGACCTTCGCCAGTATGGCACAGTGCAGCGTGCAATGCTCGGTTGCACTATCGCCGAACTTGACGCTAAGATCGCCAAGGAGAAAAACATTACAGCCACCAAGAGCGGAGTTCTCGTTGTAGAGGTATCTGACCGTTCCACAGCCAAGGAGCTCGGCCTTCAGCCAGACGACGTCATCATCGGCATCAACAAGGCTACCGTGGCAAGCATCCCGCAGCTTCACGAACAGCTCAACCAGTATCGACCGGGCGACCAGATCACAGTGACATTCATACGTGACAACAAGACGATCACCAAATCCGGTGTGCTCCGCAACTCTCACGGCAACACATCCATAACAAAGAAGGGTGATTTCTCTGAACTCGGCTGCGCATTCATGAAGCTCAGCTCGGAGACCAAGAAGAACCTCGGCATCAGTTCAGGTGTGAAGGTCACAGGTCTCAAGGGTGGCTGCTTCAAGGAGGCCGGAGTGAAAGAGGGCTTCATCATCCTCGACATCAACGGTAAGTCTGTCAACAGCTCTGACGACATCGAGAAGATCTACAACCAGATCATGAAGTCAGACGACGATGATAAGGTGATGTTCCTGACCGGTATCTACCCCAACGGACGTAAATACTATTACGCCGTCAACCTCACTGAATGATAGTCTCTGCAATAGGCAGGATAACGCTATAATTAAGTCAAGATTCCCCGGTGCCACGGAGCGCCGGGGAATTTTATCATATTGATACAACATTTGCGCGAACACTCCGTTTATTATAAGGCGAACAATCCATTTACTCCGTCCATCCTTTGACGTCCGCCTGTAAATTACGCTACTATGAGACAACTAAAGATAACAAAATCAATCACCAACCGTGAGAGTGCTTCCCTTGATAAATACTTGCAGGAAATAGGTCGTGAGGAACTGATTTCGGTAAGTGAGGAAGTAGAACTCGCACAGCGGATAAAAAAAGGAGATCATGCGGCTCTTGAGAAACTGACTCGTGCCAACCTCCGTTTTGTGGTTTCGGTGGCCAAGCAGTATCAGAATCAGGGTCTCAGTCTGCCCGATCTTATCAATGAGGGTAATCTCGGTCTTATCCGTGCCGCCCAGAAATTTGACGAGACACGCGGCTTTAAATTTATTTCCTATGCCGTATGGTGGATCCGTCAATCTATCCTTCAGGCCCTTGCCGAGCAGAGCCGCATCGTGCGTCTTCCGCTCAATCAGGTAGGGTCACTGAATAAAATCAGCAAGGAACTTTCAAAATTCGAGCAGGAAAACGAGAGGCGTCCCTCAGCCGAGGAGCTTGCCGAACGTCTCGGAATGCCTGTCGACAAGGTCTCGGATACGATGAAGGTGTCGGGCCGACATATCTCGGTTGACGCTCCTTTCGTGGAGGGCGAGGATAACTCCCTTCTTGACGTTCTTCCCAACGACGACAGTCCCATGGCCGACTCTACCCTCAATCAGGAGAGTCTTTCCAAGGAGGTCGACCGCGCATTGCGCCAGCTCTATGACCGCGAGCGCGAAATTCTCAAGATGTTCTTCGGCATCGGTTGCCAGGAGATGACACTTGAGGAGATCGGTGCCAAGTTTGACCTGACCCGCGAGCGTGTGCGTCAGATCAAAGAGAAGGCCATCCGTCGCCTAAAGGGGCAGAAGAGCAAGCTTCTTAAGAATTATCTCGGAGAGTGATGTTTACTCCATCACCGAATAAACCGTTTATGACCGCCTCCGGCAGAATCTTGAGTGTTCTGCTGGTGGCGGTCATGGCTTTATTATTCCCTGCCGCCGGTTATTCCCGAGAGAAAGATGATGAGCCGGAGAAAAGGGAAAGCCTCTTCTCATCCCGTGATGATCTTTCAGGTTCACATTTTACGTGGGGTGGCGAGGTAGGTGCTTCAATCGACCTATCCGGTTATAATACATCCACGTTCAATATCGATGCCATCCTCGGCTACAAGAACAGTTATTTCCGAACACTTGGTGCAGGTCTGGGCATTCACCGCTCGCTTGGTTCGGGTGATACGTATGTGCCGGTCTATGCTCTCTTGAGAACAAGTTTTTCAAAACGGCCCCGGTTGTTCTTCATGTCTTTCAAAGCGGGCTACAGTTTCAACACGATCGGCGACTCTCCGGCTTTCGGAGATGCCAACGCCCAGATAGGCGCCGGAATAAACCTTGCCATGAGCCGTCGGTTCCAGAGCCATATCATCCTTGCCTATGAATTCAGGCATTTTGACCAGAGGCATAAATATATTCTCAATGACAAGACGGAGAATGTCTCATTTGCGACACTGAGTTTCGGTGTGAACTTCTGAGATTTCCAATTTTTTCTTTTCATTCTCTCCTGACTTCTGTAACAAAACTTTTTCAAATGAAATTCTCTCTCCCCGTTATCTCTATTCTTCTTTTAGCCGCAGTCACGGTGCTCCCTTCATGCCGCTCTCATCGAAAGCCAAAGATGAAAGCCTCGACCGAGCAGACCGTCAGAATCAAGACAAAACTAAAAGGGGAACGTCAACATATTGTCGAGGAGGCACTCACGTGGGAAGGCACTCCCTATCGCTACGGAGCTTCTGAGAAGGGGAAGGGTACGGATTGCTCAGGAATGGTTTTGAAAGTCTATGAGACTGCTACGGGCAAAAAGTTGCCGCGAAACTCACGTGCACAGGCTGATTTCTGCAAGAGGATAAAGGAGAAGGATGTGTTGCCCGGAGACCTTGCTTTCTTTGCCACGGGGAAAGACAAGCACAGGATCTCACACGTTGGAATCATGCTCGACAAAACTCGCTTCATACATGCGAGTTCGAAAAAAGGGGTAGTGATTTCCGAAATCACCACCCCCTATTATCAGAGGACTTTAATCCAGTTCTCTCAAGTGCCCTGAAAGAGAGTTATATCAGAGGATTGAGGAGAGTTTGGCCTCAAGATCCTCGAGTTTCACGAGGCCTACGATGCGTTCTTTCATCTCGCCATCCTTAAAATAGAGTACTGTGGGGATATTGCGTACGCGATACTCGGTGGCTACTTCATCGTTGTCATCGATGTTGAGTTTCCCTACGGTAACTTTTCCCTCATATTTCTCGGCGAGTTCCTCGACAACGGGGCCTAATTTAATGCAGGGGCCACACCATGTTGCCCAGAAATCGACCACTACAGGTTTGCCGGATGCAATTGCTTCACGTGCAGTCTCGTCAGTAAATTCAAGTGCCATATAATTTATCCTTTATTAGATTTTGGTTTCAAAATTAGCAAATCCGGGTGAATTTTCCAAATGGAAAAACTGAAGGAATCTGCGAGCGCAACGCTACAAAATTGTTTGCGATAACCGGAAAATTTGCTAAATTTGCAGATTATATTCAACTTGTAACATCAGCACAATGAAACGATATATACCTTTCGCGTTATTGCTTGCCGCGACATTGTCAGCAGGGGCTCAGGAGTCGCCGAGATGGCTTCGCGACGCCTCCATTTCTCCCGACGGAAAAACGATTGCCTTCACCTATAAGGGAGACATCTTCACGGTGTCATCGAAGGGTGGACCGGCCATGCAGATCACCACTGATAAAGGTTATGATGCTTTCCCGGTGTGGTCGCCTGACGGTAAACAGATCGTGTTCATGTCTTCGCGCGAGGGCTCGGATGATATTTTCATAACTTCTGCCTATGGCGGAACACCACGGCGCCTCACGACATCAAGCGGCAATGAGAAACCGTTGACGTTCATCAACGATTCAACCCTCATATTCAATGCGTCTGATCTTCCGGGACGTCTTACATCTCGCGCCCCTTTCCTTACTCAGATATACTCCCTTAACGTAAAGAAAGATTCCCCGAGACCGCACCTTTACCTCTCTTTGCCGGTTGTGTCTGCTTCGGCCAACAGCAAGGGTGAGATCCTTTATCAAGACCGCAAGGGTTACGAGGATGTGCTCCGTAAGCATGAACGTTCTTCAGGAACTGCCGATGTCTGGCTGTACTCCGACGGCGACTTCAGGCAGCTGACGGATTTCAACGGTGGTGATCAATCTCCTGTATGGGGTAAGGACGGAAAGTATTTTTATGTTTCCGAGGAGGATGGCACCCTCAATATTTATGAAGGGAACATTGCTAATCCATCTGATAAAAAGCAGCTGACAAATTTCACGAAGCACCCCGTAAGGTCACTTTCTGCATCAGATGACGGACTTCTTTCTTTCTCTTGGGATGGTGATCTCTACACGATGCGCCCCGGTGAGGAGCCCCGCAAGATTGACATCCGTGTCCGCACAGACAACTACGACAAGGATCTTGTGAAGCGATACGTCTCAGGTGGAGTCTCCAACATTGCGGTTTCACCTAAGGGTAACGAAGTCGCACTTATTCTCCGCGGAGAGCTTTACGTCACCGATACGAAATATAAGACCACACGCCGAATAACGGACACCCCAGCTCAGGAGCGTTCCGTGTCGTTCTCTCCCGATGGGAGAACTCTTGTCTTTGATTCGGATGTCGATGGAGTCTGGCAACTTTTTACGGCTAAAATCAAGGATGACAAGGAGAAACAGTTCGCTTATGCAACAGATGTGGAGATAGAGCCACTTTACAAGTGCGAGACCTCAGCCATGCAGCCGGTTTTCTCTCCCGATGGTAAGAAGGTTGCTTTCCTCGAAGACCGCACGACCTTGAAGATCATAGATCTGAAATCGAAGAAGGTCACGACAGCCCTTGACGGACGCTATAATTATTCCTATTCAGACGGTGACATACCCTTTGAATGGAGTCCTGACTCAAAATGGTTGCTCATCTCATATCTGGGGGAGACAGGATGGAACAATATCGACATCGCGCTTGTGAAAGCTGACGGCAGCGAGATAGTCAATCTTACTGAAAGCGGCCACTCCGCAGATGCTCCCAAATGGGCTCTCGACGGAAGGGCCATCACATACACCACCTCAAAGTATGGTATGAAGGCGCAGGGTTCCTGGGGATCGCAGGAGGATATTGTCTTCATGGCCCTTGACGGTGAAGCCTGGGATAAGCTGCATATGACTGAGGAAGAGGCGGCTCTTGCCGAGGAGGCCGACGATGACGATAAGAAGAAAGATGACAAGAAGAAAGAAGAGAAGAGCAAGGAGCCTTTCGAACTTGACTCACGCCGCTACCGCACAAGACGCCTTACTTCCAACTCTTCACGTATCTGGGATTATTATCTCGACCCGAAAGGTGAGAACCTCTATTATGTGGCCGGTGCCACTGAAGGTAAGTACAATCTTTTCAAGGTAGACCTTAAGAAGGGGGAGACCAAGGTATGGTATTATGATCTGCCGGGTAGCCTCGTACCTTATGATGACAGCAACAACATCTTCGTCTTCAATGGTAGCTCAATCAAGAAACTCAATCTCGGTAACTGTTCTACAGAGGAGGTAAGTTTCGAAGCTCCCTACGACCGTCATCCCTCGTTGGAACGCGCTTATATCTTCGACCACATGGCCAAACAGGTGGAGGATAAGTTCTATGATGAGAAGCTTCATGGCGTCGACTGGAAGTATTATGTCGACCATTACCGTGAGTTCCTTCCTTACATCTCAAACAACCGTGACTTCGCGACTCTCCTCTCGGAGATTCTCGGTGAACTCAATGCATCACATACCGGCGGACGCTACTATGGATATGGAGCTCCGATGCAGACAGCTCAGCTCGGAGCGTATTACGATGACAAGTATGATGGCCCGGGACTCAAGATTTCCGAGATATTCCCTCGCGGACCGTTGGGTCAGAAGAAGGCCGGGGTTGAAGTCGGTGATATAATCCTATCTATCGATGGTACACCGATTACAGCCGATAAAGATTACCTCCCGCTCCTTGAGGGCAAGGCAGGGAAAAAGGTAAGGCTCGAGCTGAAGAAGAAAAACGGTAAGACGGCTTATTCAGTTGTAAAACCAATCTCAGCGGGCCTCCAGTCATCACTTGCGTATGACAGATGGGTGGAGCGCAACGAACAGATTGTTGATTCCCTTTCCGGAGGAAAGATAGGGTATGTTCATGTCAGCGGCATGGACGGATCAAGCTATCAGACTGTCTATGACCGTCTCCTCGGTAAATATCGCGATCGCGACGCTGTAGTCGTCGACACCCGTTTCAATGGCGGTGGCTGGCTTCACAACGACCTTGCGATCCTTCTTTCCGGCAAGGAGTACGTCACGTTCAAACCGCGCGGCAGGGAGATAGGTCACGAGCCTTTCTCTCAATGGACCAAACCTTCGGTGATGCTTGTCAACGAGAGCAACTACAGCGATGCTCACGGTGCTCCGTATGCCTACCAGTATCTCGGGATTGGCGATGTCGTCGGTGCTCCGATTCCGGGAACCATGACAGCTGTATGGTGGGAGACTCAGATCGACCCTACGCTTGTTTTCGGTATTCCCCAGGTCACCAATGTTTCTCCCGACGGCACAGTGCTTGAAAACCACCAGCTTAATCCTGATGTGGTAATTTATAATCAACCCGCTGATATAGAACGCGGAGTCGATGCCCAGCTCGAAGGCGCGGTGCGTCATCTCCAGTCAAAACTCCAGAAATGATCCCTTTCGTACATCTGCACGTCCATTCACAATACTCTCTTCTCGATGGCAAAGCCTCAATACCTGAACTTGTTGACAAGGCCATAGCCGACGGAATGAAGGGAATCGCCTTGACCGATCATGGCAACATGTTCGGCATCAAGGAGTTTTATAACTACGTCAATAAAAAGAACTCAGGAAAACCGGATGAGGAGAAATTCAAGCCGATCTTGGGTTGCGAGATGTATGTCGCGAAGGAAAGTCTTCATGACCGTAATGATAAGTCTGACAAGGGTACACACCTCATTGTCCTTGCGAAAAACCAGAAGGGTTATCATAACCTAATCAAATTGGTGTCAAAGGCATGGACGGAGGGTATGTATTTCAAACCGCGGACTGACCGCAACGAACTGAGTCTTCACAGAGAGGGTCTCATTATATGTTCGGCATGTCTCGGAGGGGATGTCCCCCGCTTGATCCGTCATGAAGACTACAAAGGGGCTGAGGAGAGAATCCTATGGTATAAGGAGACATTCGGCGATGACTATTACCTGGAGCTTCAGCGTCATCAGACATTCAAGGAGAATTCCAACAGGGATGTCTATCCCGAACAGCAGAAAGTCAATGAATTTCTCCTTAAGATGTCGGAGAAGCATGGAATCAAGGTGGTCGCTACCAATGACGTGCATTTCACGTTTGAGGATGACGCCGAGGCTCATGACCGCCTCATCTGCGTGTCGATGCAGAAGCGCTTCATAGATACTGACCGCGTGCATTACACCAAGCAGGAGTGGCTCAAGAGCACTCAGGAGATGAATGATATTTTCTCTGATGTGCCCCAGGCACTTGCTTCTTCGACAGAGATTCTCGACAAGGTAGAGTTCTACAGTATCGACCACGGACCCATCATGCCCAACTTCGCAATCCCTGCCGAGTTCGGCACTGAGGAGGAGTATCGTGCCCGTCTCACTGAGGAGGATCTTTTCAATGAGTTCACGAGGGATGAGAACGGGAATGTAGTGCTCTCACGTGAGGAGGCTGAGAAGAAAATTCAGCGTCTCGGAGGTTACGACAAACTCTACCGAATCAAGTTTGAGGCTGATTATCTCGAGAAACTCACATGGGAGGGCGCTAAGGAGAGATATGGCGATCCACTCCCGGACGATGTGAAGGAGCGTCTGAAGTTTGAGCTCTATATAATGAAGACGATGGGTTTCC
>CAZMHE010000077.1:6431-12083 GCA_964566015.1 uncultured Sangeribacter sp. | reverse complement strand
AGGCCGAGGACGTGCTTGACGAGGCTATGGCCCTCATCCCGAAGGTGCGCCGCGACGCCGGCCTCGTGCCCCTCGTGACCCCCACCAGCCAGATTGTAGGCTCGCAGGCAGTTTCCCTCGCCCTCGACCGTCGTCAGGGCAAACCCGACTACACCACCAAGAGCAACCAGTTCATCTCTCTCGTGAAGGGTGAATACGGCAACACTCCCGTGAAGATCGATCCCAAATTCCGCGAGAAAATCACCGGAAGCCCCGAGGAGAAACCCTATGACACCTCAGCATATACAAAGCAGGATAACCCCGTGCTCGACCAGTTCGGAGGCGTAAAACTCGCCGCCAACGACGAGGAGGCTCTTCTTCTTGAACTTCTCCCCTCCGTTGCCAAGATCTACCTCACCAACAAGCGTAAGGGTGAATATGAGAAGGTGCATGGCGTGAAGGAGGAGGCAGCAGCCAAGAAAGCAGCAGCCACATTCACCGGCCCTGTTTTCCGCGCCCCGATGGGTGGAACAATCCTCAAGGTCAACGTCAAGCCGGGCGACACCGTGAAAGCCGGTCAGACCGTCATAGTCTATGAAGCCATGAAGATGGAGAATGATCTCGCCTGCGACATGGCCGGAAAGGTAAAGCAGGTGCTCGTAAGCGACGGCGACGTGATGTCTACCAATGAGCCCCTCATCGAATTCGAGGATGGCGCCGTGGCCTCGGCTTCCGCTAACGCTAAATCCGCAGGAAGCGCCACCTTTAAGGTAGAACCGGTCAAAGGGTATGACATCTTCCTCGCCCTCCACCCCGTGGAGGGAGGCACAACAAAGAAAGCATCCTGGCCCCGCACAACCGGAAAATGATGAAAAGGATCTTTCTTATAGCCGTTATAATCCTCTCCGCCCTTGCGGGAAAGGCTCAGGTCAATATTCCCTGGCAGGAGATAAACTATAACGTCCACTATCATTGGGGGCTCATCGATGTCATGATAGCACACGGCAAGGTGACCCTCCAGTGTGACGGCGGCAATTTCTACGGCACACTCGACGGCAACAGCATCCCCTGGGACGGACGCGTGCTCTGCATCAGCGATACCCTCCGGGCCCGCATGACCCCCGGAAGCCCGCTTAGCCGTGAAACCGTCACGTATGAGAACGGATGGTATCTGAAACCGAAAGTGACTGTCTACAACAGCGGATCGTTCAATCCCACAAATCCGGCAAACTATAAGAACATCTATGGAGCCGGCACACTCGATGCCGACGCAAATACGATGGAAGCCGTCACAGTGACGGCAGACATGATCGGGATGTTCTATTATTTCCGCGAAATGAACTTCCCCGCGATGTCGCCGGGTCAGCAGATCACGATACCGATAGCCGTGGAGGGTGGCGCTCCGAAGAGTGTCAATGTCACCTACAACGGCCCCTCGAGCTATCAGATCAACGGAGTCACCTATCCGAGCTACGCATGCACGTTTGAATACAGCTACAACGGCTCGATGAGCGGATATCCTGTCAAGGCCGAGGTCTCCTCGAGCGACCGGATACCATTGCTTCTGAGTGCCGAATTACCTGTCGGACACGTCGAGATGATCCGTGAAATGTGAAAAATGAATAAAAAAACCGCGTTAGAAGCGCGGTTTTTTTATTTTTCAGAAAATTGGAACTATCTTTGCGGTAGAAGTTGCACCCTACAGCTTCTTTGACTGTACCATGGAGGCCTTCCGTCTCCCGATTCAACAACCGACAAACACCATAAACTGAAATGAAGCGAATATTTCTGACGGCATTTGCTTCGGCGACCGCCCTCTGGTGTGCCGCCGTGCCCGCCAAACCAGGTTTGACCACATACACCCAGCCCGACGGCACCACTGTGAGTGTCCGCATCATGGGCGATGAACACCATCACTTCTTCCTCAACGAAGATGGCTATCTCGTAGCCGAGAAGGATGGCAACTTCTACTATGCCGATGCAGATAACGCCGGCAATGTGATCCCCTCCTCATTCCGTATTTCGGACAAGGCTACACGCAGCGGTGAACTTTCAGCTTATCTCGCAGGAATCGACCGCGACGCAATACTCGCCAAAATGAATGTGGCGCGCAAGGCAACCGTGGCTTCCGCAGCCGCTTCCGTTTCCAAAGCATCATCCGATCCCTCCGTTAAGAAGGGACCCGGACTTTTCCCCGGTTCCTATTTCCCGGTGACCGGTAGCCCCAAGAGCATCGTTATTCTTGTGGAATACTCCGACGTTTCCTTCGAGATCAGCAATCCACGTGAGTATTTCACCAACATGCTGACTCAGCCCGGATTCTCCGAATGGTCAGGCACCGGAAGCGCGATAGATTATTACACCTACTGCTCAAACGGACAGTTCACTCCGGAGTTTGACGTCTTCGGTCCTGTCAAACTTTCCTTTAACCGTGCCTATTACGGCGGCAACGACTCCCGTGGCAACGACAAGAACGCCTCACAGATGATTATCGACGCCTGCCGTTTGGCCGATGACGAGTTTGATGTCGACTTCTCCCAGTATGACACCAACAATGACGGTTTCATCGACAACGTCTTCGTGTTCTATGCTGGAGCAGGCGAGGCTTCAGGCGGACCCGCCGAATCTATATGGCCCCACTCCTCTTCCATAGCCAAAAACGTGCGTCTTGACGGCAAGTATCTCGGTCAGTATGCATGCAGCAATGAATGGTATGGCAACCGCCCCGACGGTGTCGGAACATTCCTCCACGAGTTCTCACACGTGATGGGTCTCCCTGACCTCTACGCCACCGATTACACCGGTGCCTACACACCCGGAGAATGGAACATCATGGATCAGGGTTCCTACAACAACAACGGTCGCACCCCGCCGGGCTACTCCTCTTTCGAGCGTTATGCCTTGGGTTGGATCGAACCCGTGGATATGCGCGGCGTCAAGGCTGATGTCACCCTCGAGCCGATTGAGAAAGGACGTGTAGGTATCTATCACGCCCTCAACTCAGCCGGAAGAGAGATGGACTACGAATATTTCCTCTTCGAAAACCGCCAGAATACAGGCTGGGACAAATATCTCCCCTATCACGGCATGCTCATCTGGCATGTAGACTATAATGCCAACATCTGGCGTTCAAACATCGTCAACAACAATCCTGACCACCAGTATGTGGATCTTATCGAGGCCTCTACAGGCACTCTCATCAAGACCCGCGCATTCGAGCCGTTCCCCGGCAAGAAGAAAGTGAAATCCTTCACCGACGAGACCTCACCCGGCTCACTCTCATGGGGCGGCATGGCTTCAGGTTGCCCGATCACCGAGATTGCAGAGAATGAAGCCGAAGGCCTTATCACATTCAAGCTCAACGGCGGCGGCTTCGGCATGGAGGCTCCGGAAGGCCTGGTTGTCACTGATCTGACCGACACCTCATTCACTGCCCACTGGATTGCAAAAGAGGGGCAGAACTACTACCTCTCAGTTTATTCACTCGGTGATGATGACGCACGCATCTATCTCGAAGGGTATGAGAATAAATTTGTAGGTGCGGTCGACATGCTCCCCGTCAGCGGTATAGTTCCCGGCACAGATTATTATGTCGAGGTAGCCCCCGGCAACGTATGGCAGAAGGGTGAGGCATCCGTAGCGAAAGTTGAGCCCGAGAACTCTGTCGGCAATATCGAGGATTCGATGAGCAACGCAGTTTGCCGCACTGCCAATGGCGAGATCATCGTTGAGAATCTCCTTGCCGGCACAGAGGTTGCTGTCTATGACATCGCAGGCAAACTTGTTGCAAAGGCTTCAGCCGCTGCCGACGGACGAGTTTCTCTCGCAATCCCCGCCAACGGTCTCTACATCGTCAAGACCGCCGGAGCTGTCTTCAAAGTGAAGGCCTGATCAGATTTCAGATGCCCGCAAGATATTTCATAATGGCCGACGGCGAACGCCGTGGTCCATACCTCCTTGAGGAACTACCCGAGGCCGGACTTCGTCCGGCCTCTTGGGTTTGGACCAAAGGGATGGATGACTGGCAACAGGCCAAGGATGTGCCGGAAATACGCCGCTTCTACCTCCACCGGTTACCCGCACCTAAGGTTCTTCCTGCCCCTTTTGAAAAGAGAGCGGATACGGTTGATGCCGATCCCTCACGCTCCCTGCATCGTTTCGCCCGCCATATAGGTCCCGACGAACTCCCCACACTCGAGGATATGGAGAAGAGTTATGACTACACCGTCAGGCCGTCAAATACACTTCCGCTTGCAATCCTCTCCACTGTCGTCTTCCCCCCGATGGGTATCTTCGCTGTCTATTTCTCGATAGCGGCCCGACGTTGCTGGAAGAAGAGCGGCAATCCTGATAAGGATGAAAAAGAGGTTATCAAGATTGCCGGGCAGAAACCGACGACCGACGACTGGCGCCGCCTCGCCCATGAATACTCTCGCTGGGCCAAGATGTGGGGCGGAATAGCGTTCTTCCTCGGAATGATCTTCTACGCCTTCATCATTCGTCAGTTTCTCTGATCAGGGTCTTTGAGCCGATGATCTTCGGAGGCTTAATTATCTTTGAAAGCCAACGCTCGTTGACGGTCTGCATCACCTCCCAGAAGGTCGGCACGAACAGCGTGCCGATAAGTCCGTTCAGGGCCATGCCGAAGACCACGGCAGTGCCGAGATCGATGCGGCTGTTGGCACCCGCGCCCGTTGAGAACATCATCGGCATCACACCGAAGACAAACGCCAGGGCAGTCATCATGATCGGCCGGAACCTGATCACGCCCGCATCATGGGCACTCTGCCTGATGCTCTTCCCGCTCTTGCGGAAATCCATAGCATACTCCACGATCAGGATGGCATTCTTGGCCGACATACCCAAAAGCAGAATTAAGCCGATCTGTGTATAGATACTTATGCTCTGACCCATGAATATGCAACCGAGCACCGTGCCGAGCACAGCCGTCGGCATACTGAGGACAACCGCGATAGGATCCGTCCAGCTCTCGTACTGGGCTGCGAGCACAAGTATTGTCATCACGATAGCGAAGATGAAGACGAAACTGATGGTCGTGCCCGCCTGTGTCTCCTGATAGGCTATGCCGGTCCAGGCATAAGAGTAATTCTTCCCAAGTGTGCTCTGTATGATCTCCTCCATGGCCTTTATACCCTCCGAGGAGCTGACACCCTTGGCCGGAGTGGCAGTAAGCGACGCGGTCTGATACATATTGTAGCGTGACACTGACGACTCACCCATCGACTCCTCTATGGTGCAGAATGAGCTGAAGGGCACCATCTTCCCCTGAGCGTTGGGAACAGACAGTTTCAGTATCGACTCCGCATTGTTGCGCGATGACGGGTCTCCTTGCATCGTGACCTGGAATGTACGCCCGAAATCCACGAAATCATTGACGTAACCCCCACCCATATATGAGGAGAGTGTGGAATACACCTGATTGAGAGAGATTCCCTGAAGCTCTACCCTGTCACGGTCGATGTTGACTTTATACTGCGGCACGAGACCCTGATAAAGCGATGTCACGGACTGAATCCTCGAATCCTTCTGAGCGGCCTCCTCTACGGCACGCAGTGCCTTGACCATCTCGGCGGTGCCGAGACTCTTGATGTCGAGCAACTGGAGTTCCAGACCCGATGACATTCCGAGACCCGGGATGGCGGGAGGATTGAT
>CAZMHE010000077.1:0-6331 GCA_964566015.1 uncultured Sangeribacter sp. | reverse complement strand
ACTGGAGTTCCAGACCCGATGACATTCCGAGACCCGGGATGGCGGGAGGATTGATGGAGAATATCTCAGCCTCCTGATGCTTGGCACCGAGTTCGTCAACCATAGCCATGACCTTGTCAACCGATCCCTTCTTGCCGCGCTCTTTCCATGGCTTGAGCACCACGAGGAGGGTGCCCATGTTGGAGGCTGATCCGCCACCCATCATGGAGAAGCCGGACATACTCATCACATCTTTCACATATGGTATCTTCTTCACCTCGGCAGAGAGTGCGTCGACGGTTTTCTCTGTGCGTTCGTTTGATGCACCTGTGGGAAGCTGGATGGAAGTCATGAAGTATCCCATATCCTCCGAAGGTATGTAGCTCGACGGCCATTTCACGAAACCGTAGAAGGCGGCACCGGCGAGGACGAGGAATACACACATTGATACAATCGGGCGACCGAGCATAAGCTTCACGATCCTTTCATAGAGGGCCACGACCTTTGCCCAGAATTTGTTGAACCAGACGTAGAGGAAGAACTTGGGTTCTGTTCTCGGAGTCAGGAAGAGGGCACAGAGAGCCGGTGTAAGCGTCAGGGCATTGAAACCTGAGAATGCCGTGGAGATAGCGATTGTGAGTGCGAACTGCTTGTAGAGTTCGCCGGTAATACCACTGACAAAGGCAGTCGGAATGAACACGGAAAGCAACACAAGCACCTCACCCACGATAGGTCCCTGAAGCTCGAGCATGGCTTTCTGTGCGGCCTGCTTGCGGTTCATCAATCCCTTGTCGACGATTCTGGAACAATCCTCCACCACGACGATGGCGTCATCCACGACAATCGCGATCGCAAGCACAAGGCCGAAGAGTGTAAGCGTATTCAGTGTGAAGCCCATTATCTTCATCACGGCGAAGGTGCCGATCAGTGAGACTGGGATTGTCAGCATCGGTATTACTACCGCCCTCCAGTTCTGCAGGAAGATAAGGATCACTACCATCACGATCAGCGATGTAAGCACGAACGTCACCAACAGGTTGTCGATACTTTCATGTACATAATCGGTAGAGTTCTCCACAATCGTATAGCTCACTCCGTCGGGGAAGTATTGGGAGAGACGCTCAAGCTCGGCCACACATCCGTCGGCCACCTCAAGGGCGTTCGCGCCCGGAAGCTGCTCGATACCGATAAGGGCAGTCTCCTTGTTGTTGAGCTTGGAGACTGAGGAATAGCTCGAACTGCCGAGATCGATCTTGGCGACATCACGCAGACGGAGCACACCCGTGCCATCCGTGCGCAGGATTATATTGCCGAACTGTTCCGGAGTGACAAGCTGTCCCGGACTGGTCACCGTGAATTCAAACTGACTACCGGTGTTTCCGGGAGGTGTACCCACGGAACCTGCCGACACCTCGATGTTCTGAGCCTGTATAGCCGCCGACACATCAGCCGGTGTCAGGTTTCTGCTGCGCATAGCCTCCGGATTGAGCCATATGCGCATACTGTATTCACCGGCACCGAAAGCACCTACACCACCTACACCCTTCACTCGCGTGAGCGGGTCGGTAAGGTTGAGCTGTGCATAGTTCGTGAGATATAGAGCGTCATAGCGTTCGGGGTCATCGCTCTGAAGGGCTATGAAGAGCACATTGTTGCTGCTCTCCTTGCTTACGCTCACACCCTGTTGCGTCACGGATGTCGGCAACTGTGCGTTTGCCTCGGAGATACGGTTCTGCACCTCCACGGCTGCCTCGTCCACGTCTGTGCCGTTTTCAAAGGTGATTGTCAGGCTGTAGCTGCCGCTTCCGGATGTCGAGCTCATATAGAGCATACCGTCAACACCGTTCACCTGCTCCTCGATGGGGACTCCGACAGCCCTCGCCACAGTCGCGGCATCGGCACCCGGATAGCTGGCGTTGACCATCACGGTCGGAGGTGTAATGTCGGGATATTGCGCCACGGGGAGTGAGATCATGCAGAGCACTCCCGCAAACACCATCAACAGGGCTATGACGGTGGCGAATATCGGTCGGTTTATGAAGAATTTCGAGAACATCTTTCTGGAATTTAGATATAGTGGGGATTAATCGATCCGGCTATCACCGGGCTGGTTCCGGCTTCACGGTCTCACCGTTGCGCACTGTCAGCAACGCCTTCGTCACATAGCGGTCGCCCGGCTTGAGTCCGCTCTCCACTATACGGAGGGAATCCTGATAGAGTTCTCCGACCTTGATCGGCGTGTAGACCACCCGGTTTGAGTCATTGACAAGATAGACATATTTACCGAGCTGGTCAGTGCCGATCGAGGCATCCTTAACGAGCATGGCGGCGGGGTCCGTGCCATAGGGAAGGTCGACCGTGACATACATCCCCTCCTTAAGTTCATTGTCGCTGTTGTCAACCTTACCTTTCAGAAGTATTGTCCCCGTGTTGCGGTCTACAGCGGGAGCCTCATAGACAAGGTCGGCGAAATAATCACGCCCCATCTTTCCCTGGAAACGCAACGGAATATGACGCAACAGACTTGATTCCATACCACCCTGCTGGCCAAGCATCATCTCATACCGGGCATCCTCGATTTCGAAAGATGCAGTCATCACGGCATTGTCATAGACCGATGCCAAGGTGACCGGCGAGCCACTACCGGCGACATAATTACCTTCGTCGAGAGTGGCATCGGAGACATACCCGCTGATGGGTGCCGTCACCGTGCAGTAGCCGAGATTTGTGTTGGCGGTGCGGAGCGAGGCCTCAGCCTGACGCACCTGGGCGTCCGCCTGTTCCAGACTGCTTTCCGCCGTAAGGAGACGCATCTTGGAGACAGCCTCCACCTCAAAGGCTTTCTTTATCGCCTCATAATTGCTCTGGGCATAATTACGCTGACTGATAGCCGACTCAAGGGCCGCTTTTGCGGAAGCCGCCTCATCGGCATAGACCCCCGGATCAATCCTGAAGAGCACGGTTCCTTTCTTAACGAATGTCCCGGGTGTATAGCATTTCTTGAGGATACGGCCGTTTACCTGCGCCACTACATTGGCGGTGGTGCCCGCGGTCAGATACCCGGGATAAGTCTTGTGTAGGATGACTGAATCCGTAGCCACAGTGGCCACTTGCACTGAAGGGAGTTCTTCTGCAGCACTCTTCCCCTTGTGCCCGCCACAGGCCGTAAGCATCCCTGCTGCTGCACACATCAGGGCGACTTTCATATATCCTTGTTTCATAGTATATCGTTTTCGGTTATTATAGTCTTGAATTTTCCTCTGCATGTATGGTCTGGCTTTCCCAGCCCCCTCCGAGAGCCTGATAGATGGTGATGAGCGAGGTCAATGCCTGCCCCTCGAGCGTCACGAGCGAGTTCTGCGCATTCAGCCAGTTCATCTGTCCGTCAAGCACGTTGTAGAAGGGTGTCAGGCCGGCCTTATAAAGGGTAATGGCGAGGGAGAGGGCTTTCTCACTCTCCGTGGCCACTTTCTTCTGGAGCTCTATACTCTTGAGTGTGGATTCATAATTGATGAGGGCGTTGTCAACCTCCTGTACGGCGTTCATCACCGTGAGGTTGTATGTGTCGACGGCGCTCTCGAGGGCATATTTGGCCTCTGCATTCTTATAATTGCGTGCGAGACCGTCAAAAAGGGTCCATGTGAGTTGCGGAGCCACTTCATATGTGAGTGAATTCTTTCCGAAGAGGTCACCGGCTTTATGGGCTTCCGTCCCAATCGTTCCGGTCAATGACAATGAGGGCAACCAATCCTTGCGGGCCACACCGAGCTGAGCGGCATACTGCGCTATCGAAGCCTCCGCTTCCTGAATGTCGGGGCGGCGGCGCAGAAGATCTGACGGAATACCGGTGTCGATACACATCTTGTAGGCCGGCAGAGGGGCATTTTCCCTGAGGTCTGCGGCAAGCTGACCCGGATACTCTCCGACGAGGATGGATATAGTGTTGATGAGGGTGTGTATCTGCGACTCGAGGCCCGGGAGTGTCTGCTGGGTATTCAGGAGCACGATTTCAGCCTGCTTCACGTCGATCTTCTCTTCGAGGTTGGCTTCAAAACGGGCCTGGGTGGTTTTCACCACCTGTTCCTGCGACTTTATGTGGGCGTTTGCTACGCGGAGACGGCGTTGCACGCAACGGAGCTCCATATAAGCCTTTGCCACTTGCGCGCAAAGCGACATCATCACGCCGTTGAATTGTGCGCGAGAAGCCTGATAGGCCGCTTTCTCAGCCTTGACACCCTCCCTGACTTTACCGAAGATGTCGATCTCCCAGTTCATGTTGGCATTGAGAAGGAAAGATGATGAATGGGCATCGGGGGTGACGGGAGAATTAGCCGCTCCCGCATCCTGCGATCTTGACCATCCGGCCCCGAGATTGACAGTCGGCAGATAACCCGCGCGGGCCTGGTTGACCGATGCCTTAGCCATCTCTATACGCTTTATGGCCACCGCCACATTATAGTTGTTGGCGACAGCCTTCTCGATTAACTTGTTGAGCATCGGATCATAGAAAGTATGCCACCAGGCATCGTCGTCGGGTAGAGTCTGCGGCATCTCGCAAGACACCTCCCACTGCGTCGGCATAGGGTCTCGCAGCCAACCTTCCGGTGTCTGTGCAGCAGAACTTAATGATGTGGCAGCCATAAGCAATAAGGCCGGATATAGTCTCATAGATAAGTTTTTATATAATTTAAAGTCATGATTTCATCATGACCACAATGGAATCAATCTCTTCACTTGTTCACAGACATGCAATGATATTCACATACATGCAATGAGCAGGAACAGCGACCCGGCAAGGAGGATAACATGAGCGAAACCGAATGCGCCCTTATTATCGAGAAGGCCGGGGCTCTCCACGGGGACAGCGGTATTTCGTAGTGTGTTTTTCATAATTTCATAGTTTTTATATGAATTTTAACACATTCCTCCCTCCGTTGGTTCTATCCCGCTCCGAAAAAAAGAAGACCAATCGTACTGAAAAAAGAAGACCAATCGTACTGATTACAGGAGGGTGACCATATATACAGGAAGACACAGTAAGTCGCCTTCGTTTTTTAGGTCTTTAGGATAAATTAACTCTATGATTTATAGTGCAAATATAATCAATTAAAATGACACCGTCTCAGGCGAGGCGGTGCCATTTCTGTGGATGACGGTCGGGATCAGAGACCCTTGCCGTGACAGTTCTTGTATTTCTTGCCGCTGCCGCAAGGACAGGGATCATTTCGTCCTACCTTAGGCTGAGCCTTCATAGGCTGGCGTGCTGCCGGCTGACGGTTGACATTCTGGGCAGCCGCACGCTGTGCAGACTCACCCGGATATGCATCGCGGGTGGTGCTGTAGTTGGCATAGGGATTCGGCATCGATGTGGTGCTCGTGTATTCCCTGTGGATCTCCTGCTGCTGACGGAGAGCCTTCTGCCGCTCCTCCTGAGCGGCTGCAGCCTCACGGGCAGCCTGCTCGGCAGCCTTGGCCTCGGCATAGTCGGGTACGGCCAACTTACCCCTCATGAGGGTTGCCACTGCCTTGGAGTTCATCTCCCAGAGCATCTTCTTCCAGAGCTCATAAGCCTCGAGTTTGTAGATCACGAGGGGATCCTTCTGCTCGTAAGAGGCATTCTGCACTGACTTGCGCAGCTCATCCATCTCACGAAGCTGCTCCTGCCATGCCTTGTCGATGCTGGAGAGAAGAACTGTCTTCTCCCATGCCTTGGTGAGGTTGGCACAGTTGCCGTCATATGCCTCCTTGATGTCACAACGGATATTGAACACTCGACGACCGTCCGTGACGGGAACGCCAACAATACCTGTAGCACCCCGTTCCTCCACAAATTCCTTGATATAGGGCATGGCACCCTCGGCCATCTTCTGCTTCGTGCGTGAATAGGTCTTCATCGCAGTCTCGGCAAGACGGTCGGTCAGGGTGTTGGCGTCGAGCTTGGCATACTCCTCCTCGGTGAAGGGAAGCTCTACGGCGAAAGCCTTGCGCACCTCCTCGTCAAACTCTCGGTAGCCACCCTCATAGCGACGGCTTGCAAGCTCCTGGGCGGTCTCGTATATCATGTTGGCGATGTCAGTGCCGATACGCTCACCCTTGAGCGCATTCTGACGGCGACCGTAGACACCCTTTCTTTGGGCGTTCATCACGTCGTCATATTCCACAAGGCGTTTACGTATGCCGAAGTTGTTCTCCTCGACACGCTTCTGTGCATTCTCGATAGACTTGGTGACCATCTTGCTCTCGATCATGTCTCCCTCCTGGAAACCGAGACGGTCTAGGGTCTTGACGACACGTTCGTTGGCGAAGAGACGCATCACGGTGTCTTCGAATGACACGAAGAATACGGATGAAC
>CAZMHE010000076.1:0-12129 GCA_964566015.1 uncultured Sangeribacter sp. | reverse complement strand
CTTTTCAAACAAATCATCATCTTGCTTTTCAAACAAATCATCATCTTGCTTTTCAGAAAGATCATCATATTGTTCAGTAATGCAACTACATAAACAGCTACACACAGCAACTATCAAAGAAAAAAAGATTTTAATCATCTATCTTATAATTAGTGTTAACTAAAAAAGCAATAGAGTGTTTAAATTTATTGAAATTAAAGTGGCGCGACATATTCTACAAGTTTCCCGTAAATCGTACCATCTACAACAAAAACTACTTCATTAGGCTCAACGGTTTGATTTTCATAGATACTTTCAATCGCCTTCAAGAAATCAGATACTTTATCTTTCTAATAGACGTATATCCAAACTTAAAATCTTGCCATTTATTTTTATAAGAGTGCTTCTCGCATCTTCTCTCGGTTAACTTCTTGGCTGTGATTTACACTTGAGATATATTCAGCCTTTTTTAAAATGTTCTCTCGATAGTTTGAATCTTCAATGATCTTACATAGAGCTTTTCTTAATTGAATCTCATTTTCGCAAAAGAC
The DNA here is from genome assembly GCA_964566015.1 of uncultured Sangeribacter sp. GTDB lineage: Bacteria > Bacteroidota > Bacteroidia > Bacteroidales > Muribaculaceae > Lepagella. Next base: position 11,599 of record CAZMHE010000076.1, on the reverse strand, counting down.
ACCGGCTCCCGACTCTTTTATATATTGACTTCCAGCAATATTTATTGGCGCGTATAAAACGAAGATTCGCTTAGAGGTTATTGAATCTGCTATTTTAGTAGAAAATCCATATTTCAAAGATTCTGAGTATTCTTGTGATTCAAATTCAACATGGAACAGTATATCACTTTCTTGCATTACTTTTTTAACTTCTTCGTATTCAATTTGACCATGGAATCTTATTCCTGGTGAAGAAACTAATAATCTCTCATTTTCCTCATTTTGTGGGCTCCCGTAAACATCCAAATAATAGTCTGGAGAAATAGATTGAAGAACCTTTCCGACAATAGCCAAAGCCTTCGGTCTATAGAATCCCATATTTCCTAAATAACTAAAATACAGAGTATCTTTGTCAAAAGACTTTTTGGAGAATTTAATATCGCTGGCCGTATAAATTACAATTGAGTCACAATGTTTTGGAATAGCTTTTTTATAATCTCTTTGTAGCAGTAAATTACCGTAAATAGCCTTTTCACATTTACTCATAAACTTTAGAAAAGACCTATTATAAATCTTTCTATAAAGCGGGAATAAAATTTTTTCTATTATGGAGGCATCAGGTAGAAAATAATCTCTTTTAAATAGATATGCCGCCTCAGTATTGAAGACAGCAAGGTTAGCACCCGTTTGCATAGAAATTATACGCGCAAGATCGTGCATAAAAAAAGAATCTCCGCTTTGAAGAAGTACTATCTCTGGCTTAAAATTTAAAATCCATTCTTTGAATTCTTTTCCTTTCCATAGACCTAATTCCCATGCAAAATTCCTACACAACATATTTAGAGCTGTTTTCTTAAATCTTTTCTTTCCTCCAACGTAGTTCGAATTTATATGCTGAGTTCCGTTTAATTTTCTTCTATGGGCAGGTGAAAACTTAAGAATAGATTTTAAGACATCACCATCAGTCACACAATAGTAATTACCACATATATCAAAGTCTGGCCCATCAGTGCTAATACAGAATTGAGCGATTCGCTCTTTAGGCCAACCATATAATAAGCTTCCTAAAGTACGCCCATTAGAATTAGATTTTGAAAAACTATTATTAGATAATACAAGTAATCGAGGATATTCCATAGCTATTCCCAAAAAAATGAATATGGTATAACGTTTAGATAACCATTAGCGTTTGAATAAAAAAAGAATGCTACCATAAATATTACTACACATGTTCTTATAACACTTTTTGTTAATTTTTTTACCTTCAACTCACATATCAAATCAGGCAATAATAAAGGTAGAAACAATATGAAATAATATCCAATTCGAGTTGCCTCACTTGAAAATAGTCCTAGGGACTGACAAACTGTAGCACAATAAGACATGAGACGATAATTTTTCAATTCTGCAGAGGGTTGCTTTACAAAGAAAGTAGAAAAAAAAATCAAAAATAACAATATTAAGAGGTTATATGCCGGTTTTGCTCCTTTATCTAGATAACTCGCGAATGAATATTCTCCAAAAATAATAGGTAGAATTATAGTGAGTAATCCCTTTAGAGAATATAAAGATACAGCGAGAATAATACTTGATAAAAGATATTTCTTTTTAGTCATCTTCACAATATTACACAAAGGATACGCTGTCAAAAAGATTATAGCAGACTTGTGAAATAATGCAGCTATTATTACATAGATTATAAACTTAAAGAATTTTCTATTGACAATATATTTATAGCTTATTGAAATAAATGCCAGCGCAAGTCCCTGTCGCAATCCGCTGAATGTAAAATGATAAAGAATGAAGCTTGCAAAAATAATATAAGAAAGTATTAACGATTTAGAGAAGTCTCTATATAATATTGAAATCGGAAGAAGCGTAATTAAAGAAACTATCGCTAAAAAAATATTATCATTTAATGATATATAATGATTAATAATATAATTCAGATAATAATAAGCAGGCTCATATCGCGCAGCTCTATACGACGTATCTATTTCCAAAAAGTCGGGCAGGTATCCCTCTAAATCAGTCCCTACAGTTGTTGCTCTTAACGCTTGAATACTCCACAATACAATGAATCCCGATATCCATACAAATTTACGAGCGTCTCCCTTTGGAAGTTTCTTTGAGATTCTCCCAATAAACAAAAGCATACAATACATTATAATAAATATTCCCATCAGGATACTATATCATGATAGAGAGCGATATACCCTTTTGCCATTTTCTCTTTTGAATATATCTTTTGTGCGATTTCGGCTATTGCAGAATTATCAATAACTTGATTTAATTCATTTTCAATAGCGTTTGCGAGAGCATCAAGATTGCCGTATTTCACGAATGTACTATATTCTTCGATAGATATAGTTTCCGGACCGCCAGCCTCAAAGCCAACCACAGGAGTTCCACAACAAAGGCTCTCAGCAACAATCATAGAGAAAGTTTCTCGTTTAGACGTTAAGACAGTAACATCGGCAGCGTTGTATAATTCAGCCAACTCTTTTTGGTCTTTTGTTCTTCCCCACAAATAAATATTCGGAGGAAGTTCATCTAAATTACCTGTAAAAGATGAAGCTACTACAAAATTAACGTTTGACAATTCTCTTGCCAATTCTCTAATCCAGTACCCTCCCTTAATAGAGTCTTTATCCGTAGTAAACTCTGCAGTAACATGAAGTGCAATTGGTTTTCCATCCGGCAATTTAGATTTTACATTATCAGAGATTTTCCCAATCTTAAATGTATTTGTATCAATCCCATTTTTTACTACTTTGTGGAGAAAATTCATCTGAGCAGGAGATATTTCTGCTCTTGATTCAGTCCACGGCGAAACTGATGTTACAATAAGATTCTTCTTATCAAAGCATTGGAATGCTTTAATAAATTTCTGCCAGGTGTATCTTGACGGATCGAAAAAGGATAGATTGCCCTTAATAACGTTACAACCGCTACAACCAGTTTTCCACTTATTGCAGTCAAATGAATATCCGCATCCTCCTGTATAAAAGAATTCCGCGTGATTAGTTAGGATTGTTTTCACCTTCATTTTCCCAAGGTAATTGAGTAGTTTGAAAATATCAACAATATATCCGTTTGGACAATGAACATGCACAATATCCGGCTTTTCTCTTTCTATAAGTTTTTTCAATCTGAAAAAAGAAAAAGGCGTAAACATTCCGTGTTTAACACCTGTAAGACGGCTGATTGCAGCATTCATTCTTCGTTCGAATTCAGGACAAATACGATGGTATCCATTATTATCGATATTATCATTTGCGCCATAACACACAAGACACTCATGCCCTTTAGCCTCGAGAACCTTTTTTATATCGGTAACTATTTTGCCGGTACTCCCGGAAATACCATTTACATTCAGCTGTAGAACTTTCATACTTCCTATTTGCGCCAGACCATTTTGTTTATAACTGATGTATATGATTGTATAAGTCTTATAACTTTGCTTGAGACATTTTCATCGTTATATACATCTACTGGAGACGGTTTATATCCAACAGACTGCATATCGACGGCCATTTTTACGGCCTGAATAACAGAATCAGATGTTATGGAGCCGATAACAAATACTCCGCTATCCAAGGCTTCTGGCCTTTCAGTTGATGTACGGATTGATACGGACGGGAAGTGGAGATTAGCGCTTTCTTCGGGAAGTGTGCCACTGTCCGAGACCACGCAGAATGCATTTTGCTGGAGCTTATTATAGTCCATAAAGCCGAGTGGCTTATGCTGAATCACACGTTTATCAAATTTAAAGCCTCGTTCCTTGATATATTTCTCAGATCTTGGATGACAACTATATAAGATTGGCATGTCATAGTGTCTTGCCAACTCATTAATAGCATTCATCAGCGAATAGAAATTAGTCTCAATGTCGATATTCTCCTCTCTGTGACTTGAAAGAAGAATATAGTGTTTCGGCTTAAGGTTAAGATCTGAAAGAATTGTGCTTCTTTCTATTACATCGGAATGAGCCTTGAGGACTTCAGCCATGGGAGATCCAACAACGTAAGTGTATTCCGGTTTTACCCCTGAATCGAGGATATAGCGTCTAGCATGCTCAGAGTAACAGAGATTAACGTCACTCGTCACATCGACAATTCGACGTATTACTTCTTCTGGAAGATTCTCATCTTTGCATCGGTTGCCCGCCTCCATATGGAACACTGGAATTTTTAAACGTTTTGCTGCAATTACCGAAAGACATGAATTCGTATCACCAAGGACAATTATTGCATCCGGCTTCACTTCAACCATCAATTCGTATGCTTTGGCTATAACATTTCCCATTGTCTGACCTAGATTATTTCCAACAACGCCTAGGTAATAATCTGGTTGGCGAAGGCCAAGGTCTTTAAAAAAAACCTCATTCAAAGTATAATCATAGTTTTGACCTGTATGAACGAGTATATGATCAAAGTATTTATCGGATTTCTTAATAATCTCAGACATCTTGATTATCTCAGGACGAGTTCCCAAGATTGTCATAAGTTTCAATTTCTTCATTTCAAATTATAATGGGAATATAGAGATTTATGTTTTTTCACCCAATCTGCCATTTCCGCCACCATCGTATCATAGTCAGGGATAATGTAATCAAACTCAAAATTCGTGCGTACAAGAGATTTATCCGCATTTACTCCCTCTATCGGGTTGACCTTCACCTTGTCTTCCCTGAGATACTTGTTGAACAATCTCAACAGATCATATTTGGAGATAGATGAATCAGGCACCGCATTTATAAGTCCATGAACACGAGCTTTTGCCGCCGCCTCCATTGTCTTTGCAAGTTGATAGGTTGTCTGTCCTGTCCACATCGCCTTGGTATAACCGTTTACTTCTGGGGAATCGCCATTAGTGTTATTCATGAACCAGTTCAGTAACCCTATCCCTTTGGGGTTGATATCCGGCCCTACTATTGAATTTCGCAATGACAGGTTTTTATCATCAACCAGCTCACCAAGAGCCTTTGATCTATCATAGAATGTCTCGCCGTCCCTTAAATCCGTTTCTGTATAAGAGCCCTTTCTTCCGGAAAATACACAATCGGTGGTCATATGGATTACCTGTGTCTCTGTATTTTCCGTTATTTTCGCGAGATAATGAGGAAAGTATGCATTGAGGTAGGCAGCCAGTTCATGGTCATTCTCCGCAAATTGGTTGAGAATGCCTATGCAGTTGATGATGGTGTCAAATTTTCCAGACTCTATTATATCCCTAAGATTCTTGGTGTCGCGGGCATCCCCCGCTATAGAATTGACTAGTTGAGACTTCTGTCGATCAAATCCTATGACGTTATGTCCCTTCTCTTGAAGATAAAGGGAAATCAAATGCCCGGCCATGCCGTTGCAACCTAATACTAAAAATTTCATATTATTCACTTCTAATTTCTCGATTTACTTCCGCATTAACCATTCCTAAATCTGCTTGAATAAAGCGAAGACGCATTAATTCCTTTTTCATTCCTTCGATATCAAGGCGATTAGTATTATGACTATGATATTCCTCTACTGTTGTTAGACTTCCTTGACCTTCAGTAAAATATTTATCATAGTTCAAATCTCGAATATCAGCAGGAATGCGGTAATACTTACCCATATCTATAGCCTTAGCCATCTCTTCTCGGGTGACTAATGTTTCATAGAGTTTCTCACCATGACGCGTTCCTATAATCTTTACTTCGGTTTCTCCATATTTGGGGTCAACCTTCGAGTAAATCTGCTTCAAGGCTTCTGCAAGCGTCGATAGAGTAGCAGCCGGTGCCTTCTGTACAAATAAGTCACCATTATGACCGTGAGTAAACGCGTAGATTACCAGGTCGACTGCGTCGTCGAGAGTCATCATGAAGCGTGTCATTTCAGGGTCGGTAATAGTGATTGACTTGCCATCCATCATCTGTTCTACCCAAAGAGGGATTACAGACCCGCGGCTTGCCATTACGTTACCATAGCGCGTGCAGCATATTGTGGTTGAGGCTCCTTCTCCAAGTTCTCGTCCTTTAGCGATTGCAACTTTCTCCATCAAGGCTTTAGAAATACCCATGGCGTTGATTGGGTAAGCGGCCTTGTCAGTTGAAAGCACAACTACATTTTTCACACCATTTTCAATAGCAGAGAGAAGCACATTGTTTGTGCCCACAACATTAGTCCGGGTAGCTTCTATCGGGAAGAACTCACAACTAGGAACTTGTTTCAACGCTGCCGCAGAAAATACATAGTCAACTCCACGCATAGCAATATCAACCGATTCCTTGTTACGGACATCTCCGATAAAATACTTAACTTTAGGATTCTGCAGCCGATGACGCATATCATCCTGCTTTTTCTCATCACGACTAAATATACGGATTTCCTTGATATCTGAGTCAAGGAAACGACGTAGAACAGCGTTGCCGAACGACCCCGTACCTCCGGTGATCAGCAATGTTTTGTCTTTGAATATTGACATTATAATATTTATTATTTATTGATTTTCAGAATGGAGCAACAAAGATTACAAGCATCGTCAAGAGTCGGTACATTTTCTATTTTCTTTGCTATATCCCAATTTATTATTTTCTTAACCTTAAACATCTTTTTAAAAAAAGAGTGCCAGCTTGCTATACGTTTATATTTCTTTATGGCTTTTAGGTCTACATTGTATTGTTTGCCAAATTTCAGTAATTGGGAGGTGAACTGTGGATATTTCTTGGCCAATATAAGTGTAAAATTTTTAGGCGAATAAAACTGCAAGAATTCATTTTCATTCATCATAATTATGGCCTGGATTCCTGTCTCTGCCCAAATTGTCTCTACGGTATAAATATAAGGGACAGAAGTAGTCCAGTTATAATTAGAATGACCTCTAAAATGAGGCGCATCCTTAAGTTCACCTGTATGGCGCCCTGTGGCAGAATCAGCAGAACCACTTTTCGGACATATCCCTGAGATTGTGAACGGTTTTGTATACGAAACCACTTTTTTAACAATAAAACAAAGGCTGACACTCATGAACATATCAGGAGTCAAACCTCCAAAATAAACTCCAGAAATACGTTTTACTTCCTCAATACAACTTCGCTTTACTAGACCATGATATATTCTAGGTACTTCTAAATTTTGATAATCTTGAAAATTATTTTGAATTAGTTTCCTTAAAGCTTGTATTGAATCAACTATTTCATATTTTTCCTTCCTAAAGGGTAAGGTGGCAAGAAAACCATTTTCCCATTCAGTCTTTATTGGATTTTTCGAGGGCCAAAAATATGTAAGTAAGCGTGGTATTACTGCATCGATGTCATTTCTTTTTGCATATTTTGCAACCGAAAGTAGATTCGGAAGAATAGTATCATCATCTCCAATCATACATATATACTCTCCAGAACACTTTTCTACAGCTTTACTAAAATTATCTACAAACGAAAGGATCTTGCCACAATATTCATATATAGTATACTTCAAAAGGTTGGAGGTATCAAGAAGTGATCTTAAGGAGCGAGTATCACTATTATCTTGCACAATAATCTCTATATCATTAAGGTTTAAACTTACGATATGACGTATACACTGAAGGCAAAATTCTTGTCTGTTTTTAGTAGGTATTATGATAGAGACTAGCGGTGTTTTTTCTTTATAACTTTCTTCCATGTTTAAATCAATTTTGTACCTATATTTATTCACTAAAATCAGACCTATAACTTTTTTTCTCTATCTAAAAGTCTATCTAGTTGTATTTGCTGGAATAGGCAATATGGAGCAAGGACAAATACATTACTCCAAACTACCCATGTCCAATTGTTTGAAATACGAGCTATGTATATGATAAAAAAAATCTTAAGGACTGCCCCTATGCCATAACACCAAAACTGTAATTTCATTTTTTCCAATCCGCATACTATTGTAGATAACATTGAACTATAAAGAAATGTGGCTCCAAAGCATGCAAACGCGATACCTGTAATATATTCTACTTGCAGAATCCCTTTTCCTAACCAAATATTCATAATCGGCTGAAGGAGTGGGACAATTAAGAATTGTAATAAGACGACACCTAGACCTGTAATTTTAAATATTCTATATAATTTATATAGCCATAGAAAATCATGTTCAGCATATGCTTTTGTTATCATTGACCATGTCGGTGTTAATGCCAAACTTACCATCGTAGACATAAGCATTGTAATCTTATAATAAAAGCTATAATCAGCAGTATACATCGCTCCCCAAAAATGACTCACAAAAAACTCGTTGGTATTAGTTATAAGCAAGTAAAAAATTTGGCAGAAAAAGAAGATTATGCCTATCCCTAATATTTTCGATGTAGATTCTTTACTTATAAAAATCCAAGATGGTCGGCAGTCCTTTAATTCTCTGCAAAAAACCCATATTCCGGCAAAAATGATAGGCAAGTTACTTATAACTAAATATGCCAAAGAAATATTAAACAATGCATCTTCTGGGTTACTGAATCTAAATATTAAGATAAAAAGAAACTGAAGTACACTAACGATTAGAGCGAGGAAATTGTTAACTGCAGACATTTGAAGAGCATAGAAAATAGAGCTTACAGTAGTCAGGATAAATCGTAACATAATGGCAATAAAAACCATTAAAGCACATATCTGTAATGTTTCCCTACTAATTAATATGTCAGATATATTAAAAACATTGTTAAGATTAAAAGACAAAATTATCCAACACCCTATTATACTTAAAATAACGGTAACTAATCCAATTGAAAATAAGCCCGAAGAAAGAATACTGCGCACTTTTTTTCTATCACCTTCGGATAATGCCTTAACTAAATGATTTCTTATTCCATTTCCTATACCAAAATCAAACGTTAAGAACCACGTTAGTACAGATAAAAGAGTATACCATAATCCAAGAATTTCATTGTTGTTGAAATATTTTATAAATAATGGGGTAGAAAAAAAAGAAATTGCTAACGCAGCTCCTTTAATAATAAATGCAAAAGCTGTATTTTTCGCAACTATCTTCGAATTACTGGACAGTTTGTTTATTCGTGAAAAAATCATTGAAACAATGTTTATTCTTCAGGCAATCTTTGCTAAAACAGCAATTTAATAATATTGACTAGTGTAGAGCAATATCGTGCTTTTGTCACTGTTAAAAGGACTAAAATTTTAGTATTTCGGGTTTTTAATTTTTGAGATTGTTATTATTCTGGGACGTTTAGAAGTTAATTCGCAATAACAAATGTATGATTCATATCGATTTCCTCTTACAAACCCGTTTGAAGTCTTTTCGAAACCTATACTTTCGAGGATTTTTTCTATTTGTTGATCTTTGTAATTCGTGTAGACTTCTACTAACTGCAAAGAACCGTTTTCTGAATCCTGCGTCTTGAATCTTAGTTTGGAGCCATCAGGGTGGACAAAGACCCTAAAATCATTTTCCGGTTCTACTTCAGTAAGATTATAATATCTGCAAGTTTCGGCCATCTCCTCAACAGTGCTGTCGTTCATTATAACCACTGCTACGTTTATAGGAGCCCCGATTATTATGTCTTTACTTGATAAAGTAAAAACACAAGACAACATAAACACTATTGTCAATATAAGGACTTTCATTACGTTAAAATCTAAATGACAATGATATGAATACTATGAAACAATAACTTTTTAGGCCTTAGCCTTGTTTAAAACCCTAAATCCCAATAATCTTTTTAATCTGCGGTTAAACTCTATGTTTTATTGCGGATGCACCATGGTACATCCCTACACGGTGCTAAACTTCCACACGGTGCATCTATACAAGGAGTTACAACTCTCCGAGGTAGTGGTGGTATTCCTCTTTGAGGAGGTGTTGGAGCTTCGAGGTCGGTTTCAGCTCCGCGATCGACGCGTAAGCGGCAGAGAGCGGGTCGCTGCCATAAGCATCCGTAAACGATTCAGTGCCGAGTGCAGTATGCGCGGGTGAGGAATCCGAGACCGTGCGATCGGAGATGGACGAAGCGAAGCCGGATACCAGGGTGGGTGTGTGGAGCTCTGAGGAGTGTGGTCTGTGGGTGCGGATATCCGAGCTGGAGGTGGCGAGGGTGAGGAGGAGGGTGTTGGCGGCACGCGTCCACGGGTTGGTCACTGACGCCGAGAGCGAATCGTAGCGGGCTTTGGCTTCGCGGGTGGCGTCACGGTGGCCCGTCAACGTGTTGGCCGCGTACAGCATCGCCTGCAATCGAGCGTCCAACTTACGGTTGTTAAGCTTCACTATCCCCATACGGCCGCAGAAGACCGTCAGTTTCGCGACCAAGGCCGACGGTATCGCTTCACCCTCTACGTGATAGCGCAACGCTTTCAACAGATGGGGCAAGAAGGCGTCGATCTGATCGTTGGCGCGTGTGGACCGTTTCGAGAATTCCAGCACACGTACGTCCGAGGCATGTACGTCGAAGGCGATCGTCCCTACCTTATTATATATATTGAGTATGATGTTGCCGCTTTTGCTCTTGGGCTTGGGCATGTAAGTACCGATAAGCCCGGGAAAGTCCCCTTTGATAACCTCTACCAAGTCACCGTCTTCCAACTCTATGTCTTCCAGTGAGTAATACGGCAGGCAGTTCTTGTATGCTCGGGCGATGTTCTTGAAGTTAGCCATCGCGCGGTCACCGATGGTGGCGTAGCGTTTCGGGTTACCGCGGTCTATGAGGAACGAGAAACCGTTGGACTGTCCGCAAAGCTGTTTCACGTCGTCGAGTGTACCGCGCAGGAATACGTAGTGGAATGCCAAGTTGACGGTGCGGAAGCGAGTCTCGCCGGCTTTCTCCTCCTTGACCACGTACGTTGGGGCGAACAGCTCCAGCGTCTTGCGGGCAGTGTCGTTGAAGCGTTCCACGATCGACTGCGCCGTAGTATGGTGCGTGCCGGGGATGTAGTTCAGCACATACCACTCAGAGGCTGAGACCCGAGAGGGCGTGGTTGCTTCGTTACTGATCGCCGTCATAGACATTAGATTTCCGGTTGTGTTTAACCAGCGATTTAATTGTTTGTAGGGCTGTACCGTGGTGCATCCGGTTGTTTCACCGCAGATTACACGGATTACGGGGATTTATTGGTAATGTTTAACCCGTCTAACTTTTGGGGGTCACTTCACACGGTGCAGCCGGTTGTGCGGGAATTGGCGGACGCGATGAATCGCGTCCCTACTATTGTTTTTGGGGTGTATTCTTACTTAGCGTGGTAAAGTTTAAAGTCTTAATTAACAGTGTGTTAATATAGATACTTTACCAAACTTCCGAAAACTCGATTCCTTGTTGCTTTTATCTACTATTTTATGCACTCTTCCTAAGAGTGCATAACGTACTCTTCCTAAGAGTGCGTAAAAGGTAAACATTTTCATCGCAAAAGTAATCATTTTATTTGTAACTACCAAAATAACAGAGGGTGAGTTATTGGTTCAAATTGGTTCAAACTTTAAAATTTAAAAAAAATTTTTTCGCTGGGTTATCGACTCTACCTGTTTTAAAGATCTTCCTTTTTATCTAATTAATTACGCTGCAATTTATTATGGATTATTTATGTACTCTTAGGAAGAGTGCATAAATGCACCACGAAGTAAGCAGTAAAGCAAGTTTTCGGAAGTTTGGTAAAGTACAAGAGTTAAAA
>CAZMHE010000075.1:0-12446 GCA_964566015.1 uncultured Sangeribacter sp. | reverse complement strand
GGTTGCCCGATGCCGGCTGAATTCCCCTGGCGTTAAATCATTAGCTTAAAAATAGAATCAGATATGGAGAAGTCTAAATTTACGACCTCGGTCACGGCTACGCTCGACGGTGCCGGACAGGTGATGTTTCAGCAAAGTCCCTGGACAGGACTATTGTTTCTGGCAGGAATATTCTGGGGTGCCTATGAATGTCACACACCCGCAGTGGCATGGGGAGCCGTTGTCGGTCTTATAGCGTCGACCCTCGCCGGATATATAACGGAACCTGAGTCAAAAGGTGGCGTGCAGGGTTTGTGGGGATTCAACGGCATCCTTGTCGGATGTGCTTTCCCGACTTTCTTGAGCAACACCTGGCTTATGTGGGCTGCACTTATCTTCTGTTCGATGCTGACGACATGGGTGCGAACCGGAATGAACAATTTTATGGCCCCGGCCAAGATCAATTCACTGACGTTTCCGTTCGTGCTGATGACATGGCTTTTCCTGCTTTCATCGCGCATCCTTGATGGAATCGAGCCGGCTTCATTGTCAGTACCTGAGCTCTCGGAGCATTTCTCCACGGGCATCGACACTTCGTTTGGGTCGCTTGTAGTATACTGGTTGAAAGGTGTGGCGCAGGTATTTCTGATTAACTCCTGGGTCACGGGCATCTTCTTCCTCGTCGGTCTTGCTCTGTGCAGCCGGTGGGCTGCTGCATGGGCCGCCATAGGGTCGGCAATATCCCTGGCTCTTGCGTTGCTTTTCAAGGCGGATGGCAATGATATCGCCAGCGGCCTTTTCGGATTCAGCCCGGTTCTTACAGCCATAGCAATCGGATGCACTTTTTATAAACCCAATATCAAATCAGCTCTTTGGACTGTGGTGGCTGTTGTGGCAACATTCTTTATTCAGGCGGCAATGGATGTTTTCTTCGAGCCGTTTGGATTGCCGACTCTAACGGGGCCTTTCTGTCTCACAACGTGGCTTTTCCTTCTTCCGCTATATAAATTCAGTGCACCGGCCGCCGGCAGTCACTCCGAGTGGGATTCCGAGTGGGAGCGTTTTGTCAAGGGCCTTCGTAATAAAAACCAATAAAAACGTAAGCGAGGAAGCACAACTATGCACATGGCTGATGCACTCATCTCGCCGGCGGTAGCCGTCGGAGGGGGAGTAGTGGCTGCTGCGATGATAGCCGTTGCCGCTAAGAAGATAAGTCATATCCGGCGCGAAGATATAGTGCCTCTTATGGGTGTGATGGGAGCGTTTGTGTTTGCTGCACAGATGATCAATTTCACTATTCCGGGCACGGGGTCAAGCGGGCACATCATAGGTGGAGTGCTTCTCAGCGCGGTGCTCGGCCCCTGGGCCGCGTTCATCACTTTGTGTTCGGTCATCGTCATTCAATGTCTCGTTTTTGCTGATGGGGGACTGCTTGCATTGGGTTGCAATATTGTCAATATGGCAATAACTTCATGCCTGATTGCCTATCCGCTAATATACAGGCCTATAGCCGGGAATTCAGAAAGCGTCTGGCGTATAAGCGTGGCCTCGGTGGCGGCTTCAGTGGTTGCCCTTGAAATCGGAGCTGCCGGTGTCACAGTCGAAACAGAACTTTCAGGAATCACAGCTCTTCCCCTTTCGACGTTCCTCACTTTCATGCTCTCTATTCATCTTGCCATCGGGGCGATAGAGGGAGTAGCCACAGGTGCGGTGCTGTCATTTATAGCCCGATACAGACCGGAGACTCTTTATGCCGCCTCCTGTCAAAGCCCCAAATCCGGTTCGGCAGGAAAAAGTCGTAAAGTAATCCTGATTTTCCTTATAGGGGCTTTGGTCTTAGCTTCGGCATTCACCTGGATTGCCTCGGCCAATCCGGACGGCCTTGAATGGTCAGTCGAGAAAGCCTCCGGGCTTACCGACCTTCCTTCGGTCGTGGCTCCTACGGCTGTCATGCCCGATTACGATTCAAAGCTTGCAGGAATAATAGGCGCAGTCATCGTGATGTTTATCCTTTGGGCTGTGACAACCCTTATCTTCCGCCGTAAATCAGCAACAGCTCAGGCAGACAAGAAATGAAATACACCCGTCTCGAACAGGCAATCCTCACCCTTAACGCCCGTCAGCTGCGTGGCGTTTCAGATTCGCATATCGCTGATATCGATTCGCGTGCATTGCTTATAGTGACGGTAATCTATCTGATAGCGTTATTAAGCGTGCCGGTGGTTCAGACCGATCGGATCATCTGGTTTGCCCTCTATCCTATAGTGAGCGCTCCGTTGGCACATATTGCCTACGAACGTTTGTTTGTGAACTCGCTCTATGTGTTGCCCTTTCTCATACTAATCGGTATATTCAATCCATTGTTTGACCGGATGGAGGCGTTTCGCATAGGTAATGTGGCGATAAGTGCCGGTTGGCTCATGTTTACGTCGATACTTATCCGCGGACTGCTGTCGGTACAGGCACTGCTGCTTCTTATCAGAATCACGGGATTCAACGAGATTTGCGAGGCTATGCACCGGATTGGTATGCCAACGGTGGTAGTCACTCAGCTCCTTATGGTCTATCGCTATCTCACGGTGCTGCTTCAGGAGGCGCTCTCGATGCAACGTGCGCGAATGGCCCGGAATTACGGACGCAGTTCGTTCCGGGTATCTGTCTGGGGTCCGTTTGTCGGTCAGTTATTGTTGCGCACGATTGAACGGAGCCGGCGTATCTACATCGCCATGCAGGCTCGTGGTTTCAACGGCAGTCTTTCCACAACGGGGTCTGCGCGCTGGACGACTGCAGATACAGTCTACTGCCTGATTTGGATTCCCGTTATGCTGATGCTACGCTGTTGTGATGTCTCCAATCTCCTGTTAAAATTATTATAATTATTCCACCGATGACCCCTGTTGCCATAAAGTTTGATGATGTTTGTTTCTCGTATCCGGGCGGACGCGAGGTGCTCCGTCACATCTCTTTTGAGATAAGCAGAGGTGAGAAGGTGGCTCTTGTCGGACTCAATGGATCGGGGAAATCGACTCTACTTCTTCACACTGACGGATTATTGATGGCCGATAGCGGTTTGGTGACTATAAATGGTATTGAGATACACCGGAACTCTGTCTCTTCGTGTCGCCGTAGCGTAGGAATGGTATTCCAGAATGCCGATGACCAGCTCTTTATGCCTACGGTGGAGGCCGACGTGGCTTTCGGACCACGCAACATGGGTCTGGCTGAAGATGAGATAGCGGAACGTGTAGGGCGTGCATTGCGGATGACCGGTTGCAGCGGCCTGCGTGATCGTGCCCCCTTTCAGCTTTCCGGAGGCCAGAAAAAGATGGTGTCGATAGCTACCGTTCTCTCGATGGAGCCCGATATTCTCGTGTTTGATGAACCTACATCCGGACTCGATTTCGCCGCCCGTGCTCAGTTTATAAGTATAATCGACCGGCTCCCACACACCCTGCTGATGTCAACCCACGACATGGAACTTGCCGCTCGCCTGTGTAACCGGGCTTTGGTGATGGAAAACGGCTCGATAACCTATGACGGCCCGATCGATGCGGTTCCTTATCCGCTGATAGGCACTCTCCCGGAACTTTAAACCGCTTCTAAAGATTAACGAAACTTATTGCATACAAAGACTATTGACATGACACCCGCCTCTAAAACCCAACAGACAGTCAACCTGTCGACCATGCCGCTGAATATGCGCCAGATTGGAATTATGCTTGTCGCTTCGCTCGGTCAGTTTATCGGACAGGGACTCGCCACGCTCACCGGTATCGTCATCCCGCTGATTCAGCTTGCGGCTCATCCCGAGCTGTCTGCCGGCCTTCAAGGCCTAATGGGATGTATATCGCTTATCGGTATTATGCTCGGCACGGTCGCATTCGGTCGGCTCAGTGACCGCTATGGTTACCTTCTGTTTTTCCGCCTTTGCCCACTTATCATTCTTGCAGCGTCGCTCGTGGCGGTGTGGTGCCATGCCGTTCCGGTGATTCTTGTTTGCCTGTTTCTGATGGGGTTCGCTATCGGCGGAGAGTATAGCCTTGATCCGGACTATATCTCGGAACTGATGCCTGCAAAGTGGCGTACGTTCATGGTCGGTCTCGCAAAAGCACTTGCCTCTGCCGGCAGTGCAGTGGTGGCCATTGTCTGCTATATGGCCATCACAAGGTCCGGCCGCCCCGAGATTTGGCCTGATTTGTTCTTCATTACGGCTGCAATAGCCGCATTGATGTTTGTGTTGCGTCTTGGATTCGCACAGAGTCCCCAGTGGCTCCTGAGCCGGGGACGCAAGTCAGAGGCAGAGGCCGCCGTGGAGAAATTCCTGGGGCCAAATGTCAGGATAGATGAGGTCATAAAGCCGGCGCCTGAGGCTTCGCAACAGAGCCTCTGGTCATTTATAAAGGGTAATGTTCGCAGGATTATCCTGACAGGTGTGCCTTGGGCCTGTGAGGGACTCGGTGTCTATGGTATCGGCATATTTCTTCCGGTGCTGATCATGAGTTTCAAGATAGACAGTCTTCCTGCCACAGCCCCAGCCATAGACCATATCACTCATTCCGTTGGCCTCACATTTGTATTGTGTCTCGTGATGATGGTAGGTTTCGGACTTGGACTGCTGCTTATGAAACGCTGCAACCATTTAAAAATGCAGATTGTCGGTTTCTGGGGTAGTGCCGCCGGTCTCGGATTGCTAATGGCCGCCTATCTCTGTCACTGGCCATCATGGATTGCAATTGCCGGTTTCGTGATTTTCGAGTTGTTTCTCAATGCAGGGCCGCACCTTATCACGTTTATTCTTCCGAGTCAGACCTATCCGATCAACGATCGCGGAACCGGCACGGGAATCGCCGCCGGCATCGGTAAGGCCGGTGCTGTCGCCGGTGCGTTTATTATACCCGTGCTCCTTCGTGACGGCGGACCAACGACGGTGCTTATTGTCTCCATAGCCGTGATGGCTGCCGGCGCCATAATCACCTCCGCCACTGCCGGAAAATAATCACAAGTCATCAAGCGTTGAGTCGACCATTTATAATCAAAGTCTCAATACAATATACAAGATGAAAGAGACACTCTGATACTAAAGAGAAATAGCATGATACGAGAATTTGACTTGGGCGCATTGAAATGTTCATGTTCCACAACTAATGGAAGCGAGATAGCCTATATCCTGTATCCTATGGATATTCTATCCGACTGGATTGCCACGGCCGCGGAAAAATATGGTGTGAACATAGTGGTGATTACCGGTATGGATTGGCAAAATGTGTTCAGCCCGTGGGCCGCTCCGGGTGTGCCGAAAGGAACGGAAGACTTCAAGGGTGAATCTCCACAGTTCCTGAAGAAGCTTCAGGAAGATGTAATCCCTGCTGTCGAGAAAGCCTTAGGGATAGATGCAGTTGCGGAAAGAAGTCTTGTCGGGGTATCGATGTCAGGACTCTTTGCGCTTTGGCAGTGGATGGTGTGTGACACCTTCAAAAATATCGCGTCTCTCTCCGGTTCCTTCTGGTATGAGGGCTTCATGGGGTGGATAAAGGGAATACACATCCCGGCAAAGACAGGCAAGGCATTTTTCCTTCTTGGAGATAAGGAATCAAAGTCAAATGTCAAGGAATTCAACTCGGTGGAAGAAAACACCCTGGAAATCATCAAACTTCTTCGGGAATCAGGAATAAACACTGAGTTTGAGAGTGTCCCCGGGAATCATTATGCCGATCCCATCCCACGTCTCGACAAAGCTTTCTCAGCTCTATATCAGTAGGAGGACGAGGGTGAGGAGGGCTGCGGCGGAGAGGAGGAGCATGGCGATTTTCTCGTTGCGGGTGAAGAGGGGAGAATCGGGGGCATTTTCCCTGCGGGCCTTGATGTAGAAGCCGATGCCTAATATATAAAAGACTGATGTCATCAACATCCCTTTCAGTCCCCCGGCATAGGCCATCCATAGGCAGAATAGTGTCGTTACGATAGCCAACAATCTTATCTGCCATGTGTCAGCTTTCTTCAAGAGGAAGAGCCCCGTGAAGAAATAACATGGAATTATCATCAATCCGGTGATATGGAGTGCCGCGAGATAGACATTGTCGGCCATAACCACCATCAGCAGAAACAATTCCATTACGAGGCTTGATGCGAAGAGCCCGAATGCCGGCATGTTGTGACGGTTGAGACGTCGGAAGATTTTCGGAAGAATGCCCACTACGGATGCCTCATAAGGTACCTGCGCCACGACCAGTGTCCAGGCCACCCATCCTCCGAGAAGGGATACTATCACAGCGGAAATAACAAACCAATATGCCCATTCACCGACACTGTCACGGAGAATGTATGCAATTGAGGGATCGGGTAGGTCGGCAAGTCTGGCACGGCTCAAAAGTCCGAAACAAAGTAGTGTGACGGCCACATAAAGAATAAGGGAGATGAAGAACCCTGCTATTCCGGCCCTTCCGACATCCTTGGTGTTTTTGGCTCTTGCCGACATCATCACTGCCCCCTCCACTCCGAAGAAGCAGAAGAGAGTTATCATCATTGTATTCTTCACCTGATTCCCGATGCTACCGATATCCGATAGATTTCCCCAGATGTCAGCCTCGAAAAGATGCAGCTTGAAAAAGAGGATAAAGACCGTGATGATGAAGATTAGCATAAGAATCTTCACCACTGCTAAAAGCGTATTGATGATTTTGGCTGTCTTGATACCTTCGGAGACTATGAAATACATCACCCAGATCAGCACCGAACCGAATACCACGGTTTCCCATCCATGACGGAGCAATCCCGGAAAGAACGCACCGCATGAATCATTTAGCATGACGGCGTAAGCCACATTCGAGAAAGCGGTACAGAGCCAGTAACCCCAGGCTATATTGAATCCGGCATAATTGCCGAAACCTGCCTGTGCATATTGATAGAGCCCGGCATTGTAACGGGGATAGTGCACGCTAAGCCATTTGAAAGCGAAAACGAGGGGGAGAATACCGAGCGAGGTAACTATCCATGCGAGGAACACAGCACCCGGAGCTGCCACGGATGCCATGTTCTGTGGCAGGTTGTAAATGCCCACGCCCACCATAAGGCCGAAGACAAGAGCCGTCAGCCCCCAGAATCCGAGTTTGCCGGTGGTCAACATTCCGTCAGGGTATTAATGTGGTTTTCCACAGGATTATTAAAGTGCTTGCGTATGATAGAAGAGTTCATAGTTTCATCTGGATTTGTTCTTTTAAAATGATTTGAAACCATTGTTTGTTCACTCATTTTAACATTTGAACGGGATTTAACAGGCTGAACCAATCGCGAAAGGTGGGCGTTATAATGGTGAACAAACAATAGTTCTTCCCTCCGTTGCGAGGTTGATCACTATCCTGAAGCGCTTCACCGGTATATCTGACACGAACACACATATCGAAGGAAAGACTGATAAATTATACAAGACAATTATGGATAAATTTATTGGCTCTCATTTTATTTACACCTATGACAATGGGTGGATGTACGAACTTTATGTAAAAAACGAAAATACTGTCGACTATCGTATTCATAGCGGTATGGTAGGTGGCCGATGGGTAAGAGACCAGAAAGCCGACATCGTGAAATTGGCCGACGGAGTCTATAAAATCTCCTGGACCGAGCCTACCGGCACAGACGTCAGCCTCAATTTCATGCCGGAACAGAACAGGCTTCATGGTGTGATCTTCTTCCCGAAATGGGTGCAGGAACATCCCGAGATAACGGTATGCTATCAGAATGAGCACATTCCGTTGATGGAGGAAAGCCGCAAGAAATATGAAACCTATCCCAAATATGTTGTCCCCGAATTCGGTAAGATCTTCTATTCCAAGAACGAAGGTGTCAACAATGAGAAAGTTATCTCACAGGATCCCTATGATGGCATGGTAGATGATATCGTGAGCGGTAAGTTGAGTTTCACAGATTAACCCGTCGATGAAGTTGGGAATGACAGAAAAAAGAATGAAGAAGTTTTTTATTGCAGCAATCATGGCGATTATCGGTTTATCCTCGGCAAACGCCCAGACTTCAGACACACTCCTGCTTGACGGGGCTGTAGGAAAACTGTACACAATTGTAGAGCGACCTAAAGCTACCGGGAAAGTACCGCTTGTCATCATCTGTCACGGCTTCAGCGGCAATTGCCAGCGTCCGTTTATCAACGATCTTTCGGCAAGCATACTTGCCCAGGGTATGGCTACCCTGAGGTTTGATTTCAATGGCCACGGCAAGAGCGACGGTGAGTTTAAGGATATGACTGTCCTTAACGAGATTGACGATCTGAAAGACGTGATAGCATGGGCACAGAAGCAACCGTGGGTAAAGGATATAAGCCTTGTCGGTCATTCCCAGGGTGGAGTAGTGGTCAGCATGGTGAGCGGTGAGCTCGGCGATAAGACCGTTAAAGCGGAGGTGCTCCTTGCGGCAGCCGCAGTGCTCCGCGACGATGCACTCCGGGGCAACACAATGGGTGCCCTTTATGATCCCTGGAATTTTAAAGGTGACTACATCGAACTGCCACATTCACCGGAGGCCGGTGCATTGCTGCTCGGAAAGAACTATGTGGAGACTGCGATACATCTTCCGATCTATGAGACGGCATCCAATTATGAAGGACCGACCTTGATAGTTCAGGGCACACACGATCAGGTAGTGCCTTACACTTATGCCGAGCGATATAAAGAGAAAATCAAGAACAGTGAATTGCGACTTATCCCGGATGAGAACCATGTATTCTCCAAGACACAGAAGGATACATCGATATTGGTGGCCGATTGGCTTCATTCCGTTCTCTTCTGAGCATAATCTCCCAATATAAAAACAAGAATCAGGATTCCGAAACACATCGGAATCCTGATTCTTGTTTTTATGAAGATGCGGAAGCTCCTTATCTTCCGGTTGCCTGAAGGTAGGCGAGTTTCTTGATCATGAACTTGCCGTAGGCATCTACAAACTTATCCTGAGATTGCTGATAAAGCGTCTGGGCATCCAGCAGATCCGTGACCGTTGTCGTGCCCGCCTTATAATAATTCTGATTGAGGCGGAGGTTTTCTTCTGCCTGAGAAATGGACTCCTTGGAAATTTCCATGTGCCTGTATGAAGTCTTCACGTCATTCCAGGCATTCGTCATGGCGATCATCAGCAATTCTGAATTATCTTCCAATTGTGTCTGTGCAATCTTTGTTTCAAGTTTTTTCTTCTTCATATTATGCGATCCTCCCCACCAGTCAGTCAGCGGGATGCTCACGGTCACATAGATATTGGCGAAGGTATGGCCCTGATCCAGGATATGCTCGTAGTTGTAGCCCGCTCCTGCCGCTACCATCGGGAGATTATTGCCCACAGCCATCTTATGCTCGAGTTCCTTTGCCTTGACGTTTTGAGTGAGCAATCCGTGGCCGACGGTCTGGTCAAGACAATCCTGTGGATTTCGGAAGAGATCGTCGGGGAATGCGGGGATGTCACCCGGAACGATGTCGCTTGCAACGTCAACTGAGCCAGTGGTTCCCTTCCCGACATATTGTGAAAGGAGCATCCTTACGACAGATATACCGTTGTCAAGTTCATTCTGAGCCACAAGCATCTCATTTCTTTTCAGCTTCACCTCAAGAAGGTCGTTGGGTGTCGTGATGCCCGCATCGACATAGCTTTGCACCTGTGAAGTGAGTGTGTCAAGCATAGCGATAACCTTTTCCAAGGTCTGATGCTTGGAGTGAAGAGAGACGAGTTGCCAGTAATACTGCTCCACATCGCGGCGCACATCATCCGATGTCTGGCGTTGCTGAAGTCGGCTTACTTCCTCTCCGATATGGGCAAGACGGTTGCCGTTGACAATCCTTCCGCCGAGGAATATCGGTTGCATGAGGTTTATTCCGGCCACGGATCCCTTCTTCAGGAGGCTGAGGTTGAAATCCATGTCCTGGAATCCGGGCCCCAACATCGAGAGGGGGAGATTGAATTTGTGCTGAAGCATGCCGTGATTAGCCGTGAAGGCAGCCCCGCCGATATTCAACGACGGGAAATAATTGGTGAAGGCCTCCATCGAAGTTTCACGGGCCGCCTTGAGAGAATAGTCGGCGGTGCGCATGGCGGCATTATTCTCAAGTGCCAGGGCGACACATTCGTCGAGAGTGAGCTTTTGTGCGTTTCCGGTCATCCAGCAAAGGAGTATCATCATTGCCGGTATACAGACTGATTTTTTCATTTCGAGTTGGATTTAACAGTTTTTTCCATCACTTTCCAATAGAGCACCGGAATGACTGTGACGATGAAGAAGAATGTGATGAGTGTGCCCCAGAAAATTACCGTTCCCATCGGACGCCAGAGGGGAGTGCCCGTGAGCACCATCGGGAGCACGCCCATCGAGGCGGCTGCCGATGTTAGGAAGATGGGACGCATACGTCTCTCGGCACTATGGAATATAGCCTCCTTGACAGTCATTCCCTCCGAGCGTTGCAACTCTTCGGCATAGTCAATCATTATTATCACATTCCTGACGAGGATTCCCATCAGGGAGATGAAACCGAGCGTACAGGTGAGCGACAGCACTTCCCCTTGTATTGCCAGACCGATTCCGGCCCCCGGGACACAGAGCACGATGCAGAGGAGCAGAAGAGCCGCAGTCACCACATTCTTGTAGTGGGCAAGGAGGATGAAGAAAATGATGACGACAGCCATTATGAGTGCGGAGATGATAGGTGGCCACATCTCCTGCGACTGGCTGTAATCACCGCCATATTCCAGAGAGACGCCCTCCGGAAGCGGCAATTTGTCGACCCGTTTGATCAGATCATCAGTCACCGGGAGGGCAAATGTGCCGCGCTCCACTTCCGAGCTGATAGTGACACAAGGTATGCCGTTGCGGTGAGAGAGCTGGCCGTAGTTCCATGAGGGCACCACATCCGCGAATTGCCTTAATGGGGTTGACGCGATTCCCATAACCGGCATAAGCTCATTCCGGAGGTCATTCACGTTGGAACTTTCAGAGGTCGGAGTCCGGAAAACAACGGGAGTGGCATAGGTGCCGTCCCAGAGCGTAGCCACAGGAAGACCGGCGTTCGTGTAGCGCAACGCAAGGTTTGCCTCCAGCATCATGTCGCTCAGTCCAAGTCGGGATAAGGTGGTGAAATCAGGGGTGACCTGAGCCGCTACGAGTGGAGAATTAAGGCTGCTGCTCACAAGATTGATCTCCGGGATCGAGTGCATGATCGCCACGACTGAATCCGACACAGCCTGAAGCTTCGAGTAATCATCACCCTTGAGACGCACCTCGATTGGGTAGGCGGCATTTGAATAAGACAGTTGCTTGAAACGTATCTTGGCCTCGGGGAAATAGTCACGGTATTTTGCCGTGTACTCATTGAGAATCTCAATGGTGGCCTCATTCCCGGTTGTATTGACAATGAACTGGGCGAAGTTGGGGCCGCCAACCTGAGGGGCGTAAGTGGTCTGGAAACGGGGTGAGGAGCATCCGTGGAAATTGGCGACTGAGACTACACGCTCATCTTTCCTGAGGATATTGGCGAGTGAGTCAGCCACGACATTGGTCTTATCGAGAGGAGTGCCGGTAGGGAGGTAGATTTCCACTGCAAATTGGTTGCGTTCCGCTATCGGCATCAGCTGCATGGGTCGCTTCATGAGCAGCCATGCTCCGCCGGCTGTGAGGATCACGGCGAGGAGCAACACCATCCAGGGGTGATTGAAGCATACGGCAATCAACTGGTCATAAGCTCCCTGAAGCACCCGAAGAAGAGAGAAATGTTTTTTCCCGCCTCCTGAGCCGCTTTCGAGGTTGGAAACTTTAGCCGGCTTGATAAAGCGGTATTGCAGGTATGGGACGAGCAACTCCGCTATAAGCAGCGATCCCATCAGGATGAGGGTAATGGCCCAGGGGAAGTCTGTGAGGAAGTCGCGGAACATTCCCGTCATGGTGATCAGGAAGGGGAAGAAAGTGATGGAGATGGCAAGCGTAGCGGAGAAGATGGATTTTAGAAATTCCGAAGCCGACCTGATTGTAGCCTCCTTGCGGTCCATTCCGTCACCGATCAACTCTACATAATCGTCGATGATCACCACCGAATTATCCACAATCATACCCAACGACACGATAAGACAGGCAAACGTTACTGTGTTCAGCTCAATCCCGAATACATAGAAGAGTCCGAGCGAAATGAAGATAGTGATTGGGATGGTGGCTGCTGCAATCAGTGCTACCCTCATAGGGAGAAGAAAGACAATCACCACAATCACGGCAATCACGGCAATCAGCAATTCCCGGAGGAAGTCCATGACACTGCTGTTGACAACCTCAGGCTGGTTGGTGATGCGGAAAATCGTGACATCTTCGGGAAGTTCTGACTGGAAAGCATCGATCTGTTTCTCTACCTGATGCCCCATCTCCACTATATTGTTCCCGCTCTTCATCTCCACGGACAGCAGGATGCACTTGCGCCCGTTGTTGGTGATGA
>CAZMHE010000074.1:0-12707 GCA_964566015.1 uncultured Sangeribacter sp. | reverse complement strand
TTGTAGCCGTTGCAGACGATGACGGAATTTGAATGTGGATTCACCCCGAGCACTGCGTGAAGCTCCGGTTTTGAACCGGCTTCAAGGCCGATGTTATATTTATTGCCGTGGCTTACAATCTCTTCCACGACCTGCCACATCTGGTTGACCTTAATCGGATAGACCACAAAATTCTGGCCGTTGTAAGAATATTCCTCCGCGGCTTTGGCGAAACATGCGGAGATCTTCTGGATACGGTTGTCGAGAATATCCGGGAAACGGAGAAGAACCGGGGCGGAGACATCGCGCAGTTTGAGTTCGTCGATGACATCCTTGATGTCGACCGAAGCACAACCCTCACGGGGAGTCACCTGCACGTGCCCTTTATCGTTGATGGAAAAATATTTGAGACCCCATCCGTTGATATTATAAATCTCCGCGGAATCCTCAAGACGCCATTTTCTCATTTCTTTGCTTTATCTGGTATTATCAAATTACATTTTATCCTTTTCTGCCGACTATCTCAAAACGTTCGACAATTATTTCCGTCTTCCTTCGCGTGATCTTGAGCCGGTCCTCATATTCGCGGGTGCGAAGATACCCCTCTACATAAAGTTGGGTTCCTTTCCTTACATAACGCTCCACTATCGTGGCGTTCTGACCGCCGAATACGAGGGAATGCCACTCGGTCACCTCCACTCTTGATGAGCCGCGGATCTCGTTGGTGGCAAGAGAAAGATATGCGATGGCACGGTCCTTATCGGGGTATCGCATCTCAGGATCATTTCCTACATGTCCCAGAAGTATGACTTTGTTAACAGACATCGGTTTATCGTGGATTATTTCGGATTAGCCTGAAGGGTTGGAAATTTCTCAGGCAAACCATGATACTGATTTACCCTCTTCATTCTCATCACCGAAACAGGATGGTTTGAGGGAAAGACCGACCTTCTCATCGAGAGCGAAGAGAAGATTCATCACATGAACCGCGTCGCCTGCACCTCCCCGCATATGAGCATCACCGACAGCTGCCAGTTCAAGAAGACCGGCCCCAGGTTTCTGAATCGAGACAATACATTTCTGTGTACCCTCCACCTCGCTCCTTTCTATATGTGCGTCAGTAGTGAAAGTGAAACTATGATCATCATAGACATTCTCGAAAAGATTCTCCACCTCCGCTACACCGAGGGGAGATTTGAGGAGAGTCGTCACCTTCATGGACCTTCCTGAAGAGACCGGCACAACCCTTACATTGACATTGTGAGCGAAATCATTCTGAACCCTCTGGATAGCCGACATTATCTCCCGCGCAAGACTTCCCTTTGCAAGATCTGAAGCGATGGAAACAGGAGCATGAACAATGACGTCGAGATCGGAACCGAGCTGCCTGTTAAGGGCGAGGGGATAGAGAGAGATGACGGCAAGCGATGCGGCAGCAGTAGGGATTGCAGCCTGCTTCGCACCCCGCACGAGGGGCTTGCGGTTGGCCTCCGAAAGACCGTATTCCATACCGAATCTCTCGAGATGGTCAAGACGTTCGGGCGACATATCCACTATCCTCAGATCCGGCAGTTCCTCTGTCATCTCAAGGAGGGATTCCCCCGCTTCAGAATCATCGGCAATAAAGACTATGCTTAGTTTCGACGGATTTAGCGAATCTGTGAAATTGACAATATTCTCCCCGATGAAACCGTGATGACGTGCTTCAACCCTTCGTCCTGCCCATGACTGAGACTGGAGGGCGACAATATCCACTTCCGGATGATGTATCAGCAGACGAAGCAGTTCACCGGCATCAGGTTGGTCAGCTCCTATTATTCCAACTTTTATCATGGCATTACAGTTCCTTAGGGTCTATTGAAAAAATCTCCGCGAATATTTTCCGGGCCTCGTCGGAGGTAAGACCCTCGCGAAGCACAGCGAAAATAGTGTCGCTCCCCGGGATAGTCCCGAGAATCTCCGGACGCATACTCATGTCTATATCATAAGCGAGACCGGCTGCATAACCGTTGCGGGTCTTTATAACGACGATATTGTTTGAGAAACTCACCGAGAGGAGACCGCTCTGATAATTGGCATTGGCCGGCACCCTTCCTGCGGAAAGGATCTTGTCCTTGAGGGAATCACTGTCGGGCAGCACATACATATACGTGCCCCTGTCAGTGGGCACCTTTGTGGTGCGGAGCATCTTCAGGTCGCGGGAAAGGGTGGCCTGCGTCACAGGATGCCCCTTCTTTGCGAGACAGACGGCAAGTTCCTCCTGGCTACCGATACATTGGTTGCGGATGAGGTCAATTATCAGATCTATTCTTTTCTTTCTGTTTTTCATCACTCGGGGGATTTTGGGGATTTTCGACGGTCAAGCTCCTTTTTAAGCTGAGCGGCTAATTTATAGTCTTCCTTCTCACAAGCCTCATCGATCATCTCCATGAGTTTCTGGGAGGGATAGCGGGAAAGGTCGGTATATTTGTTTTTTGACTGAGGGCGCATCATATTTTCGGGTGATCCCTGTTTCTCGTTTCCCGCACCACGTAGGGATGCTTTATTTCTTTCAACATTATCACGGGCATCGAAACTTGCTTTCTCCATCACTTCGGAAGATGTGTAGATGGGGGCACCGACGCGGATTGCAAGGGCTATGGCATCAGAAGAACGGGAATCGACAATCCTTCGGGTTGTGCCGTCGGTCAGGACAAGATCGGCTGCGAATATTCCGTCGTCCATTAGTCTTATCTCCACCTCCTGAAGCGATATTCCGAAAGAAGCGAGAGCCGCCGACATGGTGTCATGGGTAAGAGGGCGTGGAGTGGCAATCTCCTGTAGTTTACATTCAATCGCCTGAGCCTCATGAAAACCAATTATGATGGGTAGACGTCGTGTGGAGCCTGTCTCCTGAAGGATCAGGGCGTAGACACCGGATTCAATCTGGTTATATGTGATTCCTATGAGTTCCAGTCTATGTCTATGTTCCATATTCAATCTGAATTTTTATGATGACGATGTCTTTTGCGGGGTGCATTGAGCGTGATCATTGCCGACCCGAGACAGAGTTCACGATCGGGTGTATAAATGATGGCGAACTGTCCCGGGGCTATTCCCTGTACATCCGAATCAGAGACTACACGCAGGCCATCACCGTCGTTTATCAGCTTGCCTGAAAGAAACTCGGGAGTGTGCCTTGTCTTGAAAGAAACAGGTATCTCCCGGCTTCCATCTTCTCCGAAGGGATCTGCCGATATCCAGTTAGGCTCCTCCAGAGGGATTATCCTTCCATATTGAAGAGGAGTGTTGTGTCCGTTTGATACGTAGACCACATTGTCACGCACATTCTTTCTTACCACGAACCAGGGTCCACCGCTCATGCCGAGTCCCTTGCGTTGACCGATGGTGTAGAACCAATAACCCTTGTGGGTACCAATCTTACGCCCTGTGGCTATATCGACGACCGGCCCTTCCTTCTCGCCGAGATGACGGGCAATAAAATCGGAATAGTCGATTTTACCCAGGAAACATATACCCTGTGAATCCTTGCGCGTTGCATTGGGAAGACCGGCGCGGCGGGCAATCTCCCTAACCTCTGACTTCGGAAGGTCTCCGAGGGGGAACATGATATGCGAGAGCTGATCATATGAGATCTGGGCAAGGAAATCAGTCTGGTCCTTTACCGGGTCGGCGGCAGTGGCAAGGTAAAGACGCCCGTCACGTTCACGGACACGGGCATAATGCCCGGTGGCTGTCTTGTCAAACTCGTGTCCCCACCTCTGCTCGAAGAATCCGAACTTTATGATCTTGTTGCACATCATGTCGGGATGTGGAGTAAGACCCTTCCCGACAGTCTCGAGGGTATAGGCCATCACATGCTGCCAATACTCCTCATGAAGCGAAACAACCTGCAAAGGGAGATTATATTTGCGGGCTATCAGACGGCACATCTCGATATCTTCCTCTGCCGAGCAGTCACCCTCATCATTATCCATACCGATACGGATATAGAATAGATGGAGATCGTGGCCCTCCTCATGAAGTTTGTGAACCACGACCGCACTATCCACGCCGCCGGAAACAAGAACTGCGATCCTCATACCTCTTCAAGTTCTGCCTCGCTTTTGTTTTCCGTGTGGATTATATGGAGCGAGAGGAAATAGTCAACTGAAATCTTCCCCGGCCCGACAAGAAGAATGAAGAAATAGATTCCCAGGAACATGATTGGTAGATACCCTGTCTGTTGCCAGTCGAGCATATATGTGGCTGCCGCGTTGTTGTGGAGGATATGATATTCCGCTAAAATCATGGCGATGAAAGGGGGTAGCGTCATGAGACGCGTCAGGAACCCGAACATGATGAAAAGCGAGCATACAAGCTCTATGCAGATCATCACCACTAAAGACGCTTCAGACGACATTCCGGCCACGGCAGGGAAGAAATCTCTGATCTCATAAAACCTGACGAGCTGACGCAATCCGAACTGCATGAGCATGATGCCTACGAAAAGACGCAGGAACAGTCGACCGAGATTCGTATAGGAATAACCGGTGGTCCGGAAATATACACGCTTGATTATAGCGGAAAGACTTAATTTCTTCATCATTTTAACTCTGTGGTAAGTGAAAGCAATGTCGAGAGGGCTTCGTCGAGCGTGACGTTCTTATTGACAATCTTCCCGTCGTTTCCTATTACATAGATGGAGGGCATGACACGGTTGTCATAAACGGTAGATATTTCGGGTGCGTAACCGACAGTCCAGCTGTTGCTGTAGCCGTTAGTGTCGATTTCCCACGTATCGCTGACAAAGGGCACTATATAAAGGATGTTGGCCTTTCCCTTCTCGATTGCCTGACGGAGATTGACGTTTGTCTCCATCCTGAGGCGCGCGAGCCTCCAGTCGGTCGATTTGGGGTTGCCGAAGATTATGAGTGTCGGTGTCGACATCGGCATATAGGTTTTCTTCTCTCCCCCCGGTGCCGTGAACTTGAATTCGGGAGCGATTCCTCCGATCAGGGTGTTCCCGATTGTCTTCAATTGCTCGGCATAATGGTTGCGGCGTGACTCAGGCACTTTCTTATTCTTCACGATTGCCTGGAGGAATTTCAGATAGATCTCATCTATCCAGACATCCGCACGCGGACTATACATTGTTTCCTCGGCTCCTTTAGTGAACTGAAGAAGGAGGGTGGGGTTCTTTGAGATTTTGTCGATTAGTTTGCCGATAGCCACATCAGCCTTGTCCTTGTCAGCCCAACGGAGTGGAGTGACAAAGACTTTCATGGCATCGTTGACGGCATTCTGGTCAAGAGCACCCTTGACCTTGAAATTCATGTTATCCCAGAAATGCTCCATGAGATAGTTGGATTTCCCCGCAAGTGTGGGGATATCCTCGGGAGCCATAGGGTATTCAAAGAGCGGCTCTATCTCAAACGTCTCCTCTGTCTGGGCAAACCCGGGAAAAGCCGGAGCTGCGAAAAGAAACGCGCATGTCAGGATTCTTAATATATTCTTCTTGTATATATTCATTGAAATTTCTGATTAGGAGAGGAGGTGACAAGATCAGAGATGGCATCGGCCCAAGCCTTGTAGCCTTTGCCGAGAAGATGCAGTCCGTCGTTGGTGAACTGGCGGCGCAATTTTCCGGTGGCCGGATCAGCGAGCACCGGCCAGAGGTCAACATATTGAGCACCGTTGCGGACCGCAATATCTCTCAGTTTCTTATTGACCTCAATTACAGTATTCTCGCGACCCTTGAGATTCTTGTAACGTCCGAAATCATTGTTGATAGGCATGATTGACTGCACATAAAGCGTAGTCTCCGGGGAGGCCTCACGAATATCCTTCACGAGTCCTTCATATTCCGCAGCTATCTGGTCAGCTGTCTTGCCGTGAGATATATCATTGATTCCTATGAGTAGGAAAATCTTCGAGGGATTGCCGTCAGTGATCTGATAAAGACGCTCCTTTACACCGGAAATCACGTCTGAATTGATTCCGCGGTTTTTGATCTTGGGATTATAGAACAACTCGTGAAACTCGCTTCCGTCTGTGATGGAGTTGCCGAGGAAAACGATGTCATCCTCCTCTATCGGAAGAAGATTAAAGAGAGTGACCTTCTGTTCCCAGTATTCACTTCTCGCATCAGCCCCGACGGAAGAAACTGACAGAAGAGAGGCCGCAGCCAAAGCATATAGAGTAAAACGGGCGTGTTTCATTATCCTTGATTTTTATGATACTCAACAAGTCCGGACATGGGGGCTTCCGAGATGGATGTGACACGGTAACCCTGAGACTCGGCAGCCTCCCTCAGGATCTTGGCAAAATGGAAAGCGATTGAACCCGTGAAACTGACCTCCAGGGAATGAGCACCTTTATACATGGCGACATTGCGGCGCACGAACTTGGTCAGCTCCTTCAGCACGAGAGAGTAGATGTAGGGATTCCAAAGATTATCCCGGAGGAACGGCACAAAAGAGGCGAGAAATTTATTAGGAGAGGGTGAGCGGTAGATCTGATCGAGGATTCCCGGGAGAGTAAGACCATAGACATCAAGAAACTTATCGCGCACCGATTCGGGGAGCTGATTCTTGAATGCATCGCTGATCAGGCGTTTGCCGAGGGCGGCTCCGCTTCCTTCATCGCCGAGGATATAACCTAAAGAGGGTATCTGGTTTACGATATTGACTCCGTCATAGAGACATGAATTGGATCCGGTGCCAAGAATGCAGGCTATCCCTTTCCGGCTTCCGAAAAGGGATCGGGCGGCTCCGAATAAATCGGAAGACACGTTTAGGGTTGCCTCAGGCCAATGCACACCGAGCTGCTCCTTCATTTTCGAGCATATTGAATCAGTGGCACAACCGGCACCATAATAATGAATCTCCTCTACGACAATGTGAGAGGGGAGACGCGAGGCGACTTCCTTTAGTGAGGAGCCAACCTCATCGGGTGATGCAAGCAGGGCATTCAACCCGTCGGATTTGAATGTGATTTCCACATCTCCCGTCGAGTTAAGTAAGGCCCACTCCACTTTGGTGGAACCTGCATCGGCTATAAGTTTATTCTTCATCAGATGTTTCGTCAGTTGGTGGAAAGAGGTTTACGACGGTTGCTTCCTGACCGTGAAAGATAAGAAGCGAACACAATCACTGACAAAATTAATAAATTATTTATAAATATTGAACATTCACGGTGAGAAATTTCCGAACAATCATGTTAAAAAATGAAAAGACACCCCCCGAAGGGGATGTCTTCACATTGTTTCTCTAATCTATCCATCTTTCCGGCTCGATGGATTTCTTTTTATAAGCTGTCTGCTTAAATATCTTTATTAGAAGTCGTAGAAGTGGCTCGGGCCATCGAAGTTAGACCATTCACCTACGATCTGACGGAGCTGGTTATCAGCTGTAATGCGGAGATCGGTGAGGTTGACATTGTAGCTGATGTTGAGGTAAGTCAACATTCCGTCGAAGCTTACGTCGAGAGTCTGGAGCTGGTTGTTGCTCAGGTTGACGCGCTGGAGGAAGGAAAGGTTGCTGAGATCAACATAGGTAAGGTCGTTCCACTCAAGGTTTACGAATGCGAGGTTGGGCACATCTGAAACTGAGAAGGAGGTGAGGTCATTGTAGGGAGCGAAGAGGTCATTGAGAGCCTTGCAACCGTTGATGGCGAGCTGAGTCATGTGGTTGTCAGAAACAGCGATGGTAGCCAGAGAGGGAAGATTCTGAACATAGAGCTTTGAAATCTTATTGCCCTGAAGGTTGAGGTTCTGGAGTTCGCCGAGACCTGAGAGAGTCATCTCAGTGAGTTCGTTGTAGCCACCGTAGAGAGTCTTGAGGTTTGTGCAGTTGGTGACTGAGAGCTGCTCGAGCTTGTTGCTCATCACGTTGAGGTAAGTCAGGTTGACTGCGTTGGCAACGTCGAGATCAGCAAGATGGTTGGAAGCGAGGTTGAGCTTCTTGATGAGGGGAGTGCCTGTGAGATCGATGTCTGTAAGGCGGTTGCGGTTGAGCTTGAGAATCTGAAGCTGCTTGGTGTCGAACTTAGCGCTTGTTAGACGATTCTTTGAAGCGTTGATCTCAACAACTGTAGGGGAAACTACTGTGAGACCGGTGAGTTTATTTCCGCTAACGTCAACTTTGGTAAGGGCGGGGAAGTTGGTGAGATCGAGCTCGCCAGCGAGATCCTTATTGTTCCATTTGATTTCTGTGACGTGACCGTTTTCAACGGTGATGCCGGGAAGTGTGGCGATATTGCCACCAGCGAAACCGAGAGCAGCGCCATTATTGTCACCCTTGGCGGAAGTCTGGCCTACGAAAGCCTGAAGGCTCTTGGCTTCATTTTTTGCGAGATTCTGGGCCCATCCACATGAGATAGTGGCGAGAGCTGCCATGAATAATACTGTTCTTTTCATAACTCGAATATTTTTAAGATTTAGAGAAAATGTTGATTTTTTGTGTTTCTTTATCTTTAAAACATCCTACCCCGAATAAAGTTTAAGAAACCATCAAAATTTTTAAATTTATTTTCCTCCCGCATTCAGATGCTTTATATATACAATCCTAATTCAGGACTCATTCCCGGCAAAAACCATCTTTAATTTGCGTAAAATTGATTTTTTTAGTTATTTTGCACATCAATTCAAGCAGATAGATATTGCTTGAAATAGACTGCCTTTAAAACCGACATCAATGAATCAGAGTTTAAGAAATATAATTTTTGCAGTAGTCTCCATATTCGCCATAAATATTTGTCTTGCAAAAGAGAAACAAACATTCCCGACGTCATATAGTGAACTTCATTATGATGAACATGGTAGCCAAAAATGGAAATATGGTTTCGTGGACAAGGATGGTAACAAGATATGCGATGCTATCTATGACAAAGTCACTCCATTTTCATCTAACGGCATAGCTCTTGTATACAGAAACGGTTATTACGGCTTTATCTACCCTAACGGTGAATACCTTATGGGAACCGGTATAAAAGACGCCAG
Organism: uncultured Sangeribacter sp.; assembly: GCA_964566015.1. Taxonomy (GTDB): domain Bacteria; phylum Bacteroidota; class Bacteroidia; order Bacteroidales; family Muribaculaceae; genus Lepagella. The sequence goes on along the minus strand of CAZMHE010000074.1, from coordinate 3,748 downwards.
GCCCTTTGATGAATTCGGCCTTGCAGCTATTCGCATCAAATCAAAATGGGGGTTAATCGATAGTGAAGGATACTGGGTTCTCAAAGAAATTTTCGACAAAATCGAACCGTTCCAGTCAAATGGTCTTGCAATTGTGAAATATCAAGGTAAATTCGGTCTTGTTGACACACTTGGTAACGTTGTGCTCCCGGTGGTCTATGATAAGGTTGAGAATTTCGACAAGAACGGTTATGCTTATATTAAAAGCAATAATCTGACAGGTGTGGTTGACAAACGCGGAAGGGCTTTGGTGCAACCTGAATATAAGGATAAAAAGAAAGCTATGACGGCAGCCCTTAGTCTGAAACCAAAATTCGGAAAGGATTCTGATGTTTCTTTGGCTGATATGGCCGCTGTGGTAAAAAAACATTCTGCTCCAGCTCCTTCTTTAGAATCGGAACCCGATAAAACGAATAAGGAGGAGGAACAGAGACTCCTTGCCGAGCAGGAGAAAGCACGCAAGGCCGAGGAGGAACAGAGACTCCTCGCCGAGCAAGAGAAGGCACGCAAGGCTGAAGAGGAGCAGAGACTCCTTGCCGAGCAGGAGAAAGCACGCAAGGCTGAGGAGGAACAGAGACTCCTCGCCGAGCAGGAGAAAGCACGCAAGGCAGAAGAGGAACAGAGACTCCTCGCCGAGCAGGAGAAAGCACGCAAGGCCGAGGAGGAACAGAGACTCCTCGCCGAGCAGGAGAAAGCACGCAAGGCAGAAGAGGAGCAGAGACTCCTTGCCGAACAGGAAGAAGCACGCAAGGCTGAGGAGAATCGTCGGGCTGAAACGCGTAAACGGTTGGAAGAAACTCCAAGTCTCAAGAATTATATCGCTGCCAATTTAGGAGAATGGCAAACCTATCTGGCATCAAAAAATTTAAATCTGCCATCTGACGAGGAGATCCGCGACTACATTGAGAAGCAAGTGGGGGAATGGCAGATCAAAGGTGAATTCGAGCCGACTGCCAAATGGAAGGAGCGTGTAAATGAGGAAACTCGCACTGCAAAGATCAACAGCATTGCCGACAGTATAATGACGGCCAACTCAAAAGTAGTGGATGCTGTCAGGGCAGAATATAAGAAAGAATACGAAAATCTTGCCGACGGTTACTGTAATACAATCGCCGAGCATTTCGCTTCACAGACACTGCAACTTAAGCCATACGATGCCGACAATGAGACATTTCTTATAAGTACGGATGATTACGGAGACTTCCTCCTGCCGGTACCATTGGATGAGGCACCCACATTCAAGAATGAATGGGATAATTGGAAAAACAAAGCCACGGCTATATTCGTTCCCAATGGTGACGATGTGGCCTTGAAATCAGTGAGTATAGGGAAATATACATTTGACAGCTCAATGAATGCCAGCTATGCTCAGGTGGATGTGGACTATAATTTCAGACCCGTTGATGTCTCCCAACTTAACAGGAGCCTCATTGACGGTGGAAGCGAAGGGATGATTGCTCAAAATAATGAGGGTTCAAGGACAAACCGTGGCTTTCAGACCGAAATAGTGAAGGTCTCAGCCGGAAATGCTGCTGATACTGACATCAATATCCCGGAAGGATCTTCGGGCGAAACACCTACTTTCGCAGTTATCATAGCTAACGGCAACTACGCCCATGCCTCAAAGGTAAAGCACGCTGAAAATGACGGTCTGATAATGGAGAAGTATCTCACACGCACATTAGGTATACCACAGGGCAACGTTGCCACTTTTCTCGATGCAACCTACGGCGAGATGGCTTCGGCTATCTCACTTCTCCAGGATATAGGCGACGCATATAAGGGTAGTGACTTCAATATCCTGTTCTATTATGTAGGCCACGGTCTCCCGGATGATGAGGGGAGGAAATCCTATATCATTCCCGTTGATGTTGATCCGAGACATGTCTCAATCTGTATGCCGTTGGAAAAAATATATGCTGATTTGGGTAATTTGGGCGCAAAAAACGTAACGGTTATGGTTGACGCTTGTTTCAGCGGGGCAAATCATGGCGAGGGAATGTTGATACCCCAGGCCATGAGTGTCGCATTGAAACCCAAGAAATCCTCACCTGTCGGGAATATGGTTGTGCTCGCCGCCACAGAAGGGAGTGAGACTGCATTCCCTTATGAAGAAAAAAGTCACGGACTCTTCACTTACTGGCTGCTGAAGAAACTACAGGAAACTTCCGGAAAAGTCTCTCTTGGTGAATTGAGCGACTATGTCATCAGTAATGTGAAGAAGACAGCTGTCACAGTCAACCGCAAACCGCAAACTCCTACAGTTTCAATCTCTCCGAAACTCATCAATAATTGGCGCTCCCTTCCATTCGGTAAATAAGATCTGAATGTTGATGTCACCCTTGGCGTTGCTGACAACACATCTAAGAAGATTTTTTTGCACAAAAGGGGAGATGTGAGCAATCTTTTTGGGGGTTGGTATTGTTATATTGGCAAAGACACGATTTAACAGATCCGATAATTTTTTCAATCAAGAAAAACCTTTGTTATTATGACAATCATAATCCAGATAATCCTTGTAACAGTGATCCTCGCCTGCATGGTCATGGTTCTTCTTTCCATCGGAAGGCTTGCTAAAGGAACCGGTTTCGATGACGCTGACAAGACACGCCGTCTCCGTGAGGATGTGAAAGGCTGCAATGAAGTCATCACCGATAACAGTGTCTTTGATTATCTCCTTGTCCGCAGGGAATCTTCTTCAAGAAATTCAGAGAATGAGCCGGTTTCGCGGATGGAATGAAGATTCTTAATCCCGATTTCCAGGGCCTCTTCCCTTATCATATTCTCCATCTTTCGCTTCAGTGAAGGATGGAGTATTATTTTATCAAAACGCTCGATTCCCGGAATCTCCTTCAGGCTTCTTCCGCTGAAACCTCCACCAAGTATCAGATACCGTTTACGAGACCTTCTCCCAGAAAGCATCATTTCTGCAATTGAATCAAGATCTGCCTTGCAGTCTACAGAGAGAATCTCGCTCCCCTTATGAGCCAGTCTGCTTACGGTATTTCGCGGCATTGACAAGACTGTTTCCTGATTACCTTCATAAAGTGCGAGAGTTATGTCAGCGGGATTACGCCTGACAATAAGCCCGTCTTCCGGAGATTTTAGGAATGGTATTATAACCAGAGATAGTGCCAACATTCCGACACCTCCCCATAAAATTAACTTTCTCCCCCCCTTTTTACGCTTGAGTGCATACCCGATAATCATGACCCCAAGCAGCCACAGCACAACCACAGGCAGTTGAGTTGAGAAACTTATACTTGACTCCCCGAAGCCTGATAAATGTCGGGCTATCCATAGGAAAGATTCATACATTTTATCAAGAATCCAAGCAAGGGGCCCGAAATCAATTCCAAATGTGACACCGACAGTATAGATGGCGGCGAGCCACACAAACAATGGGAGCAACGGCAGGATACAGAGATTCACCGGTAGGAAGAGGAGAGGAATCTTATTGAAATAGAACGATACGAGTACCCATGTCGACAGTGTAGCTACAAGGGAGACAAGTACAGCCGACGCGAGAGCATACCATATGCGGTGTCGATGATGGTTGACTGGATTCAATGTGTCGGAGAAAAGCAGAATACCACCGACACAAACAAAACTCAACTGCATCCCTATGTCAAATAGAGCACTCGGTTCAAATAGCAGGATTATAAATGCCGAACCAAGCAGTGCATTGCCTGATGAATTTTTTCTTTGA
>CAZMHE010000073.1:10928-12880 GCA_964566015.1 uncultured Sangeribacter sp. | reverse complement strand
ACTTCCATGATGAAGCGGACAGCCATGCGGGTGTCTTTGTTTGCGCCGCAGAAACGGTCAACAACATAGAGCTTCTTGCCGGAGAGTTCCTTTACGGCGATCTCCTTGAGGGCGTCCCAGGTCTTCTCGGTTACGGGTTTATTGTCGTTGGGATATTCCTCGGTTGTCCACCATACTTTATCCTTGGAGTTGTCGTCGAGGACGATGAATTTGTCTTTGGGGGAACGGCCTGTGTATACACCGGTCATCACGTTGACAGCGCCGAGTTCTGTCACTGTGCCTTTCTCGAAGCCCTCGAGAGAGGGGTCGGTCTCGGCTTTGAACAGTTCCTCATATGAGGGGTTGTAGATCACCTCCTTGACATCCTTGATGCCATACTGAGCCAAATCTATCTGTGCCATAAGTAAATCTATATAATTAAGAAAAATGAAAATATTGTCTCTTTTCAGGTCTTTGTGCGGGAGAGACATAAAATGGTCGCCACTTCGTGCCCCTCTCCGATGACATAACAATCTTGTTATGCCAATTTTCCGCAAAATTAACTATTTTATTTCAGATTTAAGATTCAGTTATAGAAAAAATCGGGTCGGGTTAGTTAATTTGTGTGAAATTGGCTTGCGGAAATGTCGGAATAAGGTTGTGGGAGGGTGCGATGGGTGTAGTTTTGCCATAAAAAACATGTATCACAACAGACCTTACAATTCAAACGGGGAGGAGCTTCTCTCGCTCGCCATGGCGTGCCGGCAGGCGGCTGCCCCTTTCCGGGCTTCGCGCCGCCGCTGCAAGGATTATGCCTACGGACGCCAGTGGAGCGACCGTATCCTCGTTGACGGCGTCAGCATCACCGAGGAGGAATATATCCTCTCGCAGGGGAGCGTACCCCTGAAGAACAATCTCATCAGGCGACTGGTGAGAAACGTGATCGGTATCTTCCTCTCCTCTCTCAAGGAGAAGATGGAGGGGTGGAACGGTGAGACCCGACGACGGGCACAGCTCAACAGGATGGAGACTCTTCTGCCCCGCACGTTCGAGGAGTTCCTTATCTCCGGCATGGCCATTCACCGCAAGTGGGTGGGCGAACGCGACGGAGTCTCCGGTGTCTGGACCGACATGGTCTCACCCGACAATTTCTTCTATGACCCGGCGGCACGGGACTGCCGCGGCGCAGACATGTCGCTACTCGGGCAGATCCATGACCTTACCCCCGACCGTCTCCGCGCCGCCTTCGCCCGCGATGAGAATGAATGGAGGCGGCTTGCCTCTGTCGTGGCCGATGCAAGGAGGATCCGCGTGGTTGAGATCTGGCGTCGCACATCGGAGTTCATACCCGGCAGACAGGGTGGCGGGGGGAGGGATGTGTGGCGCTACGCCTACATCCTCCCCGGCGGGATGATCTTGCGTGAGGGTGTCTCCCCTTACCCGCACGGCGGCCATCCTTTCGTTTTCACGGCCTACCCTTTCCTCGACGGGGAGATACACTCCTTTGTCGATGACCTTATCGACCAGCAACGCTACACCAACCGCCTCATCACGCTTTATGACTGGGTGATCAGGGCGTCGGCGAAGGGTGTGCTCCTTTTCCCGGAGGATGCCATCCCTCCGGGTGGCGACATTCAGGAGATAGCCGACCAGTGGGGTCGCTTCAACGGAGTGATCGTCTACCGGCCGAAGGTGGGACAGCCGTTGCCGCAACAGGTGGCGGGAAACACGGTCAATATCGGCATCGGCGAACTGCTCGACATACAGATGAAGATGATGGAAGATGTCTCGGGTGTGAACGGCGCGCTGCAGGGGAGGATGGAAAACCGCACGATGAGCGGCACCCTCTACAACCAGCAGGCAGAAAACGCGCTGACGTCGCTGCGCGACATACTCGGCTCTTTCGACAGCTTCATCGAGGACTCGCTCCGCCTCGATGGGATATTATCGGGATTAACCGAGATTAATCGAGA
>CAZMHE010000073.1:0-10828 GCA_964566015.1 uncultured Sangeribacter sp. | reverse complement strand
AGGACTCGCTCCGCCTCGATGGGATATTATCGGGATTAACCGAGATTAATCGAGATTAATCAGGATTAATCGGGATTCTCCCGATTCTCCCCGATTGATTTGGATTATCCCGATTAATCAGGATTAATCAAGATTAATCGGGATTAATCCAAATCCTTCGGCAAAAACTCTGGCAAAAAATGAAACCAACTGAAATTCTGTTCCGACGCCGGTCCGGCCTCGGAGAACACGCCTGCACCAATGGCGAGATCGCCTCGGCACAAAACGCACTCCTTATCGGATGCTCTCAAAAGAAAACCACTACCACCACCGGCAGCAACGATCCCACCGGCAGCACCGACCCCACCGGCAGCACCGATCCCTCGGGCAGCACCGACCCCACCGGCAGCGGCTCAACCCACGCCGGCCCTGCGGGAGGGATCACGCCTCCCGCCGTCAGTTTCGGACTCTCGGAGGGTGTGCTGACCGGGTGGCACAACCACCCGGCCAATCCACCCTCGCGGGAAGTTACCGCCCCAAAGGAGCGCGACACCGCCGGTTGGGGATGTGCGGCCGCGTCTCTATTCTCTGATTTCTTAGAGGAGGCTCAGCGGGCGCACCTGTTCTTATCCCCATTCTTCGCCGTGTGTGCCGTGCGACTCGGTGACGGCTCGCGTGTCGCGGCCGGTCCGCCGGTGCTCCTCACACCAAACCGGGAGATTCCCTCCTTGGAGAGTGGCGACAATCTCGACGTCTCCTCAATGCGGATGACGGTGACTCTCCATCCCTGCCGCCTGCGGATGCGTCTCTCTCTTCCCCTCTCTCCGAAACTTTCTGAGTTGGCTACGTCAGGGGCGTACATTGACATCCTCATCTCCGATCCGCTGCGTCTATGGGATGATTCGCGTCCCTGGCAGGGGATTCATCGTGCCGAGGGGAGTAACTCTCCCATGAGCTGGCGCCCTTATCCTTTGTCTGACGAGAGTGTCACCGCGCTCCTTCTCACCACATCCACATTCCGCCTCGTTTCCACCATACCTTTATCAAAGGTTGTCGCTGACGGCGTGTGGAGGGATGTCGACTTCAATGTGCCCCCTCTTAAAGGTGTGGAGATAACCGAGCCCTGGCGACCTGACTACCTCCAGGCGCATGGCATCGAAGCTGCGGGGGGAGCTGTCATATCGGGTCGTTTAACACTTTGGGATCTGACCCTTTCACTCCCCGATCCACTCCCTTACGCTGTCATGGCGCGTCAGTCTCCTGACGCTTCCGGAGGGGAGGGCGTCCGCATTGCCGTGGATATAGAGAGTGTGAAGGAGGGGAGGGTGTTGCATAGCGTCTCTAATGGCACGACGCACCCGACCGGAATCATTTCCGACACCACGTTGCCGCGTTGGCTATTCGTGCCGGATGCGGATGCGCGAGCCATCACTTTTGCTTGTGACGGTGCAATTTACCGCTTCCCTCTTCAGCGTCATCCCCGGCTTGCGGGGAGTTTCTTCTGGAGGGGTGACTTCAAGAGCGATGTGCTTTCAGGGGATGGTGTCGCAAAATATTCGGCAGGGGGATTGTCTGACGATGAACCGGCCGAGAGACCGACCTACCCTCTTCCGAACGCAATCTGGCGCTCCGGACATGGCAACACTGATTATTTCCCTGATTCGTTGCTGATGTTTACCGATAATCAGAAAGTTAAGGCTATCTGGCACCCCTCTCCTTCATCGGGACTCGTGACCACTACCTCCCCGACGCTCTATCTCCTGACGGACACGGCTCTTTATCGCCTCCGCGAGATGGATGACGCCACTTTCCGCGAGATTGGTGTAGTGGAGAGTGGGGAAACTGCGGGTGAAACGAAAGAAGCGGGTGAAAAGGTGATTGTGCGCGGTGACGGCAGCGGCAATGATATTGATGTAGTCACCAGGGCGTTGAAGGTTGATGGTGTCGGCGACGGGAAGATGTGGAGCCTGCGTCTCCTCGGTGCGTTGGGAGAAAGCTCCCTGCGGCTCAGCGTCGAGGGTAGCCGCGATCTTTGCAGTTGGAGGGAACTGGCAGTCATGCCGGAGCGGACGTTCGGAAACACTACGGGGTCAGGAGAGCCGGCGCTTTGCGGCCTCCTGACCCCGGGTCTGAGGTATTTCCGGTTCCGTTTCAGCGGAACCCTGCTCGGAGAAGCGGAAGGAGTCTTACTATATCGGTGGTAGGCGTCGGAGGAGTGGGGCGCACGTTGTGGCTGAGGCCAGTGCGCTCCGCGCTTCCGACGCTTTCTCTTTCCAGACGTCGGCCGCCTCGGGGAGGGTCACGGCGAGCCAGTCGGCCATGACGCGCGCCACAAGGTATTCATGCACGCATTTCTCCACAAGTTGATCGCGCACCCCGATGTCATGGCGGTAATGGCGGAGCATGAGGTTGATTTCAGCTGTGCCGAGATCGAGGATGCGGTTCACGCGGTCGATATTGCCTTCGGCGCAGATGTCGAAAGTCTGATGCAGACGGTGGGCTGACCGCTCACCGCTATGGACGTCGCCGACCACATATGCGAGGTCGGCGACGTCTTCTATTATTATGTCACGGTCAATCTTCATGATTCATGATTGTTTCTGATTGAGTGTGGTCTTGCGCACCGGACGGGTGCGCCGGTTGATGGCATCCGTTATGGCGGCGATACTCTCCTTGGCCAATGTGGCATATTCGGATGCGTCGCTCTTATGGGTGATCGTAAACCAGTCCTTTACGGCCTGACTGACGATATACTGATGAGCTGCGGCCGCGATAGTATCGATTGAAGAGAGATTGTAGTTGGCCGGCATGTCGAGAGCGAGGCTGAGCGAAGAATCTGAGGCGGGAAGTTCGTTGTCGGCCGTCGTGTGGTCGAGACGGAGGTATTCGGCGAGCATATTCTTCAGTGAAGAGAAAGCCATGGCTATGCTGCGGAGCACCTGATTGGCGTTCTCCTCGTCGTCGTTGACCTGCATGTTGGCCACCTGCTCATGGTTCTGGCCGTCGCGACGGCTTTTACCGGTGAGATAAGTCTTGTTCTGGATGTCGTAGATTATCTCGTTGATGTCAAGATTTATAAATACCATAGTAATAATTTCGAATTTTGAATTTGGAATGTCGAATTCCACATTCCACATTCCACATTGCACATTCACAATTTCTTCCTTGAAGGGGGTGTGCGGTGATGGAGGAGGGATGAGATCTCGCCGAGACGACGCGTGGCCTCGTTTTCCCATTCGCCGGCACGTGCCGGGAGGGTGAGGCGAAGCCACGCACCGGTCACGGCCGCTGACAGGTAGCCGCGGTAGTTGCGCTCGATAGCCGGAGTCAGTGTTTCGTCATACCCGTCGGCGGCAATCAGCTTCACCTTTACCGTCTCGCCGGTGAGATCCACGGCTGATACCGACCCGCGGAGTGACTCGGTGAGGGTCGTCACCGCGTCGTCGATGAATTGCGAGAGGAAACCGCTGTCACCGTCGACCGTGGCGAGTGTATCGAAAAATTGACCCGGGTCGGGGGCCGTCGGTGCCGATTTCGCACCGAGATAGGCAGTGGTGACCGCAACTTCGGCAAAGATTTTCTTGCGCGTCACCTTTATTTCAATTTCTTTCATAGCAATGTTAAATATTATTTTGATAAAATTAAATTATTTCCTAAATTTGCACAAACAATTCTAAATACGAGAATTTAATTATATGGAAACAGTCAAAGAGAGGCTTCAGGAATTTCTGCGGGCCGAACGTATAAGCAAAGCCGAGTTCTCACGTCGGATGGGTCTCAGCGAGGCCTACGTCACCACGATGCGCAAGTCGCTGCCTGAGGAGAAGGTGGTCAGGATGACGCAGCTTTTCCCAAACCTTAACCGCGATTGGCTCCTCTATGGAGAAGGGAACATGTATCGCGATGACAGGGAAGGGACAGCGGCTGCTGACTTGGGTGATTATATGGTGCCGCTGTTGCCGGTGCAGGCTTATGCCGGGTCGCTTCAGGAATATTCGCGCGGTGTATCGCTTCGCGAATGTGAACTGATTCCGGTGCCGGTGAAGGGTGCCGACTATGCAATTCCGATCACGGGCGACAGCATGGAGCCTGAGATTCACAACGGTTCGATAGCCGTGATCCGCCGCATCAACGACAGCGCATTCATCCCCTGGGGTAACCCGATGATAATCGACTCCGAGAACGGTGTGCTGGTCAAGGTGGTGATGCCCTCCGAGAAGAGCGACAGCTATATCGAGGCGCGCAGCTATAATCCGCGTTACCCGGCGCTTCAGATTCCGAAGTCGAGCATATTCGGTCTTTACCGTATCGTTACCTATATCCGGCAGGTTGTCACGATGTAAGCCTGGATCATAACTGAGCCGCGATCTCCCGGATGAAGTCGCCGGGAGGGAGCGGCCGCAGACTCCCCGTTTCGTCGAAGCGGGGCATCGGCATATACCATCCTTCCGTGACAGTGACGCTCTCTCCGGGCGTGGCCGAGAATAGTTCAAGGGCGAGGCAATCGTCGTCGGCTGCCGTCAGGAACGCCAGGGGGCGTTCGGGTGTGCCGCGCAGACCGGTCCAGAGATGTCCCTGAAGGCGTCGTAGCCAGTGGTCGGGCATGAGCATCTCCCGTGCAGGGCGTTGCCAGCAACTGAGGCGTACAGATTGGAGCAGCAGGAAATCGGTGGGTAGGGTCAGTGTCACTTTCCCCTCCTGATCCGCAAGGAGTGTTGCGCGGGGCAGGGGACGCCAGCCACGCAGTGTCTCGACCGGGGCCGTCATGATGGCACGGGTCGCCGCTTTCTCCGCGCGACGCATCACCGCCTGGCGGAAAGCGGTCGGGGCCGCCCCCTCGAGGAGGGGGTCAGCCCCGAGTGCTGTGAGGATTTCATCGATTGTCATGGGTGTCAGTTTCCGTCAAGGCATATACGTCCAGAGAGATATTCGGGCGATGTTTCGATGAGGTGCTGTAGAGCAGGGTCGGAGGTGGAGAACGAGGCACGGTATTCACCGTAGCCGGCAACTCTCCCGCCGGTGAAGTTGACCGTCACCCATGCCTTGCCGGCATGGATCACGAGCTGCAGGTCGAGCAGACCCGGTGCGGTGTAGGTTTTGTTCATTTCTAAGAGTTATAAGGTTATGGGGTTATACTTCGCCGGTGACGGGATTCCAGGTGACGGTGTCGCCGTTGACGGTCGCTTCCCACATTTGGCCGGACTTGGCGCGTGGTGAGATGCCGGGACAGTCGCCTACAAGATAGAAGCGGGCACCGTTGTAGAGGTCATCACTCTCGGGTGCCTCCTCGCTTTCCCAGAGGCTCCAGCGGGTGGAACCCTCGCCGGGAGTGCCCCCTTCGCCGTCGATCCAGATATGGCAGGTACCCTTGAGGGCGAGGGCATCCCAGATGAGCACGCCGCTGCGCACGGCCTCCTCGCCGTCGACACGGTCGGAGAAGGTATGTTCCGAGGAGTAGACATAGTGTACGAGACGGTTCTCGCCGATCAGTGCGCCGGAATTGCTCCAGCCAAGTGAGTCGAGTGTCGGCTCACGCTTGATCTCGATGTCGCCGAAGACGGTGTGGAAGTTGGTGACGGTCCAACCGATGGAGTTTACCTTCGTGGTGATCTGGATTTCCGGATGCTTGGAATAGTCGATGCGCTGTATGGCCTCGAGGAGATTCTTGCCTGCGAGAAGTATGGCGCTGCGGGGCACGTCTTCGCCGGTGAAGAACATCTTGGCGAGGGCTATGACCTTGTCGACGGTCCAGACGCCCGGAGCCTGCATCTCGCGCTTGATCTGCCAGCGCACTCCTTCGGTGGTGTAGACGTTCTGAAGACCCATCTTGTCGACGGAAATCTTGAACTTGCCACCCCTTCCGGCCCAGAGGGTCCTGTTGCCGCGCACCTTGAAATTGGCGATCGCCTGCTCGGCTATCATTGACTTCGAGAAGGGGATGCGCTTCTTCTGACTTTCGAAATAGTCGCTGACCACCTGATTCATTCCGCGCTTCTGGAGATAGACTCTTGTCGGTGAGGGTACAATCAGATCGGGGTCTACCTCTTTCTGAGTCTCATAGAGTGAGTTGGCGAGGATCACGGCCACGCTTCCGGCGGGGATGAGGGGGATGCTGCATGTCTCGTCGCCGAGATTCTGACGCTTTCCGTTGACGGCGCGCACGATCGGATGGCCTGATGAGGCGTCGCGCCCGGTGACGAAGAGCATGAGGTTCTTGCCGGGGGTGACGCGTCCGCGCTCGTCATAGCCGTCGACACCCTCGACAAGGAGTGTGCAGTTGGCGCGGGCCACCATCTGTTCTGCAGGTGAGAGGGGAAGAGGTGCCATTGTCATAGTGCCTCCACCGCAGGGGCCGACCGTTGTGACGGATGCACCCGGTTCGTCGATCATGAAATGATCTACCTCCGGACTGTTGACTTTCACACGCTTTGCACGGAGCATAAGGTTCATGAGAGGGGTGTCTTCGTTGTTGAAGCGGAAGAGCTCGTTGTCTACGTCCGATTCGATGAAGTTGCCGGTGTCGACGCCACCGGTGGCGTTTGCGGCGTTGCCGACTGTCGTCGGCTCGCCGGGTCTTACTGATTCATTCATGGCTTTAACTGATTGGAGTAATTGGAGTTATGGGAGTAATTGGAATTATTGGAATAATTGGAGCGCCAATTATTTTTCACTTTTCACTTTTCATTTTTCACTATTCACTATTCACTATTCACTAAATCTCATTCCCTCGGGCTATGTCGAAGATGCTCGTGCCGTCGGGGGCGGAGGCGCTTCCGCCGCTGATGTGAGGCAGACCGTCGTCGGTCACTGCCGGCAGCCAGCGTTACTGCTCGTAGCGGAGTGCGCGCACCATCACGTCGAGCACATGGGTATTGACTTTCCCCTGGAGCGAGGAGAGGGCTAATTCCGCGAGGAGTGTGAGGAGTGCCCTCACCACCGACGATGCCAACTGATGATCCTCGGCGAATTTCCGGATCTGGGCGACCCCTTCGACGATTGCACGCCGCGTAGCCATCGGGCAACTAATCTTGTCTTGGGAGGTTGGGTCGGAGGTTACGGGTGGCGAAGTTGAGTCGTCGGTTACTTCCGGCTCCGGAATCTCTGACTCCGATTCCTCCGGTTCATTACTCGCAGGCTCCGGGTTTGCCGGTTCATCACTACACGGCTCCGGTTTTTCCGTTTTCTGATTTCCGGACTTCGGTCTCTCCGGCTCTTTCCTCCTTCTCCCGAAAAGGGAGAGAAGGAGACGGACTACTGTTTTCCATTCGATTTTCATAATAATTTTGTTTTGGCGGTTATGGCGCAATCACTTTCGGATCACAACCGGTTTTCATTTACGATGACAAAATTATAATTAAATTTAGCAATGCTATTGTTATTTTAAAATTGTTTTGTAATTTTGCACCCGTAATAACATTCAACGTAACTCAATCATGAAGCACAAAAATTCAGTTTCCGACTTCACGTCGGAACGCAACGAGTTCCTGCTCAATCGTTTCCGGGAGGAACTGGCCCGTCAGTCACAAATCAGTCTGGAGAAGGCATTCAAGGTGGCAGCCGATGCACCGGCTCCACGTTTCTGGGTAAGTGAGGCGCGTGCCGCCGCAGTAATCGGGCATATGGTAAGGGGGAAAGATGTCACCGCCTCAATGTTCGGAGAGAAGAGGAGGATGTATGAGGAAATCTACCGCCGATTCTCAATGCTGCGCAGGGAGCGGGCCGGATCGACGATAGCCGAACTGGTCTTTGAGGTGGTCAATCAGGAGGCACCGTGCAGTTATCTTTCAGAGGATCGCGCACGCGTGGTGGTGTATGCTGAGAAGAGACGCCGCCGCATGGAAAGGAGGGGAGTATGACAGCAGATGAGATTATCCGGGAGAACCGCCGACGCCTCGACACCAACCTTGCTCCATATGATCCGGTGAGAGGTGACGCCACGGATGCCGGGCGCGTGCGGTTTGTCGTGGAGGGTATAGAGGGTGTCCCCCTCTATCTCCCCGCAGCAATGATGACCGATCCCCTCGTGGTCTCGCTCCTGAAAGCAGGGAGTGTAGGTGCATATCTACGGGTCAATGGACAGAAAGTGTGCCCCGAGATGGTGGCTCTTGTCAACCGCCGGTTCGTCAGGTTACGCATACTTCACGATTTCCCTTATTGGGCGGCTTCCTTCGTATATATCAAGAGGAAGGGTGGGGGTGGCGAATCCCTCTTCGTGCTCAACCGTCCCCAACGCCGGCTTGTGGCCGCTCTCGAGGAGATGCGCCGCGATGATTTACCGATTCGCCTCATACTTCTGAAAGCCCGTCAGTGGGGCGGCTCCACCTGTGTGCAACTCTACATGGCATGGCTCCAGATGGTGCATCAGAAATGTCTCAACTCCCTGATAATTGCCCATCAGGGACTTGGCACGGATGAAATCAAGGAGATGTTTGACCGTATGCTGACCCATTATCCCGACTGGCTCCTTGCCGAGGAGGGAGAGGAGCCGCCGAAAGGGCGGCGTATGGAGAGCGGAGGTTGCTCGCGGGGTGCGTTCCGTGTTGTGAGCCGCAATTGCAAGGTGAAGCTGGGAAGTGCGGAGCGGCCCGATTCCTGCCGAGGGGGTGACTATAACCTCGTGCACTGTTCGGAGGTGGGGATCTGGCGCGCCACACGCCTGCTTACACCCGAGCAGATCATGCGCTCAGCGTGTTCCGGCGTATTGCTCGCTCCGATGACGATGATAGTGCTCGAGTCTACCGCCAACGGCACCGGCAATTTCTTCCACAGGGAATATGAATCGGCCCGCAGCGGTGAGAGTCAGTTCCGCCCCCTGTTCATTTCATGGTATGACATCGACCAGTATTCTCTCCCGGTGGAGAATCCGGAGGAGTTCGCCCGCAATCTCCTTGATGGCAGAGGTGAGACGGTGGCCATATCTGCGCGCCGGCAGCCGGGAGCCTATCTGTGGTGGCTTTGGGAAAGGGGCGCGACGCTCGAGGCTATAAACTGGTATGTCAGCGAGCGGATGAAATATTCCGACCACGGGCTTATGGCTGCCGAATACCCCTCTGACGATGTCGAGGCGTTTGTACATTCAGGCGCAAGGGTCTTCGACAGGTATCATGTGGAGGCACTCCGCGCAGGATGCCGTGCACCTTCGTTGCGCGGGGAGATCGACGGCCGGACCGCTTCAGGACCCGACTCAATTGAGGGTGTGCATCTGACGCCTGACCGCAACGGGTCGCTTTTCATATGGGAAGACCGCGATGCCGGGGAACCGGGATTGGTGTTTCTCAATCGTTATCTGGTGGTTGTAGATATAGGTGGGCGTGCAGTCAGGAGCGACTGGTCGGTGATTGCCGTGTTCGACAGGGAGGGGATGGAGTGCGGCGGCAAACCCCGGATTGTGGCGCAATGGCGCGGGCATACCGACATCGACCTCCTTGCATGGAATGCCGCAAGGATAGCAGCCTACTATCACGACGCACTCCTCGTAATCGAAAGCAACACGATGGAGACGCGAGACCGGGACAGGATGGTGGATGGCGACCAGTCGCTATTCATACTTAATCAGTTGCGTGAGGTATATCCGAATCTCTATGCACGGCGGCGCAGCCCGGAGGATATTCAGCAGGGGGCACCGGTGAAATATGGATTCCACACAAATACGGCCACCAAACCGATGATTATAAGCGGGCTTGTCCATGCAATACGCGAGGGACTCTATGAGGAGCGCGACGAGGAATGTCTGTCGGAATACCTCACTTACGAACAGCGTCAGAACGGAAGTTACGGAGCGTTGCCGGGGCGTCACGACGACTTGCTGATGACCCGTGCCATCGGTCTGCACATCTGCTTCAACGAAATGGAGATGCCCCGCCGCGTCTTACGAGCCACATCGATCCGCCCTCACACTCCCCTATTCTGACAGCAGTACTATCTACCGGGAGCCGGTTCCGTAAGGTTAATCTTTATTGCGGGTGGCGGCTTCCTGATGAACGCTGTCGCGGAGGCGGGGATTCGGCGGGAACCACCCTTTGCGGACGCGTTCGCGTTGCTCGCGGACCTCGAGGATCGACCAGAAACAGGAGAAGGAAGTGACGCCGAGGAGTATGGAGAGAGTGCCCTGAGTAGATAGGGAGAGAATGAACGAGGCGATCCCGGCAATGAGGAAGAGGGCGTTGCACTTCTGTCCGAGATAATATTCCCCCTTGATGACGAGAGGGTGGAAAAGGCCGATTATCAGGAAAGTCGTAAGACCGATGGCGATGCCATCGAGATTATATTGGGTAAGAAAGTCGCTTAACATAACTCTATAACGGAGAAACTTGCGGAAACATTTGGAAGGAATGAAAATTCTGACTAACTTTGCAGATGCAAACCGTCTGATGTTAATGTCATGAAGGTCGGGAGGCGTAAGCCGGCAGACCTGAGTGGGAGACGGCAAGCGATTTCGAAAGAGATGGTCTGGTAGCTCAGCTGGATAGAGCAACAGCCTTCTAAGCTGTGGGTCTTGGGTTCGAATCCCAACCGGATCACAGATATAGGGGTGTCAAACGACATCCCTATTGTTTTTATATCAGGGTGTTACGTTAATTATAAGATTGTTAACCCCGGATATTGCGGTTCCATTTCATATTTTTTCTTAGTATCTTGTGGTTATATTTGGCATCTTTTAACCGCAAACTCGTACCCTTATCGTACCCACACTCGTTCCCACGTTACTATTATGTATCCGTCTTGATAAAAGACGATTAACTAAGAAAATTACGGCTTGAGCCCTACAGATTATACTGATTCTTCCAGAAGTGTGATCAATCCATCAGCAGACAAAGCTTCCATTTTTGAGAAAGCAAATAGTTTCTTG
>CAZMHE010000072.1:0-12899 GCA_964566015.1 uncultured Sangeribacter sp. | reverse complement strand
TTTGATTCACAAAATTAGTGAAATTTGCCGCATGAGCAAAATAAAGTCTCTAATTTCGTCAGCGTGACTATGTCTCTTCCCTGAGGGCGTAGACGGTGTCGCGCAGGGAGGCTGCGAGTGCCTTGGGGGAGAGGGGTGACGAGGCCAATTCCTGATAGGGGACGGGTGCGCCGAACGTGATGCGGAAAGTGGCTCCCCGGGCCTTGCAGAGCTCGCCCGGAAGGAGGGCCTGCTCGATGTTGACTTTCAGCCCGAGACGCTTCCTCCAGCGGGCAGTCTGATAGAATGTGGAGGAGTTGGAAGCCTCGAAGAGAACAGGCACTATGGCGCGCTGATACTCTATAGCTTTGGCCACGAACGACTTCTGCCATTCAAGGTCGGCGATGGAGCCGTCGGGTTGCAGACGCGACACGAGCCCGGCGGGGAACTGGAGCACCTGCATGTCGGAAGCCAAGGCGGCGTTGATTGCGCGGGCAGCCTCGCGACCTTGCGACCCGTATTTGTTGACGGGGAGGAAGACGTCGCGCAGCGGCTCCACATTCATGAGCATGTCATTGACAAGGAACCGGATTCCGTTGTCGCCGTAACGCTCGCCGAGCACGGCTATGAGGGCGATGCCGTCGAGCCCGCCGAGGGGGTGATTGGAGGCGAAGATGACCCTCTCCGGGGGTATTGCGTCGAGTCCGTGCACTTCCAATGTGATGTCGAGATAGGAGAGTATGCGTCGCGCGAAAGCCGAGCCCCGCGAGGGGTAGGCCATGCGGAGCATCTCGTTGAGGTCTTCCTGACGTATGAGCCGCTCGAGCCCCGAGATCATGAAGCCGGGGATCAGTCTGGACGCAGTGCGGGGTAGCCGGTTGCGCAGAATCTCGTGGAGATTGATTTCAAGGGGTCCGTTCATCCGTTGACAGTATCTTCCTCGTCCCAGAATTCGTCTTCCCAATCCTCGTCGGTCATCTCCGGAAGCTCCTCTTCGGAGTCATCCTGATGGAAGATAAACTCATCCTCCTCCTGCACACGATGCCTGACATCGAGGTCGCGGTGGGTGAGAGTCTGCTTCACCTGATTCTCCTCCGAATTGATCTCGCGCCAGAGCAGGTCTTTCAGTTCGGTGAGACCCTGACCCGTGACGGCTGAGATGAAGACAGTCGGCACACCTTCAGGGAGTTCCTTTGAAAGTTCAGAGCGCAATTCGTCATCGAGCATATCAGATTTGGAGATGGCGAGCACGCGGCTCTTGTCGGCAAGCTCAGGGTTGAATTCGCGAAGCTCCTTGAGGAGGATTTCGTAGTCGCGGCGTATGTCGTTGCTGTCGGCCGGTATGAGGAAGAGGAGCACGGCATTACGCTCGATATGGCGGAGGAAACGGAGTCCGAGTCCTTTTCCTTCGCTTGCTCCCTCGATGATGCCTGGGATGTCGGCCATGACGAAAGATTTGTCGCCACGGTAGTTGACGATGCCGAGCGAAGGCTCCATTGTGGTGAAGGGGTAATCGCCGATCTTCGGTTTGGCGGCTGAGATGGCTGAGAGGAGAGTTGACTTACCTGCGTTAGGGAAGCCGACGAGACCGACGTCTCCGAGGAGTTTCAGCTCGAGCACCACGGCCTTCTCGATGGCCGGTTGTCCCGGCTGGGCATAGCGTGGCGCACGGTTGGTGGAGGTTGCGAAATGCCAGTTGCCGAGTCCACCTTTGCCTCCGCGCAGTAGTTTTATCTCCTGACCGTCTTCAGTGATCTCGCATATGAAAGCGCCGGTTTCGGCGTCGAATACCGCTGTGCCGACGGGGACTTCGATGATGCGGTCTTCGCCATCCTTGCCGAAGGAGCGTCCCGCGCCGCCGCTTTCGCCGTCGGTGGCGAAGACATGGCGCTGATAGCGAAGCGGAAGGAGGGTCCACATGTGGCGGTTGCCCCTCAGGATAATATGACCGCCGCGACCGCCGTCGCCTCCGTCAGGCCCCCCTTTGGGCACATATTTGGCACGGTGGAAATGACGGCTGCCCGCTCCCCCTTTGCCGGAGCGGCAGAGAATCTTGACGTAGTCGATGAAATTGGATTCAGCCATATCTCAAAATTTTATCTGTTTTTACAATTTTACACCTTGCGACACCCCCGGTTCCGATGACGGAAACGCCTTACTGGGCGAGCATTCCGCGGCGCCGCTCCATGAGCTCGTTGGCGTAGCGGTAGTCATCGGGTGAGCCGATGTCGATCCATGTCCCCTCGATCGGGTGACAGGCCACCTTTCCCCCTTCCGAGATCAGGGTGGAGATGAAGTCGGGCGCATCGAGGTATTCCCCTTTGGCAATCCTCTCGATGAGGCGTCGCTTCAGGATATAAACACCCGCGTTTGCAAAATAGTTGTAGGTCGGTTTCTCCTCCAATCCGCGGACGCGGCCGTTCTTAATCCGCATCAGTGCGTAGGGGACGGAGACGGTGTAGGGGATCCCCGCCATCGTGAGGTCTGACTTTGATTTTATATGGTGGAGATACATCCCGGCGAAGTCGATCGTGGTGAGGAGATCGGAGTTCATGAGGAGCACATTGTCGGTGGTGAGCCCCTCGATCAGGGCGAGGCTGCCCATAGTGCCGAGGCGTTTCGGCTCGCGCACACATTCCACGGTGGCGGAGCCTTCGCGGCGGGCGATGTGCTTGTCGATCTTGTCGGCCAGATAGTTGGTTGTGATGAAGATACGCTCTATGCCGCATCTTTCCAGCTCCTCGATATTATAATCGATAATCGGTTTGCCGCCGACGGGAAGGAGAGGTTTTGGAGTCTTCAGTGTGAGTGGACGGAGGCGTTCACCTTTTCCGCCGGCCATCATGACGGCGTCGAGTGGGAGACGGGCCTTCACATGGCGGAGGTCGATCACCGTCTCGATGGCTCCATCCTTGTCGAGAACCGGGAGGAGGCTTATCTTTCGGCGGCGTCCTTCGGATATAAGGCGGGTGACGTCATCACCGGGTCGCGCTGCAAGAAACTTGCGGTGCATCGCTTTCCGGACCGGGTCGGAGACACCTGTTCCGGCGATCAGTGCCCGGCGTATATCGCCGTCTGTGACGGTGCCTGCAAGGCGTCCGCCCGGGGCGACGGCGAAGAGTGTCATTGCGTCGCCGGAGAGGGAGTTGATAGCCTTCAGGGCATCCTTGATGGTGGTTTCGGTGGTGATGATATGTCGGTCGTAGGGGGTCATTTCTTTATGTTGGAAGTGTGGACTGGGTTATCTGACGGGGAATAGAGGGCGAGGGTGTCGCGGAGTTCTGTCACGACCATCGCGCGCAGTTCCGGGGGCTCGATCACGGTGACGGAATCGCCCAAAGAGAGTATCTCATGCACAAGCTCATAGTTGAGCTTGAGGCGGTATGTGAAGATCGAATACCCGTCGCCTACAATCTCCTGTTGTGATGTATGAAGCGGGAGCGCACGGAAATATTTCGCCTGTGTCGGGGTGGTCTTCAGCTTGATTGTGCGCACTGGAGCCTGGGAAGTCGTCACTCCGAGGATATTGCCGAAGAGGTCGTCAAGTTCAAGATGTTCAGGCTTTTCGAATGTCTCGTCGAGAACCGTCATCTCCTTCATGCGGTCGAGTGCGTAGGTGCGCAGGTCGCCGCTTTTCTCGCGCAGCCCGATCATATACCATCGCTGTTTGTAGCGCTTGAGGAAGTAGGGGTGGAATTTAATATCGTGCTCCGCGCGCGACCGGTTGAAGCCGGCATATGTGAAGGAGATCTTGCCGGAGGTGCGGATAGCGTCGAGCACCGCCGGAAGAAATTCGCGTGCCGAGGGGACATCCTCTATCTCGACACGGTCCATAGGGGCGTCGCTCCCCTTTATGGCATTGCTGACGGCATAGGAGTCGAGCATCCAGTTGGTCAGCGCACGACTGTTGCGTGAGTTCTGTTTCTCGATGCTGTAGCGACCCTGTCTGTCGCAGACGATGTCGATCTGGAAGTTCTCCTCGATGGCCCGGCGGTAGTTGAAGAATGTGCGCTCGGGTATCTCCTCGCCGTTTGAGATGGAGGAACGGAGCCACAGCTTGTTGAGCTGAGCCCTGGTGAGTCGTTCATAGCGGTTGAGGGTGTCTACAATCCAGATGTATCTGCTGATAAGGTCGCGTGACATTCAGTGTGGTTGAGGGGTTCGTTAGAACGCAAAATTAATAAAAAATTCACTCCCTCCTGTCATTGCTGCCATTAAAATTCCCTGCGGAACATTCTGCAATCAGATTGAGATAAGCCCGGGCAACCCTTTCCGGAGAGAATTTATCCTCCACTGAGCGGCGCATCTCCGACAGCATCAGTGGGTAATCATTGGGTGAGTCTATCCTGGAGACAGCCCATTCCACACCCTTCGCGAGTCGGTTTCCGGCCTCGGCTGTGTCTGCCGAATAGGGGGCGATATAGCCGGTGGAGAGGTGTGTGATAATGTCTCGCTGCCCTCCCCGGTCGAAGCTGACGGGGATGCACCCGTAGGCCTGTGCCTCTACGAGTGTGCCGGGGAGAGTCTCGTAGTGACTGGGTGATACGAGTATATCACCCTCTTCGTAAACTCTCCTGATGGCTTCCTCGCCGTTTATGCGACCGAGATGGCGCACCGGCAGGGAGATTCCCCCGAGAGACTGAGGATATTTTGCCGTGCCGAAAGTCAGGATCTGCAGGCGGTCAGCTAACTCCGGATAATCTTTGCGGAGTGTATCGGTCATCGCTATCAGGGCCGGGAGATTCTTGATTGGATCGTCGAGGCGTGCCGCTCCGTAGATGATGGTGATTTTGTCGCGATGTCCCTTGCGCGTGAGGGTAGGGGAGAGGGGGAACGCGTTCGGTATGACGGTGACATCCGCCTCGGAGAGTAGTGAACTTTGTGACGCTTTTCGGGCAAGCCAGGAGCTTACAGCCACATAGTGTATCTTATCCCGAAGGGAGTTGAGGTGGTGTTTACGCTTCCATGTTGACCGGGAGAGGTCGGATGGGTAATCGAACGGTGACAGCAACGGGCAGTTACCGCAATTCTTCATAAACCGCTGACATTCTCCGGCATGATGACACACGCCGGTCATGTTCCACATGTCGTGCATGGTCCATATCACCGGTTTGCCGAGGGAGAGGATTTTCCTGATACCCCTCAATGACAGCAATCCCTGATTCACCCAGTTCAGTAATATGGCATCGGCTGACGCGACAACGGGGTGTTTCCAGAGAGGCAGACCGTCGGAGGCGGTGTCGATCTTGAAGAGGTTCTTTCTCCTGAAACCTGTGGCCGCGAATATCTTGAGACGTTCGGCTATGAATTTCTCCTTGATGAGAATGGAGGATGCGGCGGTATGGACGAATGGGGAGTTGGTCAGTTTTTCCGCAACTATCATCTGCGCATCCACACCCTGCGCACGCAACGCCTCCATCAGTCGCCTGGAGACAACTGCGGCTCCCCCGGTGGAGTCACTTTTGTTTATGATCGCGATTTTCATTGCGGAGTGGTGATGCGACGGTATGTCGTGAACCGGTAGTTGAGGCCGGAGGGTGTGGTGATTGTTTCAGAGGCCTCTTCGAGTCGCCATTCTTCCGGATCGAGTGGGAAGGGTATCCGGGCGTCTGCTTCGGGGGAGACTGCATCGATCTCTGTAAGGTAAAATCGCGACGCGAGGGGAAGGAATGCTTTATATAGTTGCTCACCTCCGATGACGAATGGTTGCTCTCCGCGGGTCATCTCCATAGCCTCCTGAGGGGAGTTGGCAGTCTCGGCGCCATCAGCACGGAATTCCGGATTACGGGTGACGACGATGTTGCGTCTTCCGGGGAGCGGACGGCGGGGGAGTGATTCCCAGGTCTTGCGACCCATGATGACCGGATGTCCGATCGTCAGTTGCTTGAAATGACGAAGATCTTCGGGGATGTGCCAGATGAGGTCACCCTTGATACCGATCGCACCGTCGGCTCCTGTGGCGGCAATTAAATTCATAGAGCTTGTAATATTGTCGTTGGTTTGGTGAGATGCAAAAGTAATAATAATTTTGAATTTGGAATTTTGAATTTGGAATTAATTTTTTTTCATTTTTTTTTTTCATTTTTCATTTTTCACTCTTCACATTTTCTGCTTTCAGGATGGGAAATTTGCAGGTGAGTGATGGGGAATAGATGAAGATTGGATTCTCGATGCAGTTAATTCCGATGATTTTTGAGATAAACGGCAATAAATTAACCCTATATGGGTTTTATAAACAGGATTGAAAATTTATCCTGAAAAATCCGATTCTCCTTATTATAATTCAACTTTCGCTTGCGAAAGTTGAAGGTTAGGAGGTTATTGCTTCGCAGGTTATAAGGTTAATATTTTTTATCTAAAATCACAATGAATAATTTTCCATTCAAAAATGCTAACCCCATAACCTTATAACCTTATAACCCTTAAGTTGAGCTTGCGAAACTTAAGTTAATATGATATAAATCCTCGGGCTTGTTGCTGATAAGAGGGAAAATTTGTATTTTTGCAATGGCCTGACTCCAGGGTCAGACTCCGGTTGCGCAAATATTGAATACTCTATATAATGATTGGATTTGAAACCAAAGATGTGGCGATGCCTCTGATCGATCTGGCCATGACTGCCCGATGGCTCGAGGAGGTGGCCGCGACGCATGATTATCGTGTAGGGAATGTGAACTATCTTTTCTGTGACGATAAGGAGATTCTCAGGGTTAACCGCGAATTTCTTCAACACGACTATTACACGGACATCATCACTTTCGATTATACCTTCCGCAACAAGATTGGCGGAGACATATTTATCTCCCTCGACACGGTGCGCAGCAATGCTGAGGGTCTCGGTGTCAGCTATGACAGTGAACTTCACCGTGTCATAGCCCACGGTGTGCTTCACCTATGCGGCATCGACGATAAGGGTCCCGGCGAAAGGGAGATTATGGAGGCTGCCGAGGATGATGCTTTGACTCTATGGAACAATATTTTGACTCTCTGGAACAATATCAAGGAGGGAACAGCGCAATGAGATTTGATTATGATGTGATTGTGATCGGGGCCGGTCATGCCGGCTGCGAGGCCGCCGTTGCGTCGGCGCGCCTCGGTGCTGAGACGCTCCTTATCACGGCTGATCTCAACAAGACAGCACAGATGTCTTGTAATCCGGCTATCGGTGGTATTGCAAAAGGGCAGATTGTCAGGGAAATAGATGCGCTTGGCGGCGAGATGGGTATCATAGCTGACCTCACGGCCATACAGTTTCGTATGCTCAACCGGTCGAAAGGTCCGGCGGTGTGGTCGCCGCGTGTGCAGACCGACCGCGCCCGTTATATAGACGCATGGCGTCATGTGCTCGAGACAACTCCCCGCCTTTCCCTGTTTCAGGATATGGTCGTATCATTCATTTTTGAGGAGTGTCCTGACGAGGACGGAATCACGCGGAAAAGGGTGGCCGGTGTCGAGACGGCATTGGGTTTCCGTTTCCTGTGTAAGAAGGTTGTGCTCACGGCGGGCACTTTCCTCAACGGACTGATGCACTTCGGAGCGACCAAACTACCCGGCGGACGCATTTCGGAAAGTGCCTCAACAGGATTGACGGAGCAGCTTGTGGAGGTTGGTTTCACGTCGCTGCGGATGAAGACCGGCACCCCTGCGAGGATCGATGCCCGCTCGATCGATTTCTCTCTGACGGAGCGTCAGGACGGGGATGATCTTGTGGCCGTAAAGGAGGATATTTCTCCGGAGGCTGAGACAAGGGTGGAGCTCGTGGAACGTGACTTCCACAAATTCTCCTTCCTCCCCGGAGTGGGACGCCGATTGAAACCGAGGAGCTGCTTCATCGTGCATACAAATCCGGAGACTCACGCCGTGCTTAGAGATAACCTTGCAGACTCCCCCCTCTACAACGGACAGATCCAAAGTATCGGTCCGCGTTATTGTCCGAGTATCGAGACGAAGATTGTCACCTTCGCCGACAAGGAGAGTCATCAGCTTTTTCTTGAACCGGAGGGTGAGGAGACAGGCGAGTTCTACATAAACGGTTTCTCGAGTTCATTACCCTGGCGGGTTCAGCTCGAGGCTCTTCAGAAAGTACCCGCACTGCGCAATGTGCATTTCTATCGTCCCGGCTATGCAATCGAATATGACTATTTCGACCCAACGCAACTGACCCATGACCTCCAGACGAAATTGGTGGAGGGACTCTATTTCGCGGGTCAGGTCAACGGAACCACCGGCTATGAAGAAGCCGCAGCTCAGGGTCTGATGGCCGGTATCAATGCCGCGCTTTCAGTGAAAGGTGAGGAGCCGTTTGTACTCGGTCGCGACGAAGCTTATATCGGTGTGCTGATCGACGATCTTGTGACAAAGGGTGTCGACGAGCCTTACCGTATGTTTACCTCGCGAGCCGAATACCGTATCCTTCTCCGTCAGGATGATGCTGACATGCGTCTGACGCCGAGAGGTGCCACCATCGGTCTTGCCTCTCCCGAACGCCTCGCCGCCTTAGTGAGCAAACGTCGGGAAAGGGATTCTCTTCTCGAGTGGGCGGCGAATCATACCGTCAAGATGGGGGAGAAGATCAACAGCCATCTGACTGAATTAGGCACGACACCGCTGACTGCTTCCACCCGTCTTGCAGACCTTCTGCGCCGACCGCAACTTAATTTCCGCAATCTTGCAGATTTTCTTCCGCAACTAAGGAAACGCCTTGACCAGATTCCGGAGGAACGACGCGAGGAGATAGTTGAGGCAGCCGAGATACTGATAAAATATTCAGGTTATATTGACCGTGAACGAGAGCTTGCCGAGAAGGGGAAGAGACTCGAATATGTGAAACTCCCTGCCGATATTGATTACTCTCAGCTCCACGCCCTCTCGACGGAAGCTCGTCAGAAACTTGAGGCAATCCGTCCGGCTACGATCGGTCAGGCGTCGCGCATCCCCGGTGTATCGCCGGCTGACATCAGTATCCTCCTCGTGCTCCTGCACCGGTGATATTCCGTGATTGTTCCACGTGGAACAATTTTAAAATAACAACCTAATTTTAAAAATATTATTATGGAACTTGAAGATCTCAAATCAATGATCCGCGATGTGCCTGACTTCCCTTCCAAGGGTATCATCTTCCGCGATCTTACGACAATGTTGAAAAACGGTGAGGCCCTCCGTATAATGGGCGACGAGCTCGCGGCTCTTTATAAAGATAAGGGTGTGACAAAGGTTGTGGGTATAGAATCGCGCGGTTTCATCGGCGGAAGCATACTCGCCTATAAACTTGGATGTGGATTCGTGCCTGCCCGCAAACCGGGTAAGCTCCCCTCCGTCACGGTCAAGAAAGCCTATGCGAAAGAGTATGGCGTTGACACCATCGAGCTCCACAGCGATGCCATCACTTCCGATGACGTCGTGGTTTTGCACGATGATCTCCTTGCCACCGGCGGCACTATGGAGGCCTGCTATGAACTCGTGAAGAGCATGAATCCGAAGAAAATCTACATCAACTTTGTCGTGGAACTCACAGCCCTCGACGGGCGTTCGCACCTTCCGGCAGATTGTGAGGTGACGACACTTCTCAAATATTAATGGAAAAGGATATTCGCGATTCCATCGAATCGCTCCTCGCCGACACGGGACGCGACATCGATAAAACGGGTAGGTTCAATATCGAATTTACCCCCGACCGGACACGCGACGATATCCTGAATAACCGTCCCGGCGAACATCTCCGGGAGAAGATACTCAACCTTCCCGACTCCCCCGGGGTGTACATGTACATCGATAAAAACGGGAAGGTCATATATGTCGGGAAGGCCAAAAGGCTCAAGAGGAGGGTCTCCTCATACTTCAACCGCCGCCACGATTCGACGCGCACGAACCTCCTCGTGCGCAACATCGTGGACATGCGCTTCATAGTGGTGGCCACCGAACAGGATGCGCTCCATCTCGAGAACGCCATGATCAAGGCGTATCAACCCCACTATAATGTGCTGCTCAAGGATGACAAATCCTACCCCTGGATTGTCGTGACCGATGAACTTTATCCACGCGTCTTCATGACCCGCGAGAAGGGGATTGCCGGGAAATATTACGGTCCTTACAGCCACCCGCAGGCGGCGAAAGTGGTGCTCCAGCTCATCCGTGATGTCTATCCTCTGAGGAGCTGCCGCCATGCTCTCGAAGAGAAGAGTATCGCACGCGGGAAGTTCCGTCTCTGCCTCGATTATCATATAGGGAAATGCGGAGGTGCGTGTCGCGGACTCGTCTCTCCTGAAGATTACGGACGCTATGTGGCGCAGGTGCGCCAGATTCTCAACGGCGAGACCGTGGTGCTCGAGCGTTATCTGCGCGACGAGATGCAACGCCTCAGCGATGAATGGAAATTCGAGGAGGCGCAGGAGGTGAAGGAGAAATATGAGATTGTCAAGACCTACAACGCCAAGTCAGTGATCGGAGTCGGGGAGGGTGGAGACGCCGATATTTTCGCCTACGATGAAATCGGGGATTCGGCGTTTGTCAACTTCATGCACATCCATCACGGGGCCGTGGTGCAGAGTCTCAATATGGAATTTCGCCGCCGTCTCGCCGAGACTCCGGAAGAGATTCTTTCGCTCGCCATTGTCGAGATAGGCCGAAGGTTCAATCTGGAATTTCGCGAGATTATCGTGCCCTTCCTCCCGGACACGGAGATGGAAGGTGTCTCGATGGTCGTGCCGAAACGGGGCGACCGCAAGAAGATGCTCGATGTCGGCATGAAGAATGTGCGGCAATATATGGCCGACAAGGAGAAGATGGCTCAGAAGAGCGATCCGGAAAGGGGCGTGGAGCAGCTGATGGAGCAGATGAAGAGCGACTTCAGACTCAATGTGCAGCCACGCCATATAGAGTGTTTCGACAACTCGAACATCCAGGGCACGAACCCCGTGGCGAGCTGTGTCGTATTCCGCGACGGGAAGCCCTCCAAGAAAGATTACCGCCATTTCATCATCAAGACGGTTGTCGGTGCCGATGACTTCGCCTCGATGAAGGAGGTGCTCCACCGGCGTTACTCCCGTATGATGGCCGAGGGGGAGCCGTTGCCGCAGTTGGTTGTGGTCGACGGCGGCAAGGGTCAGCTCTCCGCAGCCGTCGAGGCTTTCGATGAAATGGGGATAAGGGGAGAGGTGGCACTCGTCGGCATCGCGAAGCGGCTCGAGGAGATCTATTTCCCCGGAGACACTTTGCCCCTCTATATCGACAAGAAGAGCCGGAGCCTTCAGGTGATCCAGCATCTCCGCGATGAAGCCCACCGCTTCGGCATCACACATCACCGCCTGCGGCGGTCGAAGGGGCAGGTGAGCAGTCAGCTCGATTCCATCAAGGGGATCGGCGACGTCACGGCCCGCACCCTCATGAAGGAATTCAAGAGCGTCAAGAGAGTGTCGGAGGCATCGGCCGAGGATCTCTGCGCGGCGATCGGCCACTCAAAAGGGATGATCGTCTATCGCCATTTTCATCCCGAAACGGTCATCGACAACGAGGGTGGCGGGAAAGAATAATCCTCCCGCCATAAAGAATTATGCCCCGGTGGCGCGTTATAATGATAATAGACACATCAAAACTACGAAAAGACAACCCGAAATATGAAAAATACAGACAAAGCTACAGGCAGCGCGCCCCGGATGAAGAAGAAAGAACTTCAGGAGAAAGTCATGAAATTCCTGGAGAAGGAAAACAGACAGTCGTTCAACTATAAGCAGATTGCCTTTGCGGTCGGAGCCACTCACCCCGCCAACCGCATGGATCTGATTAATCTCCTCGATGAACTCGTGGCGGCCGACCTGCTGCAGGAGGTATCCTTGGGTAAATACAAGGCTGTCTCCAACCGCGGCACGGAGAATGTCGGCTTTTTCGTGCGCCGCAGCAACGGCAAGAATGGCGTCATGATCGACGACGAACTGATCAACGTGGCCGAGCGCAACTCCATGCACGCCCTCAACGGCGACAAGGTGAAGGTGGAGATCTCCGCCCGTCGCCGCGACAAGGATCCGGAGGCAAAGGTGATCGAGATCATCGAGCCGAAAGACCAGGTCTTCATCGGGACACTCAATGTGGAGAAGAACTATGCATCGCTTGTCACCGACTCCAAATTCCTTGCCGCCGACATCATCATACCCCGCTCGAAGCTGAAGGGTGGAAAGACCGGCGACAAGGCAATCGCCCGCATCGTGCAATGGCGCGACGAGGAGATGAATCCCCGAGGCGAGGTGGTCGATATTCTCGGACGCAAAGGTGAGAACAATGCGGAGATGCACGCCATCCTCGCCGAGTTCGGTCTCCCTTACAAATACCCCGAGAATGTGGAGAAGGCAGCCGCCAAGATCGGCGCCGGAATCACTCCGGAGGAGGTTGCCAAGAGGGAGGATTTCCGTGGCGTCACCACCTTCACGATCGACCCGCGCGACGCCAAGGACTTCGACGACGCCCTCTCAATCCGTCAGCTTGCCAACGGCAACTGGGAGGTCGGCGTGCATATCGCCGATGTCACCCATTACGTACATCCCAATTCAATCATAGACCGCGAAGCTCAGGAGCGCGCCACGAGTGTGTATCTCGTTGACCGCACCATCCCCATGCTCCCCGAGCACCTCTCCAACGGTATCTGCTCCCTGCGTCCCAATGAGGAGAAGCTGACTTTCTCTGCCATCTTCGAGCTCGACCAGAAGGCCAACGTCATCAACTACCGCATCGGTCGCACGGTCATCAAATCTGACCGCCGCTTCACCTACGAGGAGGCTCAGGAGATAATCGAGACCGGGAAGGGCGATTTCGCCCGCGAGGTGCTCACCCTCGACAAGCTCGCCAAGGAGCTCCGTCACCGCCGCTACGAGGCGGGTGCGCTCGAATTCGACCGTGCCGAGGTACGCTTCGAGATCGACAAGGAGGGACAC
>CAZMHE010000071.1:0-13051 GCA_964566015.1 uncultured Sangeribacter sp. | reverse complement strand
GACAAGACCATCATCTTCCGCCTTATCGACAAGGAGATGTACTGGCACATGATGGTTGGCGACAATAATTATACCGTAGACCGTGGCATGGCCCTGCATAAGCTTATAAGACTCGTGACGCTCGCTTCCATCAACGGCGGCTATCTCAACTTCATGGGCAACGAGTTCGGACATCCGGAATGGATCGACTTCCCGCGTGAAGGTAACGGCTGGAGCTATAAGTATGCCCGCCGCCAGTGGGATCTTGTAGACCGCGAGGACCTGAAATACCGATTCCTCAACGCGTTTGACAACGCCATGGTCGAGACCGTCTCCAATGTCTACAACTTCCAGGCTCTCCCGGTCGAGAAGCTTTGGGAGAAAGACGACGATCAGGTGCTTGCCTTCGGACGCGGCGACCTTATCTTCGTCTTCAACTGGAATCCGGTGAAGAGTTTCGATGGCTACGGCTTCCTCGCGCCGGCCGGAGAGTATGAGGTGGTTCTCGACAGCGATGCCGCAGAGTTTGGCGGTTATGGGCTTATCGACCACAAGGTGAATCATTTCACTACCCCGGATCCCCTTTATTCACCTTCCGGAAAGGGATGGCTCAAGATGTATCTCCCCGCCAGGACGGCACAGGTGCTTCGCAGGGTAAAGGATCTTCCGAAGAAAACAAAAGCTGCCAAAAAGACTACGGCAAAGGAGACGGTAAAGAAGACTACCGCTTCAAAGGAAACCGCAACAAAGAAGACTTCGACTGCGAAGTCAGCCACGGCAAAGAAAACAAGTAGCACAAAGAAGAAAATAAAAGAATGAAAATTAAAGCAATTATCTTATCGATCGCGCTGATGGCGGCTTCCGCAGTCCAGGCGCAGGGTCTCGGAGATCTCCTTAAAGGTCTCGGCGGAGGCTCGGGTGAGTCGGGCACTGCATCCACAATCGGAAATATCCTTTCCGGAATCTTCTCCAAATCAGATCTTACGGTTGAGGATCTCGCCGGTCAGTATGAGTCGGAGGGTCCGGCAATCACCTTCAAGAGCGATAATTTCCTTCAGCAGGCTGGTGGTCTCGCAGGAGCTGCCGCTCTGGAGACCAAGCTCGATCCCTATTATCAGAAGTATGGCCTCAACGGCATGAAGCTTGTCATAGACAAGGAGGGTAATTTCACACTGACAGTAAAGAATATCCCTTTGAGCGGCACGGTTGTGGCCAAGGATGAGAAGGGTGAGTTCACCTTCAACATCATGGCTCTGAAGTCTATGAAGATCGGTCAGTTCACCTCCTATATCCAGAAGAGCGGAAACAATCTCGACCTGATGTTCGACGCCAAGAAACTTAAGGAGCTTATCTCTACGATCGGCAAGATCTCAGGTATGCAGATTGCAAAGACAATGAGCACGCTTCTCGACTGCTACGACGGAGCCAATATCGGTTTCAAGATGGCCTACAAGGGTGTCGCTCCCGCCGCTGAGGGACAGACACAGGAGGAGCAGGTGGGGTCTGAACAGACTGAACAGGCTTCTCCCGTAGGGACATTGTTCGATATTCTCGGCAAGTCAAGAAAGAAATAATAAATGATAATTTTTGCGGGTTTGGCATATCTTGCTTAACTTTGCGAAATGATTCGCTTCAGACTGTATCTGATCGCACTCCTAATCGGGTGCTCCGTCTTCACGCTCCGGGCCGAAAATGGATCGGAGCGTGACGCCGTTGTCTCCCCTGAGGAGAGTTTGCGGCAGGGGGAGACGGAGGATGTGGCGGAAAGCCCGTCAGAGCAACTCGAGGAGTTCTCGCGTGATATTGAGTCGGTAGTGTTCGTGCCGAAGGGGCAGTGGATCACCGGTGTGTCGGTCTCCTACGCCATGTCGACTCAGAGTAAATATCAGTTCCTTATTTTCGAGGGTATCTCAGGCGACACCTACAGTTTCAAGGTCTCTCCGATGTTGCTTTATGCCGTGCGCGATGATCTTGCGTTCGGAGGCCGCTTCTCCTACGCGCGTTCACTCACGAAGTTGAAGAATGCCGATGTCATCCTCGATTCGGAGACTGATTATTCAATAGATCATCTCTATCGCCTTGCGCACAACTATTATTTCACCGGGATGATGCGCAATTATTTCTCGATCGGTAAGTCAACGCGTTTCGGTTTCTTCAACGAGCTGCAGCTTCAGATCGGAGGTGGCCAGTCTAAACTGACGACGGGTGTCGGAAAGTCGCTTACCGGCACGTATGAGCGTAATTTCTCACTTGATGTGGGTCTTGCTCCCGGTGTCACGGTCTTCCTCAATAATTATTCAGCCCTTGAGGTCAATATAGGTGTGCTCGGTTTCAGCTATACCGCCACAAAGGCACTGAAAGATCAGATTTATGAGTCGCGTCGCAACTCCAAATCAGCAAATTTCCGTATTAACCTGTTCTCCATACAGTTTGGAGTGACATTCTTCCTATAACCGGCTATGAAAGGGATACTTGCAACAATATTTCTCACGATAGCCGCAATAGCAGAGATGTCGGCCGGAGAGCCTGTGCGTGTCTATACCGACACCATCACCCGGACCGATACGGTTGTGGAGACGCGTATTGTGCGTCGCACGGAAGTGACATACCGCTACGATGAGGTGCTCTATGGCAAGACTTACCAACTCTCCGACTCTCTGCGTCGCTCACTGCCGCAGAAGGAGGTGATTGTAGTCACTGAGAGTCCGGTAGGTTCTCCGGTAAGCCCTCCGGTAAGTCCGGAGGTTGCAACGGTTATTGAAGAATCAATGCCTTCGGGTAATAAGCCTGACAGTGTGGCGGTAAGGGAGGTGATTCCTATGGCTACACTCCCGGTTGGGTCTTCTTCCGATGTCCTGTTCCCGGCAATCGCAAGAAAAGGGGAGAGGGAATCATCGGTGAACCTTGACGAGCGCGTGATTTTCCGCGGGGATACAATCAACATGGTGACCCGTGACAGAAACCTCGGACGCTATGACCGCGGACTCTTCAACTACCTTTTCGTGCCGAAAGGTGTGTGGGGATTCGGTGTGACGGCCTCTTACGGGGAATTTTCCACAAGTGATCTCGAGGTATTCGACCTTATGTCGGATATTGACCTTTCAGGGCACCTTTTCTCAATACGCCCCTACTTCTCCTACTTCATTGACAACAACCGTTCGGTCGGTATGCGTTTCGGGTACACATCCGGTAAAGCCCGCATCGATTCTTTTAAGGTAGACATCGATGAGGATATGAATTTCAATCTTCATGACATCGAATACCGTTCCGAAAGCTATACTGCGGCCATCACATATCGCCAGTATTTCGGCATTGCCCGCCGTGGACGCTTCGGCATCTTCAACGAGGTGGAACTTGCCTTCTCTTCCGGTAATTCCGATTTTACCCGCCCCTACAACAGTGTGCTGAAGACTACACACACCAACACGATGACGGCGGCCCTCAACTTTTCGCCGGGTCTCAGCATCTTTATCATGGATCCCGTAGCTTTCAACATCTCCTTCGGTGTGTTTGGCGTAAGCCTGAAAAATGAGAAGCAGATTGTGGACGGAGTTGATATGGGTAGCCGCTTCACTTCCGGAGCCAATTTCCGCTTTAATATCTTCAATATCGCTTTCGGAATATCGGTCTACCTTTAGCAGGTGTGATAACGGGTGTTGAAATAGGTCAAATCTGGACATTCGTTTCGAAAGAGGGAGGTTTTATTGGTCAAATCAGGATATTTCTTACTCAATTGGAATAATAATTTCTCTTATAGAAGTATAATTTTTAAATTTGCGTTGCCGATTAAGTCCCTTTGTGGAATCGGGGCCGTACTTCCTGAATCAGATGGCAATTTAATATTTGCCGGATGGTTGGGAAGCGGTGTTTGTTTCGATACTATTCTAACTAAAAACATATCATCATGAAATCAATTTCAAAAGGACTCACCTTTGCGGCCGTCTGCATGGGGTTGCTTGCGACTTCGTGCAGCAACGAGGCCCCCTGGGGTGATGAGTCCGGTGAAAGCGGGCGTATTTCGCTTATGCTTTCCACCGACGCGAATGTCCTCCGCGCCACAAGGTCTGAGGACAACGTGTGTCCGGTAATACCGGGTGCTGATGAATTTGGTGTGTCGCTAAAGAGTGATGACGGCACCTATTCAAAAACCTGGAGCAGCCTCGCGGCCTTCAACAAGGAGGAGGGTTTCCCGATGGGCAGTTACACCCTTTCAGCTTCTTACGGATCTGAAAACTCAATGGGCTTTGACAAACCTTACTTTACCGGTTCAACCCATGTGAATGTCATCCTCGGTGAGGAGACTCCGGCAAATCTTACGGCTTCTCTTGCCAATGCAATGCTTAGCGTCCGCTATGCTGACAATATGGGTAAATGGTTTTCAAATGTAACGGTTACAGCTAAATCAGATAAATCAGGGCAGGTTGTCAATTTTACTTCTTCCGAGTCAAGACCTGCATTTGTTCCTGTCGGTGAGGTTTCACTTGAGGCCACTGTAACAGATGATAATGGTAAGAAAGTTACATTAGGTATTGCCAAGGTGACCACTACTGCCAAGCATCACTACATTGTCACGGTAAATGTAGTGAATGATGTTACTACAGGAGAATCGGTGCTTTCAGTGGCGTTCGAAGAGACGATCATAGCTGAGACTGTCGATATTGTGCTGAGTGACGAACTATTCAATGCCCCTGCTCCCTATATTGAGACAAACAATATTCCGGAGAATGGTGCAATCGAGCATTTCGAGCAGATTAAATATACAGGAGAGAGCCCTGAGTTCCATGTATTCTGTTATGGCGGCATACAGTCTGCAAGACTTAAGGTGCTCGGAGCCAACAATGTCCTTGCGGGTAAGACCATTGAACTTGTTGGGGCTGATGCCGGCACACAGGCACAGCTCAACGAGGCCGGTGTCGATTGCTCAGGTCTCTTCAGGAACGTCGGTTCACTCGCTGTCGTCAACTTCAAGGATTTCATAAGCCGCGCCGGACTCGGTTCTTATACCTTGTCTCTGTCGGTGACCGATGCTCTCGGCCGTGTTGTTGAGGCAAGTGCCGAGCCTACATTGAAGGTTGACATTTTACCTGTAACTTTGGGTATCGAGGCTGCTGATAATAAACCGCAATTCCTCGGCAATACAATGGATGTTAAGGTTGTGTCAAATTGCGAGGCAATCAAAGATCAGGTAAAATTCAAGGTGCAGCATGAGGAGGGTTATGACGAAGTCCCTGCAGAACTTCTTTCTGCTCCGGCTCCTATGCCGACACGTGCTGGTGTCTACACCTTTACATATCGTCTTCAAGTCCCGACTATCCTTGACAGCCAGTTCAGGGTAATTGGTTTCTATGGAAGCAAAGAGACAGACCCGGTTGCTCTTGCCATTGAGATGCCCGTTTACCAGATTGAGACTGATGCGCTTGCGAAGAAAGTTAAACTACGCATCAAATCGGATAATACAGAATTAGTCAAAATTGTTGTTGAACAGGCTAAGATCTATAAAGGTAATTCCTCAGAGTCTGAATCGAATGTCACACGCGATTCTGAGAAGGGTATCATTGAGATCAGCGGCTTGCAGTCTGCTAACGATTATTCCAATTATGCCTTAGGTTTGGGAACTGTCAAGGATCGTAATGGTTCGACAACTCAGGTTGCAACATTCCGTACAGAGACTGAACAACCATTAGTAAATGGTGATTTCAGCCTTACAACTGAGACAATTCATATCACAGATGTGCAGGTAGGTGGAAAATATAGTGTTTGGCCTGTAGATTACACGCTCAAGTCAAGTATTGTCCGCTCCACCCCGAATGGTTGGGCGACACTAAATGATCTGACCTGCTGGTCCGGTTCTTCAAATAAAAATACTTGGTTCCTCGTTCCCTCAACGTTTGTTGAAAATAATGAGGCAATTGTCCGCACTGTGGGTTATAATCATTCTGGACACACTCCTGAAACCTCTGGTGGCGCGGGAAGCAGGGTTTATTATTGTACGAATGCTCCATCAGAAGATCAGTTGGAAAAACAGGCTGGTGAACTTTTCCTCGGAACTTACAGCTTTGACGGTGCTCCCCATCGCACTGATGGTGTTGCATTCACATCACGTCCTTCAACAGTCTCGTTTGATTATCGATATGATGGCAAGAACGGTGAAAAGGGTGAAGCATATGTGAAGGTGCTTAGAAGTAACGGCACACCGATAGCTGAAAGTACACTTGAATTGGATAATGCCCTCAATACGGTAAATAAGACAATTACCCTCCCCTCATATCCTTTTGGAGTAAAGGGTGTGAAATTAGTAATTGGATTCCGTTCATCCACAGCAGATAATCCGACTATTGAGATTCCTTCGGGCAGTGACCTGAATGAGCGTCAAACTATGGGAAATCATACTCTTGGGGCTAATAGTTACCATGCTTTCGCTAAGGGATCTGAACTGATTGTCAACAATGTCGTGCTCGGTTATTGAGACCCCGATTGTCAGCTAAAAAATCAAGTAACAACTTTCGACAACTAAACAAATGAAAAAATTATTTATATATTCAATGCTGGCAGTCGGCGCCGTTCTCGGCGGCTGTTCGTCGGAGAATCCTTTCGTCGGTGACGAAGATAAGGAGGGTGTCGGCCAGTTCAGCAAAGAAGCTCTCGATCTCAATGTGAGCACAGAGGAGACAATCAAGCAGAAGGCTCCTACCCGTGCCGACGAGGAGGAGTTCAATATGGACGATTTCAAGATTGTCTTCACAGACGCAAAGACCGGCTCACCTTACACAACCTACAAGTATGGTGAAATGCCCGACATCGTTGAGCTCCCCTCAGGAACTTACACTATCTATGCCGAGTATGGCGAGGATAACGTGGCGGCTTTCAATTCTCCTTACTATAAAGGTCAGTCTGATGAGTTCGTTATCTCCCCGAAGAGTATCACTTCAAATATCGGAGCCATCAAGTGCAATCTCTGCAATGTGAAGACTTCGGTCTATTTCGATCCGATCCTTGCACAGCGCATGGATGATGACGCTCATGTTGAGGTGAGACTTGGCAACCATAGCACAAGTACCCTGTCATTCTACAAGAATCATTCGCAGTCTGCCACCCCCGGATTTTTCAAGGCAGGTGGAGAGACTACTATCGTGGCTACCTTCAAGGGAAAAATCGATGGTAACGACATCACTGAGACCAAGACTCTCGACGGAGTCGCTGCCGGTAATCATTACCGCTTCACTTTCAAGCTTCATAACCATAAGGGGGAGACTACCGGTGATGTCCCCGGTACGATCGAGGTTGATGCCTCCGTGTCGGTGACAGATATCAATCTCGGTGTCGAGATCGAACCCGATAAGGTTCTTGATGATGACGAACGTCCTAAAGAGGATCCGGAACCGGGTACAGAGGATCCGGAAGATCCTCCCACACCTCCGGCTCAGAATGGCCCGAAGGTAGAATCACTTGGTGGACTCCAGTTCAATACACCTATCGAAATTACCGATGGTCTTGATTATCGTCTTACATTTACAAGCGAAACAGGTTTCACTGAGTTCATGGTCGATATAGAATCGAATACACTCACTGCAGACGAATTGGAGGGCGCTGGTCTTTCAGATCATCTGGACCTGATTAATCCGGGTGAATTTAAGGAAGCACTGAGCGGGTCATACCCTGATGAGGGCTTCGATTTCCCGGTATGTGAGGATGTGGAAGGTCAGCTTGAGGTTCATATAAATAATCTCGGTAATTTCATGCCTCTTTTGCAGGCTCTTGGCCCCGGAAATCATAAATTCCATTTTACAATTTCCGATGCCTCAGGAACTACAAAGACGACATTGATGCTTTATAACAATTAATATCGACAGCTATGAAAAAGATTAAGAATTTGTTTCTTGGTTCCGCTGTCGTTATGACAGCCGGAATCATCCTTCAGGCTTGTTCTGCCGAGAATCCTTTTGATCAGGAGTCCGGATTGGCCACACTCTCTATGCAGACATCCCTTAATGGCGACATTAAGAAGGTTTCTACACGTGCCGGTGAGATGGATGAGGCTTACCTCAATGAGAACCTTGTGGTCTATATCGAGGAACCCGGGCGTGGTGTAATACGTAAGTATAAAGGTAAGAACAGCATCCCGAGCAGCATCTCACTTCCTGTAGGAGACTATGTTGTCGAGGGTTGGAGCGGTGACTCTGTGTCAGCTTCTTTCGACAAGAAATTCTATCGTGGATACGAAAAGATTAAGCTCGAGGAGGGACAAAATGCGATGGACCTGAAATGCAATATCGCCAACGTCCTCGCCTCCATCAACACAAATGACCTCAAGGATGCACTCACCGATGTGAAGGTGACAATCGGGCACACCCGCGCACAACTCGAATTCTCAGGTGAGACTCTCGGTAACACCGGCTATTTCATGATGCCCAATGGCTCTTCTGAGAAACCTGCACCTCAGGAACTCAACTATGTGATCGAGGGTAAGCAAAATGACGGCTCTGATTTCCATAAGGAGGGTAAGATTGAGAATGTTGAGCGTGCTCATCATTATAGTCTCGTTCTTAAGGCTGATGCTCAGGACATCACAACAGGTGGCGCACTTGTCAAGATCGAGATTGTTGATGTTCCTGTCATTGAGCAGGATGTGGTGGTATTCCCTGCTCCCGGTTATCTCGTCAAAGTTGCCGGTAAGGTAGTAGACATCAACGACCAGTTGAATCTTGTCGAGGGTATTCCCGGTGACGTTGTTGTCCGTGTCCTCGGTTATGGTGGTCTTTCAAGTGTGAAGCTTAATTTGAGCGATAACTATGAGAATCTTGCAGGTGCCGTCAATGGTAAGAACCTCATTTCAGATTATGACGCTTGCTCTTCACTGAATAAAGAGGGAATCCAAGTTCTTCTTCAAAGTTCAAAAGATCCTATCGCTGACAATAGTGGCAGGGAAAGAGATCTTCAGGAGCTTTACCTGACGTTTGCAAGTTCATATCTCGAAAATCTCGCAGCGAGTGATCAGGAGTATGTAATGGAAATTACAGCAACCGACGGACGTGGTTTCGGTAGCACCGCCAAGTTCCGTTTTGCCAAAAGCGATGCGGCAGTAGAGCGTCTCGCTCCTGTCGGCACGGCATCGGCTCCCGACCCCGCTAACGAACCGATGGCGGTGCAGTCTCATTCAGCAACTTTGACCGGTTACATCTACGATGCAGCGGCTACCAATTATGGTATCCGCTACCGTAAGCAGGGTGAATCGGCGTGGACAGAGGCACGACCGACAACGACTCCTTCAGGCGCACCGACACGTGCCGGTGTAAGAATCCCTTACACAGTGACGTTGAAAGGACTCGAGGCGGGAACAACATACGAGTATGTAGCTTTCTGCGATGATTATGAGGATGCGAATTTACAGACTTTCACGACTGAGGCACATTTCATCATCCCGAATGCAAGCTTTGAGGATTGGTCTGATTGGAGTGAAAATTCCAAGGTTCTTATCCCGGGAGCCGGAGGTCAGAGAACCTTCTGGGATTCCGGTAATCACGGCTCTTCTACGATGAGTGTAACACTGACACAGGGAATCGACTCACCTAAGCATAGCGGACAGAAGGCAGCCAAGCTCCGCTCTCAGTTTGTAGGTGTTGGTGCAGTAGGTAAATTTGCCGCAGGTAATATTTTCACCGGCACATATTTGGAGACTCAGGGAACCGATGGTCGACTTGAATTCGGACGTCCCTATAATGGTAGCCATCCTACTGCTATCGAGTTCTTCGCCAATTACCGACCGGGAGAAGTGCAGAAGAAGGGTGCAAAAGCCGGTTATCTCGCTGAGGGCGACACAGATCAGGCTCAGATCTATGTTGCTCTCTCCACGGAGCCTGTTGAGGTTCGCACCAAGTCTTCAAATCAGAAACTTTTCAACAAGGACGAGGCATGTATCCTTGCTTACGGTCAGGTGACATGGGATAGCGCCTTCGGAGCTGACGATACTCTCGAGAAAGTTAGAATCGATCTTGAGTATAAGGCATCTGCCAAGAACAATCAGGCCAAGTATCTCATCATCGTTTGCTCAGCCTCAAAATTTGGAGATTTCTTCTGCGGTGGAGAGGGTTCGACAATGATTCTTGATGACTTCGAGCTTGTCTACGACAACTGATAACAGTCAGCAGCTATAAGATTGCGGAGGCCGATGATTCGTCGGTCTCCGCTTTTTATAGGTCTGTTTGTGGCTGGTTGACAAATTTTTCGTAATTTTGCGCAAGCTATGACTATGAAATCTTTCAGACATAAAATACCTTTCCTCTCAATTGCCCTGCTTTTTGTCATGGCATTGGCGGGATGTATCCATAACGACCTCCCTTATCCACGTATTCCGCAACGTATCCTCTCCATAGCGGCAGAGGGTCAGAGTCGTGAAGCCTATATCGATTCCCTTGCCCAGGATGTCACCATCTACCTTGAGGAGACTACTGATATAGAGAATGTGCGTTTCACTGAGTTTACGGTGTCACCCGGAGGGGAGAGTGATGTCAATCTCCTTGAGGGGACGTATGATATGAGCAGACCGCTTCATATCACTGTCACCCGTTATCAGACGTATAATTGGGAGATTATCGCAAAGCAGGAGATCGAGAGATATTTCAGCATCGAAGGTCAGGTGGGCGAGAGTGTTATTGACCCGGCAGCCTGCCGTGTGATTGTGTCTGTTCCGGAGACTGCCGACCTTGAGAATCTGACAATCGAGCGTATCAAACTCGGCCCGGAGGGGATTACGACACTTGTGCCGGACCTGCGTCCCGGTCCTGTCAATCTCTCGCGACCGTTAAGCGTGGAAGTCATAGCACATGGACGCACGGAATACTGGACCATCTATGCCGAGAAGACGGAACTTTTGGTTAACACTACCGCAGCAGACGCCTGGAGTCAGGTGGTCTGGGTCTACGGTAGTTGCCCCTCAGACATGAAGGGCGGATTCCAGTATCGCAAGGCTACAGATTCTCAGTGGAAGGATTTGCCGCCCTCGCTTGTGACGCAGACCGAGGGTGCTTTCTCAGCTTATATTCCGCATCTTGAACCGTTGACAGAGTATATCGTGCGTGCTGTTGCCGGCAACGAGCAGGGGAATGAGATACGCGTCACAACTGACGCCACCGCAGATATTCCGGATGGTGACTTCGACCAGTGGTGGCTTAAGAATAAGAAGATTTGGTGTCCCTGGGCTGAAGGTGGCACACCCTATTGGGATACGGGCAACACCGGTGCCGCTACTCTCGGCAACAGTAATGTCGTGCCTTCTGACTACACCCCGACGGGTACGGGTAAGTCCGCGGAGCTGAATACTCTCTTTGTCGGTATCGCGGGTATCGGTAAACTTGCCGCAGGATCAATCTACACGGGAAGTTTCCAGAAAGTCGATGGCACTAACGGCATACTTGACTTCGGGCGCCCGTGGACACTGAGGCCGACTAAACTGAAAGGTTATTACCAGTACAAGACAGCTCCGATAAACTATGCCTCTGCCGAATATCAGGATCTCAAGGGGCGTCCCGATTCCTGTCATATCTACGTGGCCCTCACTGATTGGACTGCGCCATTCGAGATCCGCACCAAACCGGCTACACGTAATCTGTTTGACAAAAATGCTGATTATGTGATCGGCTATGGTGAGCTGATTTTCGGCGGCACGATGGATTCCTATCAGCCTTTCGAGATTGAGATAAAATACAGGAGCACATCCAAAGTGCCGAGCTATCTCCAGATCACGGCGGCCGCTTCCAAGTATGGTGATTTCTTCACCGGCGGTACGGGAGCGCAACTCTATGTCGATCAGTTCAGTTTCTCCTACGATTATTGAGAACTGACTGAGTCAAGGTATTACCCATTATATAGTTGGCCGGAATGAAGGATCTGCAGAAATTCAGTTGGAAGAAGCGAGCTATGGCTTTTGTCTATGCTTGGCAAGGCTTTCGTGATCTTCTCAGACATGAGCATAATGCACGTATTCATGTGGTGGCCGCTATAATGGCGATTATTCTCGGCTTTCTTCTTGAGATTTCCTCAATGGAATGGTGCGCCATAGTCTTGTGTATCGGTATGGTGATAGCGGCTGAAGCCCTTAACAGCGGCATAGAGGCATTGGCAGACAGGATGACAACAGAGATTGATCCCCTTATTGGGAGAGCAAAAGATTATGGAGCCACAGCAGTGACACTCCTTGCCCTTGCGTCGGTCATTGTCGGTTGCATCATTTTTCTTCCCAAGATTTTCGAACTTTCAAGAACGTGGAATCTCTTATGAGTAGAATTCTTATAATATTTTTATCCCTTATATTTCTTGCTGCGCCTTGTGTAGTGATGGGAGAGGAGCATGAGCCGATCCCTCGAACACGGGCCGAGAAGGGGATAGGCACATCTACAGATGTCCTTCTGTTGGCTCTCCCCGTGGCCGCTCTGACAGGTGTCCTTGTGGAGAGAGATTGGGAGGGACTTAAGCAGGGTGCCCTTTCGGTTGGTACATCTTTGGCGGCATCCCTGATCCTGAAGCAGTGTGTCAAGGAGTGTCGCCCCGACTATAGCAACCATCACTCATTTCCGAGCGGACACACAAGCACAATGTTTTCGACCGCCACTTTCCTGCAGAGGAGATATGGGTGGAAAGTGGGAGTTCCCGCTTATGTCCTCTCCACTTATGTAGGGT
The DNA here is from genome assembly GCA_964566015.1 of uncultured Sangeribacter sp. GTDB lineage: Bacteria > Bacteroidota > Bacteroidia > Bacteroidales > Muribaculaceae > Lepagella. The sequence goes on along the minus strand of CAZMHE010000071.1, from coordinate 400 downwards.
GGGGGCGTGTCTATGCCAAAAAACATCATTGGTGGGATGTCCTTGCCGGAGCGGCTATCGGAGCGGGATCCGCTTTGATTTATACCAGACCATTCGCAAGCAAACATGAGCTGCAGATAATACCTGAAGCCAACCCGACCGGAGCGTCAGTGACGGCATGTATGACCTTCTGAAGATATAATCAGTTTATAATTATTTTGTTAATGAGATAAAGTTAGGGCGACACTTTCCGGTGTCGCCCTAACTTATGAGCAGAGCCAAGAAACTTGGTACGATTAGAGAATTTTATTTTTCAACAATTCCACCTGAAAAAGGTTCATGTAAATCCTCTAATTAACATAACGCAATAAATTTTAACATTTATTGATTTCACAATAACACAGCAGGTTGTGATGCAATT